>NZ_JBSFRG010000030.1:0-80846 GCF_053589115.1 Rhodococcus sp. NPDC003383 | reverse complement strand
CTCCCGCCTTCTATTCCTCCCCCCTCCACCCCACCCCCACAAACCGGGCGGCGCCCACCCCCTCGGGTGTGCCGGCGCCGCGTTTCACGTCGAGGTGACCGTCAGGGCACTTCCGTGGTCTCTTCCGAGCGCGTACCCGGTGTACCCACCGGCGCGCTGATCGACTGCTGCTCGAGAGACGTCGTCGATGCCGAGGCCGACGCTGTCGTGGTGGGCGGATTCGTGGTGGACGGCGTCTGCGGCTGCGTGCTCGGCTGGGTGCTCGGCGGCGGCTGCGTCTGCGGCTGCGTGGTCGTCGGGCGAGTGCTCGGCTCGACCGTCGGCACCGGCGGCTGCGTCGTCGGCTGGTTCAGGATCGTCGGATCGGGCGACGAGGACGGGGATGGGGACGGTTGCGTCGCGGCGTCCGAGGGGGTGCCCGACGGGGTTCCCTCCCCTGTCGTGCCGGGTGTCTGCGGAGGCACCGCGGCGTCGGACTGCGGGACCGTCGCCGGTGGCACCGGCGCGGGGACCGGGGCCGGGGCCGGTGCCGGCAGACCCGGCAGCGGGACCGGCACGAGCTTGCTCAGTTCGTCCGACAGTCGCTGCAGCCAGTCGCCCAGTTCGTCTCGTTGACCGGCGTCGACGACATCGCTGGATCGGACCTGCGCCGATTCGAGCAGTTGCTTGGCGACCTCGGTGTCGCCGGCGGCGAGCGCACGCTCGGCCTGCTCGAGACTCGACGTCGTATCGATCCGCGCGACGGTGCTCTGCGCCTGCTCGCTGAAAACGACTTCCTTGACGCCCCAGAGCGGGTCACCCGGTTCGGCGCCGTAGGACACGGCCGCCGCACCGCCGACAGCTATCGCGACGAGGGCAGCGGCTCCGGCGATGGGACGCAGCAGGCGAAGCTGGGTGCGGGAGCGCGCTCGACCGGCCGTCTCGGCATCGCGGGCATCGATTTCACGATGGACCGCGGCGACGATCTCGTCGAGATCGGGGCCGGCCGGTAACGGCTCGGAGAGGATCTCCGCGCGCCATCCCGCCAGCAGCGTGGCAAGTTCGTACTCTTCGGCCGATTCCGTCGTTACCGGACCGTCACCGGAGATCGCGTCGATGAGGGCATCATCACGACGCACTGCCGCGATGTCCACCGGGGTGCCGTCGTCGGCGAGATCAGCGTGGAAGTCGTCGTCACCGCGCTTCCTACCCATTCCTCTCACCTGCTCTCGTCACTTCCTTCTTGAGTCGGGCGATGGCTCGGTGTTGAGCCACTCGAACGGCCCCCGCCGTACTTCCAACTGCGGCTGCCGTCTCCTCCGCCGACAACCCCACCACCAACCGCATGATCAGGATCTCGCGTTGCTTCTCCGGGAGCGTTCCGAGCAGGTCTTTCATCTGCCGGCTCATCTCCGCGTTGAGCGCATGTTCTTCCGGGCTGTCTTCCAGCGACATCACTTCGGGAACGTCAGCGACCGGGTCCGACCGATTACGGGCGGTACTCCGATGCGCGTCGGCGACCTTGTGCGCTGCGATCCCGTAGACGAACGCCATGAAGGGCCGTCCTTGGTCCTGGTATCGCGGCAGCGCCGTCATCACAGCCAGGCATACCTCCTGCGCCACGTCGTCCGCGGAGTGCTGGCCGCGCTCCGCAGACCCGACCCTTGCCCGGCAGTACCGCACGACCAGGGGTCGGATGCTTGCGAGAACCTGGGCGAGGGCAGCCCGATCGCCTTGCGAAGCCGCAGCGACTGCCGAGTCCAACTCCTCACCCATAACAGTCATCGATTGCGTATGTCCTGGTGTTACAAGTGGCACGTCCCCGCCCGGGAGTGCTTCCACTGACGGTGGAACGCCACCAGCCTAACGACATGCCCGGACAACTCCGATTCGCCCTGGCAGAACTAGTTTCGGATCGTTGCGAACCGCCCGCCGCGACAGGTCACGACCTGGGCACATTCGTCCCGCACGTGATCTGCGCCGGGCACGGCACCGATTCCGTGTGCCAGCATCGCCGCCGCCCAGCGCAGCGGCACCAGGCCGTGTTCCGCGCAACGCTCGGACACGTCGGCGGCGAGCACACGCGCCGGCCCGAGGTCGGGGTCGCCGGTCGCCGACGCCGCGCGCAGCAGGTCGGATTTCACCCGGTGCCGCACGGACGGGCTCCGGTCGGCCAGGGCGGAGGCCTGCGCGGCGTGCTGCTTCGCGGTCGCGAAATCGCCGGAGGCCAGCGCGGTTTCCGCAGTCACCCAGTGCAGCCTGATCCGCTGCCTCCAGAAGGTCCCGGCAGCGGCGTCGTCCCCGGCGGCCCCCAGCAGGTCCGCGCAGTGTGCGAGCAGCCGCCGCGACAGGTCGAGGCGGCCGCACCCGAGCGCATCGGCGGCCAGGCCGGTCAGGGCATCGCACTGCGCTTCGACGATGCGGGTCGTGTCCCCCGGAAGCCGCGGAACGGCCGCGCGGGCCAGCGCGAACGCGCGACCGTCGTGCGTCGCGGCCTGCCGGTGCCATCCGAGCTGACGTAACAGCGAGGCCTCGGTGCTCGCCGCGAGGGACGCCAGGGGGCCTTCCGGGACCTCGCGCTGCAGGCGCGCCAGTTCCGCCCGGGCACCGCTGTAGAAGCCCTGGCCACCCAGAGCGACCGCGCGGAGCCATCGCCGGTAAGGATCGGTCGCGGCAGGCAGCGGACTCGTGCCCGGCCTGTCCCCGAACGCCGCAGCCGTCAGGACCGCATCCTCGGCGGAGAGTGCGTCCTCGGCAGGGACAGCGGACGGGCGCGCAGATGCAACGGTCGCGGACACGCCGAAATCATTGCATCATCGTCGCGACCGGACATCCCCGGTCCCCTACCGGCGAGAAACAAGCACCGGGAGCGCAAATATATCGACTGCGAATTCCGGTCTTCGTGCGCCATTCGCGGGCCGTTTACAGTCCGTTAATTTCAAACAGGGTGCATGTACGCTGCGGGACTCGGGATTTCATGGAAGATGCGGCCGAAGCGGCGGCCGGAAGAACGGGACGCCCTAAAAAACCGCAGGTGAACGGCGCATCGGAGGAATTGCCGGGGTCATCCAGGACATCGCAGCAGGCCAGAGCCGAACGACAGCCAATCATGAATCGACCCCGAAGTAAACATTTCGCAGGTTAATTCTCGCTATGAGCGATATGTAATTTCCCACGTCACGAAAGTATTGACGTGATTTGCACCGCGCTTTTACGGTGGCCGTGTTCGAAAGAATGCTCGGCCGGGACGCGGTTCCCGGCCACGGTCCGCTCGCACCAACGCGAGCATGCTGCAAAGGAGTGCCACCATGCCTGCACCACATCACCTGCCCGGACCCAACGCGGACATCTGGGATTGGCAGATGCACGGCCTGTGTCGCGGCGTGGACTCCTCGATGTTCTTCCACCCGGACGGTGAGCGCGGACGCGCTCGCGCCCAGCGGGAGAGCCGCGCCAAGGAGATGTGCCGAGCCTGCCCGGTGATCGCCCAGTGCCGGGAGCATGCTCTCAATGTCGCCGAGCCATACGGCATCTGGGGAGGAATGTCCGAGACCGAGCGCGAGATGTACGCGCGACACAGGCGCCGCAAGATCGCTGTTTGACTGTTTCGAGCCAGACGACGAAGCCCCGCCCGGGAGTCCCGGGCGGGGCTTCGTGTCTGTCGCGTGACCTGCGGTCGGTGGCCCTAGTGGGCGTGACCGTGACCGTGGCCGGCGTCGGCAGCTTCCTCGGGCTTGTCGACGACCGCGCTCTCGGTGGTGAGCACCATGCGGGCGACGGACGAGGCGTTGACAACCGCCGAACGCGTCACCTTGACCGGGTCGACGACACCGTCGGCGAGCAGGTCGCCGTAGGTGAGCGTCGCGGCGTTGAACCCGTGACCCTTCGGGCTCTCGGCGACCTTGGAGATCACGACGGAGCCGTCGAGCCCCGCATTGGCCGCGATCCAGAACAGCGGAGCCGACAGCGCCGTCCGCAGAACCGCGACACCGGTGGCCTCGTCACCCGACAGAGACGCCTCGAGCTCGGCGAGCTCGAGCGACGCCTGCACCAGTGCCGAACCACCACCGGGGACGATGCCCTCCTCGACGGCGGCCTTGGCGGCGTTCACCGCGTCCTCGACCCGGAACTTGCGCTCCTTGAGGTCGGTCTCGGTGGCCGCGCCGACCTTGATGACGGCAACGCCGCCGGCGAGCTTGGCCAGGCGCTCTTCGAGCTTCTCCCGATCCCAGTCGGAGTCCGTGGCCTCGATTTCACGGCGCAGCTGGGCGGCGCGCTCCTCGATGGCCTCGGGGGTGCCGGCACCGTCGACGATCGTGGTGTTGTCCTTGCTCACCACGACACGGCGGGCGGAACCGAGCAGCTCGAGCCCGGCTTCCTTGAGGGTCAGGCCGAGATCGGAATTGATGACGGTGCCCGCGGTGACGACGGCGAGGTCCTCCAGGAACGCCTTGCGGCGGTCGCCGAAGTACGGCGCCTTGACGGCAACGGCCTTGAGGGTCTTGCGGATCGCGTTGACGACCAGCGTCGACAGTGCCTCGCCCTCGATGTCCTCGGCGATGATCAGGACCGGCTTGCCGGACTCGGCGATCTTCTCGAGCAGCGGCAGGAAGTCCGGCAGCGAGCTGATCTTCTCGCGGTAGAGCAGCACCAGCGCGTCCTCGAGGACGGCCTGCTGAGCGTCGACGTCGGTGACGAAGTACGGCGACAGGTAGCCCTTGTCGAACTGAACGCCCTCGGTGACGACCAGTTCGGTGTGCAGCGTCGAGGATTCCTCGACCGTGACGACACCGTTCTCGCCGACGGTGCTGAGGGCCTCGCCGACCAGCGCACCGATCTCCTCGTCGCGGGACGAAACCGTCGCGACCTGCGCAATGGCCTCCTTGCCCTGCACCGGGGTCGCGAGCGCGAGCAGCGCCTCCGTGACCTTGTCGGCGCCCTTCGCGATACCCGCGCCGAGCGCGATCGGGTTGGCACCCGCGGCGACGTTCCTCAGGCCGGCCTTGACCAGGGCCTGGGCGAGGACGGTCGCGGTGGTGGTGCCGTCACCGGCGACGT
The DNA here is from genome assembly GCF_053589115.1 of Rhodococcus sp. NPDC003383. Lineage (NCBI taxonomy): Bacteria > Bacillati > Actinomycetota > Actinomycetes > Mycobacteriales > Nocardiaceae > Rhodococcus > Rhodococcus sp. NPDC003383. The sequence goes on along the minus strand of NZ_JBSFRG010000030.1, from coordinate 75,809 downwards.
CGTTGGTCTTCGTGGCGACGCTCTTGACGAGCTGGGCACCGAGGTTCTCGAACGGATCCTCCAGCTCGATCTCGCGGGCGATGCTCACACCGTCGTTGGTGACGGTCGGACCGCCGAACGCCTTGGCGAGCACGACGTGCCGCCCGCGCGGGCCGAGCGTGACCTTGACGGCGTCGGCGAGGCGGTCGACGCCACGCTCGAGCGCGCGCCGCGCGGTCTCGTTGAACTCGATTTGCTTGGACATGTTCTCCGACTACTCCTGTCGAATTTCTCCGGAACGGACTCCGCCCCGGGTCCGTTGAGGAACTCCGGGGCGGAATGCACGCGGCTTACTTGGCGACGACGGCCAGCACGTCGCGAGCCGACAGGATCAGGTACTCCTGGCCTGCGTACTTGATCTCGGTTCCGCCGTACTTGCTGTAGATGACGACGTCGCCTTCCTTGACATCCAGGGGGATGCGCTTGTCGCCATCCTCGTCCCAGCGGCCGGGGCCGACGGCGACGACGGTGCCCTCCTGGGGCTTCTCCTTCGCCGTGTCCGGAATGACGAGGCCGGAGGCAGTCGTCGTCTCGGCCTCGTTGGCCTGGACGAGGATCTTGTCCTCGAGCGGCTTGATGTTCACGCTCGCCACGATGAGCCCTCCACTTTCAGGGGTACTTGGGTCCGGAAACTTGTGCTCCCGGACTCGGATTCGTTCAGTCACCACAGACTCCGCGCGAGGTCCCGTCGTCGCGGGTGCCGGGCCGACGCTCGGTGTCACTAGCACTCTATACATGCGAGTGCCAGCACTCAAGGCTTCCGGGCGCTTACTCGTACTCGGCGCGTCGTACCGTCCTTCTGTTACGTTCGGATAACAGAGACACGAAGCGTGACCATACGGTGACCGATCGAGGTGCACACGAGCTCCTTGGCCTCCGGTCACGCTCGGAAGGTAAACAATGCGCACGTCGCTGGGAATCTCCACCGGAGCATCCGGGGTGGGTTCCGCGCTGGTGATCGACGCGCCGCAAGGCCGGACCACCGAATACCGCGAACTCACAGCCGACACGCACGATCATCGCGACCTCGGTGCCCTCGTCTTCGACGCGGTCACGCTGATGACGACGCAGATCGCCGACATCCCGGCGCCCGAAGTCGTCACGGTCGCCTACCGCACCACCGAACAGGCCGACTCCGTCCGCGCCGCCGCGAACCGGGAGGGCCGCCTCGTCCGGTTGATCCCGGAGACGACCGCGGTCGTCACCTACCTGCACACCACCGGACTCGCCGACTCCGACGGCGCGATCGCGATCGCCGACGTCGGCGCGTCCGGGATGAGTGTGTCGGTCGTCGACCGGGTCGACGGCAGGATCCTGCACACCGACCGCATCGACGCAGTCGGCGGCGAGACGATCACCGGACGGCTCCTCGACCACGTCCACCGATCCACGGACGGTGTCCGCACCCGCATGCCGGTCGACAACGAACTGCTTTCCGCGCGCTGCTTGGGTGCCCTCGAAGCCCTCACCGCCGGCGATACCGCCCACATCGAGATCGGCGAGGCCGGACCGGGCGTGTCCGTCACGGTCACCCGCACCGAACTCGACGAGCTGGTCGCGGATCTGGTCGGTGAGGCCGCGGAGTTCACCGCCCGGACCTGCGCCGCGGCCCCGGCCACCCCGCAGGCGCTCGTACTCGTCGGCGGCGCATCGTCCCTTCCGGCGCTGGCCGCAGCGGTCACCGCCGCGTTCGACGGTCCCGCGGTCACCGTCGACGAACCCGCGACCGTTCCCGCACACGGCGCCGCGTACCTGGACGATCACCCCCACCTCGACCGCTACCCGCTCGCCGGGAGCACCGAGTCCGGTGCGTCCCGCTCCTCGGGCCGCACCGCCGGGGTGCTCGTCGGCGCGCTGGTCGCCGGGGCACTCGTCGCCGGTTACGCGACCGATCAGATCGCCGAGCCGGCGACCACCGACCGGCCCGTCTCCCCCGCCGGATCCAGCGACTCGGTCCCGCCGATCACCTCCGACACGGTCGAGCCCGACGCGACCGCCCCGACCGAGACACGCATCCCGTCCTACGATCCGGTTCCCACCCGGCTCCCCTCGGGCGGGGTCACCACCGACAACGACGAGGACCGGACGACGATGCCGACCACGACGGTGCCGGAAACCACGACGTCGCTGCTCCCGCCGATATCGCCGACCATGCAGAGCCCCGATGACGACGACGAGCGTCCGGGCTCGACCACGTCGGGAACCACGCCCCCGCAGCCGACCCCGCCGACCTCCACCCCGCCGGTGACCACGACCCCGCTGCCGCCGACGACGGTGCCCGACGCCGGATCGACGACGCCGCAACCGCACCCGGAGGAGCCGGTCACGACGGAACCCGGTGCGCCGGGGACGTCTCAGCCGGATCGGACTCCGATCGGGCCGGACTCGGGTGCTCCGACACTCATGCCCGCAACACCGGAAGCACCGGCACTACCGCCGGCCGGATCCACCGTCGGCGGATGAGACCGGTTCAGACCACCTGGCTCACGGACACCGGCAGGCCGGGATCGGTGGCGGCGGTCAGCAGCGACGGCTGCGCGCCCCCGGCGATGAGGTGCGCACCGAGCGCCGCGATCATCACACCGTTGTCGGTGCACAACCGCGGCCGCGGCACCCGCAGCGTGATCCCGGCGGCCTCGCACCGTTCCCGCGCGAGCGCACGCAACCGCGAATTCGCGGTCGCGCCGCCACCGAGCACGAGCGTGTCGACACCGACATCCTGAGCCGCGCGCACCGCCTTCATGGTGAGCACGTCGGCGACCGCCTCCTGGAATCCGGCCGCGACATCGGCGACGGGAACCGGCTGCCCGGCGCGTTCCAGCGCTTCGACATGCCGCGCGACCGCGGTCTTCAAACCGGAGAACGAGAAGTCGTGGCGCGCATCGCGCGGCCCGGTCATGCCGCGCGGAAAGACCACAGCGGTCGGATCGCCCTGCTGGGCCAGCTTGTCCAGCACGGGGCCACCGGGGTATCCGAGGTCCAGCAGCCGTGCCACCTTGTCGAACGCTTCACCGGCCGCGTCGTCGACGGTGGTGCCGAGCTCGACGATCGGCTTGCCGAGGTCCTCGACATGCAGCAGGTGGGTGTGCCCGCCCGAAACCAGCAGCGCGATGCACGGCGGCATCGGACCGTTCTCGATCGTGTCGACGGCGACGTGCCCGGCCAGGTGGTTGATCGCGTAGAACGGCACATTCCAGGCCGCGGCGTACGCCTTCGCGGCGGCGACCCCCACGAGCAGCGCGCCGGCCAGGCCCGGGCCGATGGTGACACACACGGCATCGGGCTTGCCGATGCCGGCGGCCGCCAGCGCCCGGCGCATCGTCGGGACGATCGCCTCGAGATGCGCGCGGGACGCGATCTCCGGCACCACGCCGCCGAAGCGGGCGTGCTCGTCGACGCTCGAAGCCACCTCGTCGGCGAGCAGTTCGAGCGTGCCGTCGCCGACCCACCGGACGATCCCGACACCCGTCTCGTCGCACGAGCTCTCGATGCCCATCACGATCACGGCTTTCGCTCCTCTCGCCGGTCCGGCCGACACATGGTGTACGCGTCGGCTCCGCTCGGCTGGTAATAACGCTTCCTGGTGCCCACGATCTCGAAGCCCTCACGCCGGTACAACGCGATCGCCGCGTCGTTGTCGGTCCGCACCTCGAGGAACACCGGGCCGCCCCAGGCGTCGGCGACACGCAGCAGCTCGTCGAGCAACGCGCCCCCGATGCCGCGTTGCCGCAGGTCCGGGTCGACACCGATCGTGTGCACCTCCGATTCGGGGTGCACACCGGTACCGAGCCGGGCCAGACCGGCGTAACCGATCAGGCGACCGTCGTCGTCGCGGGCGGCCACGTAGTGGTTGTGCGGGGACGCCAGTTCCGACCGGAACGCGTCGGCACTCCACGGGTCGTCCCCGGGGAACAGGACCTGTTCGAGTTCCGCGCAACGCTCGACGTCGTCCGGGCGCAGCGCATCGATGGACACGGTCATTTCTTCCGGGCCGCCGTCTCCACCGCATCCGGCCGACGCAGGTACAGCGGCACCAACGGCTGCGGTGCGGTCGCGGCGAGCAGCTCGGGTGCGGCGACCGCGACCAGCCCGGCCGGCGACGGCGTGTGCACCGGCACGGCGGGCAGGTCGAACAGCGGGGTGTGGGCGGGTGATCCCGCGACCCGCTGCGAGGGCGCGGCCGTCACCTCGGCGGGTTTGCGCACCTCGGGACCCTCCACCCGGCGACCGTCGGCGTATCGCGCCCAGTACACCTCGCGGCGGCGGGCGTCGGTGACGACGAGCAGATCGGGGCCGTTCTCATCGGCCGCGTACACGTCCGCGGCGAGCCCATCGAGGGTGCACACTCCGTATACCGGGATGCCCAGCGCGTCACCGAACGCGGCGGCGGTCGCCATCCCTACGCGCAATCCCGTGAAGGGTCCGGGACCCACACCGACGACGACAGCGTCGAGGTCCGCCGATTCGCATCCCGCTTCGGCGAGGCATTCGAGGATCTGGGGCGTGAGGATCTCGGCGTGCCCCCGCGGATTGTCGGAGACCCGCACCGACAGGGTCTCGAGATTCTGCGGCGTGCCGTCGCCGAGGCGGACCAGCCCCGAGGTCACGGCGGGGGTGGCGGTATCGACGGCGAGAACGAGCACGATTACCCAGGATACCGCCGGTTTGATAGTTACCCGACCCAGCCCCAGGTGGCACGGCGCACATCGGATTCGGGGTCGCGACGCAACCGCACCCGCAGATGCCGGTCGGTCAGCTTCTCCACGAGTCCCTCGCCCCATTCGACGACGACGACCGCGGCGGTCAGGTCGGTATCGAGATCGAGGGCGTCGAGTTCGTCCAGGGCGTCCGGGCCGTCGCCGAGCCGGTAGGCGTCCACGTGCACGAGCCCTACCGGTTTCCCGCCGGGGCGCTCCCCCGGCCGGTGCTCGCGGGCGATCACGAATGTCGGGGAGGTGACCCGCCCCTGCACCCCGAGACCTGCGGCGATACCCCTGGTCAGCGCAGTCTTTCCGGCGCCGAGGGGTCCGTCGAGCACCACCAGGTCGCCCGCCTGCAGGTCCGCGGCGAGCCGGCGGCCCAGCGCTTCGGTGTCCTCGACGGTCGGCAGCTCGGCGTACTGCTCGCCGGCGTGATCGGACACGGCGTGGTCGGACACAGCATCATCCTTCACGTGTTCAGACACCGACGGCCCGCCGGTTGCGCGCGTCGTATGCGAAGGCCCGCTGCACCAGCCGGTCCAAGGCCTTGCACACGACCTCCGGGAACTCGAGCTGGACGAGGTGCCCTGCGCCCCGCACCCGCTTGAGCTCGCAGTCCGGCAGACTCGCGGCGAGTTCCTCGGAGCCGGAGAACGGGATCACCATGTCGGCATCACCGCACAGCACCAGGACCGGCACCCTGCCGACGGTCGGCAGGGCGGCTGATTCGTCGTGCAGTTCCAGGGTGCGGAGGAAGTTGACGATGGTCAGCACCGACGTCTCGTTGAGCATGCGGTCGGAGAATTCCACCAGCCGCGGGCTCACGACCGTGCCGTACGAAGCGGCCCGCAGGATCGGCGAGACGATCGCCTTCGCGGTGCCGCGGGCGTACTGCACGAACCCGGGGGCGGTGCGGGCGGTATAACGGAACCCGTCGATCACCGGGTTCTCCAGGTTGCGGCCCAGCCCGGTCTTGCTCAGGCCGGCCGCGGTGGTCGAGAGCAGACCGACACCCACGATCCGGGAGTCGAACAGGTCGGGGCGCTGCGCGGCGAGCGCGATGGCGGTCATGCCACCCATCGAATGCCCGACGACCACGACGGGCCCGCCCGGGGTGGTCTCGTCGATGACGCGGCCGAGGTCGCGACCGAGTTGCGCGATGGTGCAGGACTTCGCTCCGGCGGCACCGGATTCGCCGTGCCCGCGCTGGTCGTAGAACACCATCCGGACGTCGCGGCCCCACCGTTCGGTGAGGTAACGCTGCTGCAGGTGCCAGGACTGCATGCGAAGGCAGTATCCGTGGACGAACACGACGGTCAGCGGGGCACGCGGGGATCCGAATTCGCGCACGGCGAGTTCGACCCCGTCCTCGGTGGTGACGATGCGCTTGGGCGCGGCCAGCATCGCGTCGAAGTCCTCGTCGGCGTAGATCTCGGGGGCGGGCATGCCCGCGGATCGCACCGCGTACAGGCCGGCCGCGGAGGCGAGGGTGGCCAGACTCGCGGCGAAAAGCCCCATCCTGCCCATCATGCTCATTCCGACCCGCCTCCTTCACCACCGATGTAGGTCCGTACGGTGCGTCCGCCGACGCCGGTCACGACCTCGTAGTTGATCGTGTCCAGCAGGTCCGCCCAGTCCTGGGCGTTGGGCTCTCCGTGGCGTCCGTCACCGAAGAACAACGCATGATCGCCTTCGCTTACTCCACCGCCGTCCGAGCCCAGGTCCACCACGATCTGGTCCATGCACACGCGGCCGACCTGGGGCCGGAGCCGGCCACCGAGGAACACCTCGAAGCGGCCGCTGAGATTCCTCCGGATTCCGTCCGCGTAGCCCATGGGCAACACCGCCACGGTGGTGTCCACCGGCGCGATCCAGTGATGCCCGTAGGACACCCCGGATCCTGCTGTCACCTTCTTCACGAGCGCCACCCTCGTCCGCAGCGTCATCACGGGCCGGAACCCGTAGTCACCGACCTCGGGAATCGGAGACAACCCGTACATCGCGATTCCGGGCCGAATCATGTCGAATCGCAGGTCGGGGCGGGTGACGGCGGCGGCGGAGTTCGACAGGTGCACCACTTCCGGGGCGGTGCCCTGCCGACGCAGATCGGCGACGGCCTCGATCAGCCGGTCCCGCTGCGCGTCGATCTCCGGGTGGTTGAGCTCGTCGGCGTGTGCGAGATGGGAGAACGCACCCCGGAACCGCACCGCGCCTTCCGCCTGCACGCGACCGAGGTCGCGCAGGAAGTCCTGCCATTCGTCGCGGGCGACGCCACCACGGTTGAGTCCGGTGTCGATCTTGACGGTGACCGTCGCGGTGATGCCGGTCTCGCGGGCGGCGGCGGCGACGGAGGCGAGATGACGGGGCGAGGACACACCGATCTCGACGCCGGCGGCGATCGCGGGCGCGAAATCGGCGTCGACGGTGTGCAGCCACGCCAGAATGGGCGCGTCGATGCCCGCCGCGCGCAGCTCCAGAGCTTCGGCGAGGGTCGTGACACCGAGTTCCCGCGCGCCGGCGGCGAGCGCCGCCTTCCCGACCTGCACAGCGCCGTGGTTGTAGGCGTCGGCCTTGACCACGGCCATCACCGCGGCGTTCCCCGCGTATTCGCGCAGCAGGCGAACGTTGTCCGCGACCGCATCCAGGTCGATCACCGCCTCGGCCTGGGGCTGGGCGTGTCGGTGCTGTTCCTGGGTGCGTGCTGCGGTGGTCATGATCTTCGATCCTGCCACTGCCCGATTCGCGCGCCGCGCGCTGGTGGTGGCGTTCCGATCACAATTCGGACATATATGACCACCACGCCGGTCCGGCGTCAATACCGGCGCAGCGTGCGCACCGCGGCCCTGACCTGCGACAGGATCGCGCTCGCGGACACCGGGGCGGCGCCCACTCCGTCACGGGCGGCGAGGTTCGCGGCGAGCGAGTGCGCCCGGGCACCGGCCGCAGCGGCGAGATCCGGTGCCATACCCGCCGACATGAGTGCCCCGATCAGACCGGACAGCACGTCGCCTGCGCCCGCGGTGGACGCCCACGAACCACCCGCGTCGTTGACGAACACGTGCCCGTCCGGACGGGCGATCAGCGTGGCCCGGCCCTTGAGGAGCACGTGGACCTGCCAGTCCGCGGCGAGCGCTCGCACAGCGGCCACCCGGTCCGGCTCCGGCCTCGACCCGGTCAGCCGGGCGAACTCCCCCGCGTGCGGGGTGAGCAGGGTCGGAGCCGGGCGGTCGCGCACCACGGAGGGGTCCCGCGCGATCAGTGTCAGTCCGTCCGCGTCGACGAGCACGGGCAGGTCGGTGGCCAGCACGTCCCGCAGGGTGCGCGCGGCCGTCTCGTCGGTGCCGGCGCCCGGACCGACGACCCAGGCCTGCGCGCGGCCGGCCGCGGCGAACGACGGTGCCGCCACGACCTCGGGATACCGGGCGAGGACCGCATCCGCTGCGGTCCCGGCGTACCGGACCATGCCGGAGGTCGCCGCGACCGCGGCGCCGGCGCACAGCACACCGGCACCCGGATAGGTGGCGCTGCCTGCGACGATGCCGACGACGCCCTGGCTGTACTTGTCGTCGTCGGGCCCCGGCACCGGCCAGATCGCGCCGATCTCGGAGGGTTCGGCGGCGACCAGGTCCGACACCGGCAGGTCCAGGCCGATGTCGACGAATTCGACGCGGCCGCACCGCGCCGTGGCGAGCGAGTGCACCGGTTTGAGGGCCCCGAACGCGACGGTGACCGCAGCGGTGACGGCCGGGCCGTCGACGGCGCCGGTGTCCGGGTCGACACCACTGGGGGTGTCGACGGCGATGATCGGGGCGGTGATCGCGTCGACCAGCGCCGCGGCCACCGGACGCAGCGGACCGCGGCCGGAGATGCCGACGATGCCGTCGAGCACCAGATCGGGGTCGCCGAGGGACTCCGGGACCGCCGGGGCCACACGTCCCCCGGCGGTCCGCAACGCGGACAGTCCGCCGGGGTGGGCCCGGTCGGGGGCGAGCAGCAGCGCGGTCACCGCGACGCCGCGGCGGCGCAGGAACGTTCCCGCCCACAGTGCGTCACCACCGTTGTCGCCGGACCCGACGAGCAGGACCACGCGCCGCCCTGCGATCCCGCCGGTGCGGGACCGCAGTTCCGCGGCGGCGACGCGAGCGAGACCGTGTGCGGCCCGGCGCATGAGCGTGCCCTCGGGCAGCGACGCGAGCAGCGGGGCCTCCGCGGCCCGGACCCGGTCGCACGGGTGGTAGCTGCGCATCACCCCTCCGATCGGAGCGCGGGTCTATTCGACCGTCACGGACTTGGCCAGGTTGCGGGGCTTGTCCACGTCGTAACCGCGTGCCTGCGCGACCTCGGCGGCGAAGACCTGCAACGGAACCGTCGACAGCAGCGGCTGCAGCAGCGACGGCGACGACGGGATCTCGATGAGATGGTCGGCGAACGGGCGCACGGTTTCGTCGCCCTCCTCGGCGATGACGACGGTGCGGGCGCCGCGCGCCTGGATCTCCCGGATATTGCTGAGCAGCTTGCTGTGCAGCACGGCCCGTCCCTTCGGGGACGGCATCACCACGATGACGGGCAGGCCGTCCTCGATGAGCGCGATGGGGCCGTGCTTGAGCTCACCGGCCGCGAAGCCCTCCGCGTGCATGTACGCGAGTTCCTTGAGCTTGAGGGCACCTTCGAGCGCGACGGGATAGCCGACGTGACGGCCCAGGAACAGCACCGCCGGAGACGCCGACAGTTCCCGGGCGAGCTCGCGCACCGGTTCCATCGTGGTGAGCAGCTGCGCGATGCGCGGAGGCATCGCCGCGAGATCCTCGTACTCGCGGGCCACCTCGTCGGGGTACTTGGTGCCGCGGGCCTGCGCCAGCGCCAGGCCGACGAGCAGGTTCGCCGCCATCTGCGCGAGAAACGCCTTCGTCGACGCAACGCCGATCTCCGGGCCGGTGCGGGTGTAGAGCACGGCGTCGGCCTCCCGCGGGATCTGCGCGCCGTTGGTGTTGCACACCGCGAGCACCCGCGCCTTCTGCTCCTTCGCGTGCCGGACGGCTTCGAGGGTGTCGGCGGTCTCACCGGACTGGGAGATCGCCACGACCAGCGTCGATCGGTCGAGCACAGGGTCGCGGTAGCGGAACTCGGACGCCAGCTCCACCTCCACGGGCAGGCGGGTCCAGTGCTCGATGGCGTACTTGGCGACGAGACCGGAATGGTAGGAACTGCCGCACGCGACGACGAACACCTTGTCGATCTCACGCAGTTCCTGATCGGACAGCCGCTGCTCGTCGAGCACGATGCGCCCGTCGACGAAGTGCCCGCGCAGCGTGTCCGCGACCGCTTCGGGCTGCTCCTCGATCTCCTTGAGCATGAAGTAGTCGTGACCGCCCTTCTCGGCGGCGGCGAGATCCCAGTCGATCGTGAACGGCTGCGTCGGCACGTCCGTGTTGCCGTCGAAATCGGTCACCACGTAGGAGTCCTTGGTGATGACGACGACCTGGTCCTGGCCCAGCTCGACGGCGTCGCGGGTGAACTCGATGAACGCCGCGACGTCGGAGGCGATGAACATCTCGCCGTCGCCGACACCGACGACCAGCGGCGTGGATCGCCGGGCCGCGACGATCGTGCCGGGCTGATCGGCGTGCGCGAACACGAGCGTGAAGGCGCCCTCGAGCCGGCGCAGCACGCTGCGGGCGCTCTCGACGAAGTCCCCGGCGGTGGGCCCCTCGGCGTAGGCGCGGGCCACCAGGTGCACGGCGACCTCGGTGTCGGTGTCGGACGCCAGTTCGACGCCCGCGTGCTCGAGTTCGGCGCGCAGCGGCGCGAAGTTCTCGATGATGCCGTTGTGGACGACCGCGACGCAGCCGGTCTTGTCGCGGTGCGGGTGCGCGTTGCGGTCGGTGGGGCGTCCGTGGGTCGCCCAGCGGGTGTGGCCCATGCCGGCCGTGCCCGCGAAGCGGTCCCGGCCGACCTCGTCGAGCTCGGCTTCGAGGTTCGCCAGCCGCCCGGCCTTCCGTTCGACGGCCAATCCGCCGCGACCGTCCAGGATTGCGATGCCCGCCGAGTCGTAACCTCGGTATTCCATACGCCGCAGTGCCTCCACCACGACGTCGAGAGCATTGCGGTGCCCGACATAACCCACGATTCCGCACATGGTTAGCAGGGTACTGGTCGACGACCCGGCGCCGACAACTCGTCGGGAACGCAATGGCCCGGGTCACGGCCGGTGCCGTACCGGGTCGGCGGGTGATCGGCTAACGTTCACGCCGTGGCGGCGAACCCGAAATCCTTGGCTCAGCAGCTTTCCCGGCGCGGACCCCATTCGGTCCTGCGTGGCGACCTGGCGCTGGCGGGTCAGCCAGGCGTCGTATACACCCCCGCCGAAGGATTCGGACTGCCCGCGGTGGCGTTCGGTCACGGCTGGCTGAGCGGGACCGCAAGCTACTCGGGCCTGCTCGAACATCTCGCGTCGTGGGGCATCGTCGCCGCGGCACCGAACACCGAGCGCGGTCCGGTTCCGTCGGCGCTGGGTCTGTCCACCGATCTCATCACCGTGCTCGACATCTGCACGAGCGTCCGGCTGGGCACGGGCCGGATCAGCGTGCACCCCGACCGGGTCGCCTTGGCGGGCCACGGACTGGGCGCGGGCGCGGCGGTGCTGGCCGCGTCCCGTCGTGACGTGGCGGCGGTGGCGGCACTGTTCCCGGCCCCGACCGCCCCGTCCGCCGCGGCGGTCGCGACCCGGGTCGATGCGCCCGGTCTGGTCCTCGTCGGCGCGAAGAGCCTCGGATCGATGAACAGCGACGCGGTCGCGGTCGCGAAGGCATGGGGCGGCGAGGTGCTGTTGCGGTCGGTGCACAAGGCCTCCGACGAGGGCCTCGTCGAGGGCCGCAAACTGCTGTCGTTCCTCGGGCTCGGCGGAGGTGAGCGCCGCACGCAGCAACGCACCCGCGCGCTGCTCACCGGTTTCCTGCTGCATCGCCTGACCGGCGACAAGACCTACGCGTGCTTCTCGGATCCGGAAGCGGAGATTCCGGGGTCCGAAGTGATCGCGGATCCGTCGCTGATCGAATCCGATCCGGTGACTCAGATCAGCCAGCTCTTGGGGCGGTAGTACGGCTCCTCGCTCTCCGGCTCCGGCTCCACCTCTCGGGACCGAGGCGGTGGCGCCGGCAGTTGCCGTGGCCTGCGGACCTCCTCGAGGTCGCCGAGCCGACGACCGGCCGCTCGGCGGTACGCGGCGACGATCCGCTCGATCTCCGCGTTCACAGCGGACCCGCCTCGGAAAGGACCACGCCGCCGTCCGGCACCTGCTCGGCGGATTCCGCGGGACCGCGATCGGCAGCCTCACGATCGGCAGCCTCACGATCGTCCCTGGCCACGGCACCGGCCCGACCCGGCACCCCGGGTCCGGGGACGGTGGTCGCCGCCGGTGATTCTTCTGCGGCCGGGACCGCGCGCAGGACGTCCGCGGGCGTGGCAGGAACCGCTGATGGTGTCGGCTGTTCCGGCGGCGGTACCACCTCGGCGGGCGGGGCGGGGTCCGTCGGCGGAACTGTTGCCGATTGCGGTTCGGGTGCCGGGTCGGGCACGACCACCGCGTGGTCCGGGACTTCGCCCGTAGCTGCCTCGACCATGTCGGTCGCTGCCTCGGCCCTCTCTGTCACTGCCTCGGCCCTCTCTGTCACTGCCTCGACGACAGCCGTTGCAAGCTCCACGACGGCCCCGGTCAGCTCCCCGACCGCCGTGGCCAGTTCGAGGCCCGATTCGACCAGCGATACCCCGGCCCGCAGCATGTCGGCCGGTGTAGCGCCGGGCGATCCCCAGGCAGGCACGATGTCGCGGGTCTCGTGGGCGTCGTGGGCTTCGGAGGCGCTGCGGCCGGCCGACGACAGGTCCGTGCCGACTCCGGGGAACCGGTGCTCGTCGAGATCGTCGAACGCGCGGGCCAGTTCGTCGAACACCGCACCGATCGCGCGGTCGGCGTCGTCGCACAGGCCGCCGAACACGGCGGCCGCGGTCTCGACTCCCGGAACGAACACCTCGTGCAACCAACGGCTGCACCACTGCGCGACCGCCGCGGAATCCCCTTCGGCGAGGCCGGTGGACCAGCGGGCGAGCTGTTCGCCGGTGGGGCCGGTGCCCGCCCCCGATGCCCCGGCGAGAACCGCGTCGACGTCCGCCGGACCCAGACCTCCGATCACCGGGTCGGCGAATGTCGCTGCAGCCCTTGATTTTTCGTCGACGATCGCGCCGATCGCGCTCGCCGCCGCGGCCAGCGTGTGCGCGAGGACACCGACCGTGTCGTGCAGCCGTCGTGACCGTTCGAGGTGGGCGGCGAGCGGGTCGGACGCGGAGCACGACGCGCCGCCCTCCCACACCGCCGGCACCGACGCGAGCCGATCGCGTTGCTCGTCGACGCCCGTGCCGAGCACCGACCACACCGTGCGCACGGCGTCGGCGTCGGACGCGAGCCGCGTGACGTCGAGTCCGCGTTGCGCGTCGTATCGGTCCGTCAGATCGGACATCGTGACGGTCGACGCCGCACCGATCCGATGTGCGCGCGGCAGGAACTCGGCGAAGAACCGGAGACCGACGGCACCGGCGTCGAGCAGGTCGTCGATACCGGCGGGACCGCTCACCGCGGGCCTCGCACGTCGGCGTCGATCCCGGTGAGCGCAGTCACCTGCCGATCCAGCTCGTACCCGTAGCCGTCGGCGGTACGACCCAGGAGGTCGGCGACGCCGGTCGCTTCGTCGGACCACGCCTCGAGCACCCGGCGCAGCCGACGGTAGCCCGCGTCCACCGCATCCCCGCGACCGCGATAACCCGGGCCCGCGGCACCCGCATCGAAGCAGAGTCCCCCCAGCGCACGCTGCCACTGCCGCTCGGTGCCGGCCACCGCGCGACCGAGACCAGCCGCGATCGCACGTACCTCCGGCACGTCCACCCGCACGCCGTCGGCGTTCGTTCTCCCGTGCCCCACGCGCACCTCCCCCGCGGCACCGCCACCGTGGCAGGGCCGTCGTAGGGATTGGACGCAGGCGCGGGGTCGTCGGTTCCCCTCGGACCGGAGCGACTCAGACTGCGGCGACCGCGTCGGCCAGACGATCGGCGAGGACCCGCGCCACGGTGTCGTCGGCCGCCTCGACCATGACGCGCACGAGCTGTTCGGTACCGGACGGACGCAGCAGCACCCGGCCGGTGTCGCCGAGTTCGTGCTCGGCGGCGGCAACAGCCTCGACGACGGCGGGGTGGCCCGCGACCGCCGTCTTGTCGGAGACGGGCACGTTGATCAGCACCTGAGGCAGGGTCCGCATCACCGACGCGAGGTCCGCGAGGGCCGAGCCTGTGACCGCCATGCGCTCCATCAGACGCAGACCGGTCAGCACCCCGTCACCGGTCGTGCCGTGGGAGGGGAAGACGATGTGGCCGGACTGTTCGCCGCCGAGGCTGAACGAGCCGCGCCGCAGTTCCTCGAGGACGTAACGGTCACCGACCCCGGCGGTCACGACCGTGATACCGGCCTCCCGCATCGCCAGGTGCAGACCGAGGTTGCTCATTACCGTCGCGACCAGCGTGTTCTCGTGCAGTTCCCCGCTGTCGCGCATCGCCAGCGCGAGGATCGCCATGATCGCGTCACCGTCGACGATCGACCCGGCGGCGTCGACGGCCAGGCAGCGGTCGGCGTCCCCGTCGTGCGCGAGCCCGAGGTCGGCGCCGTGCTCGACGACGGCCTTCTGCAACGCGTCGAGGTGCGTGGATCCGCAGTTGTCGTTGATGTTGAGGCCGTCCGGTTCCGCACCGATCGCGATGACCGTCGCACCGGCCTCGGCGTAGGCGGCAGGAGCGACCCGGGAGGCCGCGCCGTGGGCGCAGTCGACGACGACCTTCAGGCCCGCGAGCGGGGCTGTGGTCGCGCCGGCCAGATGCTCGAGGTAGCGGGCGGTCGCGTCGGTGGCGACGCGGACCCGTCCGATGCCGGCACCGGTGGGCCGCTCGGGCGTCTGCTCGCCGTGCAGCAGCGCCTCGATACGGTCCTCGACGGCGTCTTCGAGTTTGTGGCCGCCGGCCGCGAAGATCTTGATGCCGTTGTCCGGCATGGGATTGTGCGACGCGGAGATCATCACCCCGAGGTCGGCGGCGTAGGCGTCCGTCAGGTAGGCGACCGCGGGGGTCGGCAGCACCCCGACCGACAGCACGTCGACACCGGCGGCGGTCAGGCCCGCGGTCACGGCCGCGTCCAGCATCTCGCCGCTCGCGCGGGGGTCCCGGCCCACGACCGCGACCGGTCTGCGCCCGTCGGTACCGGCCGCGAGCACCGCGGCCGCGGCACCTGCGATCCGGACGGCGAGTTCCACCGTCAACTTCGCGTTCGCAAGACCGCGAACACCGTCGGTACCGAACAACCGCCCCATGGACAACCTCTCGTGTCGTAGATCCGGCGAGCCCCCGCCGGGAGAACCGCCCGAGCGAACAGGGCGGGAATGCACAAGAGCAGGCGTCCGGTAGGAGTTCTCTACCGGCGCCTGCTCTCGTGGTCGAACAGGTGCCGAGGCCGACCACGGGGTCAGCGTCGGCAACACATCAGCGCTTGGAGTACTGAGGTGCCTTGCGGGCCTTCTTCAGGCCGTACTTCTTGCGCTCGGTGGCGCGGGCGTCACGCGTGAGGAAGCCGGCGCGCTTGAGAGCCGGACGATCCTCGGGCGAGACCTCGATCAGCGCACGCGCGATGGCGAGACGCAGCGCGCCGGCCTGGCCGGACGGGCCGCCGCCGGTGAGGCGAGCGTGGATGTCGAACGACTCGGTGCGCTCGACGGTGACCAGCGGGGACTTCACGAGCTGCTGGTGCACCTTGTTCGGGAAGTAGTCCTCGATGGTGCGGCCGTTGAGCACGAAGTTGCCGGAGCCGGGCACGAGGCGGACGCGGACGACGGCCTCCTTGCGGCGGCCGACGGTCTGGACCGGACGGTCGAGCACGATCGGGGCGGGCGCAGCGGCGACCTCGTCGACCGCGTACTCCTCGACCACGTTCTCGACCGAGTCGTCGCCGTACTCTTCGTTCACGTTCTGCTCAGTCACTGGGCCACCTGCTTGATCTCGAACGGAACCGGCTGCTGCGCGGCGTGCGGGTGGTTCGGGCCCGCGTAGACCTTCAGCTTCTTCGCGATGGCGCGGCCGAGCTTGTTCTTCGGGAGCATGCCGGTGACGGCCTTCTCCACGAGGCGGTCGGGGTTCTTGTCGAGAACCTCGCCCACCGAACGCGCGCGGAGACCACCCGGGTGGCCCGAGTGGTGGTAGAGGAACTTGTCGGTCCGCTTGTTGCCGGAGATGGCAACCTTGTCGGCGTTGATGATGACGACGAAGTCACCGCCGTCGACATGCGGAGCAAAAGTGGGCTTGTGCTTGCCGCGGAGCAGGTTCGCCGCCTGCACCGCGAGGCGGCCGAGCACCACGTCAGTGGCGTCGATGACGTGCCACTGGCGGGTCACGTCGCCGGCCTTCGGTGTGTACGTAGACACAGATCTTCCTCGTCTATCGTTTCGCTGCTGGCCCGCGCATCGCCGATGATCACCCTCGGCGGCCAGTTGAGACCCGAGAAGCGACGTCCACCGGGCACGAGGCCACGGCAGCGCACGACACGCCAAACGGACACGATACCGGTCCGGCCACGGGGCGGTCAAAACAGCCCGTCGGGCAGGCGCACGGAACCGCGACGCCCCGGCGGCCTCTCCACCACCGGGACGTCGCGGCCCACACGGATGTGTCACACGACCAGAGGCATCACCTCGAACCCCACTGGCGGGTGAGCCCGTCTTCGAGATCGACCATGTTCCGGTTGCCGGTCGCGACCGACGCGCCGATCTGCCCGAGAATGAAGTTCAGCTCGAAGGCAGCGGTGTTCCACTTGGTCTGCGACTTGTAGTACTCCTCCTGGGCGGTGCCGTCCCAGGTCTGCACGAACCGCTCGGCCGTCGTTCCGACGGTGTCGAGCTCGTCGTTCATCGCGCTCTGCAGCGCGGTGAGGTCCTTGTACACCTGATGGACACCCGCGAATTCCTGCCTGATCTGTTTGACCACGGTCCTGTTCTCCCTGCCTCAGTCGATCCGAACTGCCCTGTCGATCCGAACTCTGCGCGCGGTGGCGATCAGGTGTAGCTGCCCTTGAGGGTGCTGCCGACGTCGGCGATCGCGCGTGCCTGCTCCTCGACCGCCTGCTCGTACGAGTGCCCGTTGGTCCGGATACCGGCGGCGATCTCCTCGAGCGCATCGTTCATGTTCCGGGAAGCCTTGTCCCAGTCCGCCATCACGATCCCGAACATCTCCTGCGAGTCGCCGCCCCACACGTCGCCGGACCGCCCGACGATCGTCTTGAGCTGAGCGAGAATGTCGCCGAGCACCTCGCGCGAGTTGTCGATCTGCTGCGCCGCGCCCAGCATCTCCGCGACATCGGCGACAACCTGCTGACCGCCCGTCCCACCGTCCTGCACATCGGACATTTCCGTTTCCCTCCTCGTTCTCCGCACCGGGACCGGACCCGGTTCCCCCTGCGGTCCGGGCCGGATTGCGCCCTACACCTGGTTGGACGTCACCTGTGTCCGATCGGTTCCCCTCGAACCGAAAACTCGTCGGGCCGGATGTTCCGGCGCTACTCGACCGCGAGTGTGTGGACGGCCTGCTCGCATTCCTTGCCGATCCCGGCCCACTCCCCCACCAGGAACTGGCAGCCCACCGCGACCTGCCATCCACGGTCGACGACCACGAACCAGCGCACCGTCGAGAACTCTTCGGGCACTTCGGTGTAGGCGATGACCGACCGGTCCCCGAAGGTGGTGTCGGCGTCGAGGTCGCGGATGATCCCGCCGCGTTCGGCAGCCCGGCGTTCGAGCACGCCAGCGACCGCGGCCTCGTCCATGCCGTCCCGGAGTCGGCTGTGCACCACCACGATCCGCCGGTCCTCGCCGCCGCCGGGAACGAGTTCGCTGCGTCCGCCACCGGTGCGTGCACCGCCGGTGTCGCCGGTGTCGCCGATGTCCCGGAGCCGCCACTGCTCGGGTAACTCGATGCGCACCGGACCCAGTTCGAATCGGGTCGACGGCGCGCGCGTCGACGGCACCGCCGCGGTCGGCACCGCACTCCCGGCCTCCTCCGCGACCGCGTCGGTCTCCGGTGGAGCGATCGTTCCCGCGTCGCGCCCGAGGAGCACCCCACAGGCCACAGCGACGGTCGCGACGACGGCGGCGAGAACCCCCCACCCTCGCGCCGGCGGACGCGGTGGCGGTTCCGCCGCGCGCACATCGGCCAGCCACTGCGCCGTCGTCGGGACGGTGGACACCGGGACCACCGCGGCGGACGGGGCCGTGAGAGCGGCGAGCATCTCCGACGCGGCGACCGGCACGACCCGGATGCCGCGGCCGAGCCGCTCGCGGATCTGCTCGCACAGCGCTGCGCCGGACGGTTCACCCGGAACACCCGCGACGATCAGGACGTCCGGATCGACGGGACCGGCGACGGAGCCGATCAGTTCCTCGAAGCGCGCGAAACCGTGCGCAGTGTCCAGATCCGTGGCGCCGAGGTGGCTGTCCACCGCGGTGCGGTCGACGGGCGGCGTCATGTCCGACGCCGGGGCCGCTCCGAGCAGCGACGCGGTGATCTCGCCGTCCGCCACCTCGACGACGACACAGCGTTCCACCGCCGACGCGGTCACCGCCTGCCGCGCCGCGACCGCCGCCGCGGTGAGGACGGCGTTGCGGGCGACGTTTCGCGCTGCGGTGTGGGCGATCTCGCGGCGCCGTTCGCTCCATCGAGTCGGATACACCATCGTGACGGTGCCCGCGTCCGGGGGCGCGGAGACCGCGGCCGCCGCGTACTGCACCAGCCCGGTCAGTGCGCCGGTCAGGTCGGGGCCGTCCTCGGTGCCGGGCCGGTCCCCGATCCGGGCGACGACGTCGAGGTGGGTCTCGGACGGGCGGCGCGCGGCCGCTTCCGCGAACACGAATCCGTCGCCGATGTCCGCGGCGAGCGCGGGACAGTCGAGCGTGACGTCCACCCACCGCGCGAAGACCCGGCCGGGCGCCAGGAGCAGGCCGAGCGTGTCGGGGTGGCTCACTGTTCGGGGACCCACGCGACCTGGACGAGCGATTCGCCGCTGCGCTGCACCATGATGCCCCGTCCCGGCGGCATCCGGCTCGGCCGGATCGCGCCGAGAAGTGCTCCTTCGTCGCGGTTTCCGCTCATGATCAGACCCGCCGACGACAGCTCGCGCAGCCGTCCGATCACCGGTTCGAACAGCGCACGTCCCGCGCCGCCGGAGCGGCGGGCGATCACGAGGTGCAGACCGATGTCCTTCCCGTGCGGCAGGTACTCGACCAGCGGCGCCAGCGGATTCTGGCTCGAGGTGGCGACCATGTCGTAGTCGTCGACGACGACGAAGACCTCCGGCCCCGTCCACCACGATCGGTCCCGCAGCTGCTGCTGGGTGGTGTCCGGGCCGGGCAGCCGCTTCTCGAACACCGCGGCCAGGTCCCGGGCCATCGCGGCGAGCACCGCCGCGGACGGCGCGTATCCCCCGAGATGATCGCCTTCGACGACACCGAGCATGGTGCGCCGGTAGTCGCCGACGACGATGCGGGCCTGGGCGCCGGTGTTCGATTCCATGAGGCCCCGGCAGATCCCCCGCAGCAGCGCGGTCTTGCCGCAGCCGGAGTCCCCGAACACCAGCAGGTGGGGGTTCTCCGCGAAGTCGAGCCACACCGGCGCGAGCTCCGCCTCGTCGATTCCGATCGGGATCCGCAGCCGCTCCGCCGTCGGCGCGTGTGCCGACGCGGGGGTGCCGGCCGGAAGTGCGGCGAGCAGCGCCCGGTGTTCGACGAGTTCCGGCAGCATCCGCACCGGCGGTGCCGGACGGCCCGGCGTCGCCGCCGAGATCGCGTCCACAGCGGCCGCCACCGCCGCCCCGAGGTCGTCCGCATCGGAACCGCCGTCGACGCGGGGCAGCGCCGAGAGCACGTGCAGTCCCTCGCGGTCGATGCCGCGTCCGGGCCGGTTAGCCGGGACGGTCTCCGCCTTCTTCCGGCCGAATTCCGAATCCGCCGGATCACCGAGGCGCAGTTCGAGGCGGGTACCGAGGTGGTCGCGCATCGCGGGCCGCACATCCCCCCAGCGTGGAGCGGAGACCACGACATGGATCCCGTAGGACAGGCCCTGCGCCGCAAGGATGCCGATCGGATGCTCGAGGGCTTCGAAATCGTTCCGGATGCTGGGCCACCCGTCGATGACGAGGAAGACGTCGCCGAAGGGGTCGGCGGACGTGTCCACGAGCCGGTCGCCGCGCAGCCGGCGCAGCTGCGCCATCGACTCGATCCCCCATTCGGCGAAGATCCGTTCGCGGCGCCGCAGCAAGCCGGTCATCTCCGCGACGGTGCGGCGCACCCGGTCGGCGTCGAGCCGGCCCGCGACCGAGCCGACGTGCGGCAGTCCCGCCAGCCCGGCGAGTGTGCCGCCACCGAAGTCCAGGCAGTAGAACTGGACCTGTTCGGCGGTGTGGGTCATCGCCATCGACATGATCAGGGTGCGCAGCATCGTCGATTTCCCGGAGCGGGGGCCACCGACCACCACGGCGTTGCCCGCCGCGCCCGCCAGGTCGACGACGAGCGGGTCCCGGCGCTGATCGAAGGGCCGGTCCACGATGCCGATCGGGGTGCGCAGGGTGGCGTGCCGCAGCGTCTCACCGGTCAGCAGCGACCGCGGCACGATCCGGTCGAGACTCGGTGACTCGTCGAGCGGCGGCAGCCATACCTCGTGCGCGGGCAGGCCGTGGCCGTGGACCCGGTCGACGAGAACGTCGAGCACCGTGCGGCCGTCCGGCACCGGGTCCGGGACGGTCGCGTCGGGGACCGGCATCGGCGGGGGCAGCTCGGTGGGCACCTCCCGCGCCGTGAACAGCCGGGGCCGGGCCGCACCGGGTCCGCGGGTGCCCGGGTTCCGGTGCGCGGCGCGGCCGGGTTCGTAGGGGCCGGAGACGTAGGCTGCGGCGAACCGCACGATCTCCGCGGAATCGCACTTGAGATAACCGGCGCCCGGCGACGACGGCAGGTGGTAGGCGTCCGGCACACCGAGCACACTGCGGGATTCGTTCGCCGAGAACGTCTTCAGTCCGATCCGGTAGGACAGATGACTGTCGAGACCGCGCAACCTACCCTCGTCGAGGCGCTGGCTGGCGAGCAGCAGGTGCATGTGCAGCGACCGGCCGAGCCGGCCGATGGCGGCGAACAGATCAGCGAAATCCGGTTGCTGGGTGAGCAATTCGGAGAACTCGTCGACGACGATGAACAGCGCGGGAAGCGGCGCCAGCGGCGCTCCCGACGCCCGCGCCCGCTCGTAGTCCCCCACGTTCGCGAAATTGCCTGCAGCGCGGAGCAATTCCTGCCTGCGATTCATCTCGCCCTCGAGGGCGTCCTTCATCCGGTCCACCATCGCCAGTTCGTCGGCGAGGTTGGTGATGACGGCGGCCACGTGCGGTGCCCGGTCCAGACCGAGGAACGTGGCGCCGCCCTTGAAGTCGACGAGCACGAGGTTCAACGCGTCGGGTGCGTGCGTCGCGATCAGGCCCAGCACGAGTGTTCGCAGAAACTCCGATTTTCCGGAGCCCGTGGCCCCGATGCACAATCCGTGCGGCCCCATGCCGTTCTCCGCGGCTTCCTTCAGATCCAGTTCGACCGGGGCGCCGTCGACACCCACACCGATGGGGACCCGCAGCCGGTCCCGGCCCCGCCGCGGCACCCAGGCCCGGGCGGGGTCGAATTGCGCCGGATCGCCGAGACCGAGCAGGTCCTGCCAGGTCGACGGCCGTTCGTCGCCACCTCCGTTGTCACCGGCCGTCACCGCGGAGATCCGGTAGGGAGCCAGACACCGGGCCATGGTCTGGGCCTGTGCGACGCTCAGTCCGTCCGCCCGCGCGAACGTCTCCACCGTGCTGCCCGCCCGGGCACCCAGATTCCCGCCGTCCGATTCCGTGCCGTCCGACTCGCTGCCGTCGATGACCAATTGAAGCCCCCGGGTCGCGGCGAGCCGAGGCACGAACCGGCACAGATCGAGCACCACGACCGAATCGATCCCGCCGTCGTCGAAGACACCGGAACCGGACCCGTGGACGCCGCCGTCGACCACGACGACGATCTGCGGCACGCCCTCCACCGCGGGGGCGTTGCGCGCGAAACGGCCGCGCATCGCCAGCTGCGGTCCGAAGACCGTCTCGAGTTCGAGCATCGAACCGAACACGGTCCGCGCGCTTCCCGCTCCGTCGCGCATCTCCGGATGCTGGGCGTGGGGAAGCCATTTCACCCATTCCCACTCCGCCGCGGTGTCGGGGCCGCACACCACCGCGACCTGCAGCACATCCGGTCCGTGAAAGGTGCACAGCTGCACCAGCATCGCCCGGGTGAGCCGCCGCGCGGCATCCCGGTCACCGTCGATCGCGACCACGGGGAAACCCCGCAACGACACCGCGGTCGGCAACGCGGCCACCACCGAATGGGTGCGCACGAACCGGCGCAACGACACGGCCGCAATCGGTTCGAGGTCCTCGACCGGACCGGTCTCGGGCGGGATCAGCCGTGTCGCGAGTCGTTGACCGCCGAGGCCGACGCGCACATGGCAGTAGTCCGCATCCGTCACCCGCCGTTCCCACATGCGCACCGTTCCGGCGAGGGTCCAGGCCAGTGCCGGGTCCGGGTGTGACCACTCGAGTGCCCGGCGCTGCCGGTCACCGGTGTCGGTCACGTCCCGGCGCAACTGATCGAGGTACCGCAGATAGTCCTTGCGATCCTCGTTCGCCTCCGCGCTGCGCGCTCCACCCCCACGACCGCCGCCGGCGAGCATCCCGAGCACCGACACCATCATCATGACGGGGAAGATCAGCGACATCGGGTTGCGGGCCATCCCGGAGGTGAACATCAACGCGACCATGCCGATCATCGCGGCGACCATCACCAGCGGCAGCAACTTCATCAGCAGGTTACCCGGGGTCGCGCGTGGAATCTCCGGTGGCGCTTGCAGACTCACCTCACCGCCCGGGATGCGCGGTGCCTCCCGACGGGCCCTGCGCACGAACCGCACCGTACTCACGGCAAACTCCCCCCGACCGCCTTCGTCCCCCACGGCCGCCCCCGCGCCCGCCGTCCCACGGTCGACGAAGGGTAACGCATCCCGCCCCGCGCCCGGCGTCCGTCCCTCGGATGTCGTATCGTCTGCGGCGGGTTCGGTCCGTCCGCAGGGGAAATTCGACGCGCCGGACCGGAACACTCGATGCGACTGGGGGGACACATCGTTGACGGCTACGCACATCGACCCGACGCGCGCGGGCACCGAACCGAGCCGGGGCATCGGCGCTCCGGACCTGTGCCGGATCACCGTGCTGACCCGGCACAGCCAGGTCGATCTGGCCCTGCCGCTGGGTGTCCCCGTCGCGCTGCTCGTACCCGGGATCGTGGATCTGGTTGCGGCACACCGCACCGACAATGATTTCGACTCCACCCCCGATCAGGTGGAGCCCGACCGGTGGACCCTCGCGCGGCTGGGCCGGGCGCCGCTGTCCGGTGCGCTCGCACTCGAGGAACACGGCATCCGGGACGGTGAACTGCTCGTGCTCGAGAACGCCGCCGTGCCCGCGCCGCCACCGCTGTTCGACGACGTCATGTATCACGTCGCGGTCGCCGACCGAGATCGCCTGCGCCGCTGGTCGGCGCCGGCCGCGCAGTCGGTCGCCGCGGTCGTCGCGGTCCTCGCCGTCGTCGTGGGTTCGGCGGCGCTGCTGCAGACCCCGGCCGGGACCGAGCGCGCGATCGCCGGCGCCGCGACGGCGATCGCAACCGTGCTGCTCGTCGCCGCGGCCGCCGTCCTGCACCGCGTCTACCGCGACCGTGCCGTCGCGCTGCTGCTGTCGGTGTGTGCGATCCCGGCCGCGTTCGCGACCGGGTTGCTCCTCGTACCCGGGGACTACGACCTCCCGCATCTGCTGCTCGGGGCGGTCCTCACCGGGACGGTCGCCGTGGTGGTCCTGCGCCTCGCCGCGGTCGGGACGGCGACGTTCACCGCGGTCGCGACGGTCGCGGCGGTGACCGCGATCGCGTCGACCGTCGCGGTGTACGTAGCGGTTCCGGTGGCCTCGGTCGGGGCCGGTCTCGTCCTGGCCGGGTTGCTCGCCGGAACGCTCGCGCCGCGGATCGCGATCATGCTCGCGCGGCTGCCGCTTCCACCGGTGCCGGCACCCGGGACGTCCCTCGATCCGGTGGTCGCGGACCCCGACGACACGAACCCGGCACCGACGTTCGACGAACTCGAAGCCGGTGCAGCCCTGGCCCGGTCCTATCTCACCGGCCTCGTGTATGCCGTCGTCGTCCTGACCGTCGCGGGTGCGTGGTGCGCGGCGATTCCCCGGGCAGGTGACGGAATCGAGTGGCCGGGTGTCGCACTTGCGGCCGCCTCGGGAATCGCGCTGATGTTCCGCGGTCGCACCCACGCGGGGGCGGAGACGGCCGCGCCGCTGGTGCTCGGCGGCGGCCTCGTCCTGCTCGGGCTGCTCGCCGGTGCAGCGATCACCGATGCCGCGCCGCCCATCGTGCTGTTCTCGGCGGCGAGCGTGCTGCTCGTCGGGGCCCTGGTCTTCGGGATCGTCGCCCCTCGACGCACCTTCACACCGGTGCAGCGCCGGTTCGCCGAGATCACCGAGTACGCCGTCGTGGCGACGATCGTCCCGCTGGCCTGCTGGGTTCTCGGGCTCTACTCCGCCGTGCGCGGCATCTGACGTGCGGGCCCACACCCTGTCCGTGACCGCCGCGTTCGTCGCCACCGGGATGCTCGCCACGGCCGCTCCCGCGACCTCGGCACCGCCGATCGTCGACGCGGGAGCGCTACCGCCGGCCGCCGCGCCGGCGCCGCCGGACGAGACCGAACAACGCAACCTGTGCACGCAGGTGCGGGACGCCGCGGACGCTCCGCACCCGCCTGCCGCCCAGCGCATCCTGAACTTCGCGGCGGTCTGGCCGCTCACCCGCGGCGCCGGACAGAAGGTCGCGGTGATCGACACCGGGGTGTCGCGGCATCCGCGACTTCCGAACCTGTCCCCCCGCGGGGACTACGTCTCCACCGGAGACGGCACCGACGACTGCGATGCGCACGGCACCCTCGTCGCGGGACTCATCGCGGCACAGCCGGTGCCGGGTTCGGGATTCGCCGGGGGCGCACCGGATGTCGAGGTGATCGCGATCCGCCAGTCCAGCCGGAACTTCTCCGACCGCAACCACCGTCCCGACGACGCGACCGCGCGCAACTCCCCCGGCTACGGGGACGTGCGCACGATGGCGGCAGCGGTGCGGACCGCCGCCGACCTGGGCGCGACCGTCATCAACATCTCGGAGGTCGCGTGCGTGGCGGCCGCGGACGGTCTCGACGATCGCGCGCTCGGCGCCGCCGTCCGGTACGCGACCGACGTCCACGACGCGGTGGTGGTCGCGGCGGCCGGCAACACCGGAGACCTGTGCCGCTCATCGAATCCCGGCAGTGTCGATCCGCTGACACCGGACGGCGATCCGTGGTCCGCGATCACCACGATCGCGTCACCCGCCTGGTACGACGAGTACGTGCTCACCGTCGGATCGGTCGAGGAGGACGGCTCCCCGTCGTCGTACAGCCTGCCGGGGCCGTGGGTCGATGTGGCCGCGCCGGGCAGCGGCGTGGTGTCGTTGCATCCCACCTCCGGTGGGCTCACCGACGCCTACCTGGGACAGGACGGACCGCAGCCGATCGCGGGCACGAGTTTCGCGGCACCGCTGGTCGCGGCGACGGTCGCCCTGGTGCGTGCCCGCCACCCCGAACTCGACGCCCGCGCCGTGACGGCGCGCATCGAGGCGACCGCGCACGCCCCCGCCGAAGGCTGGAATCCCCGGGTCGGGCACGGTGTGATCGACCCGCTCGCCGCGGTCGCCGGCCCCGATCCCGCCGCCCGGACCGAGGTCGCAGCATCCGTGCCGGTCGACCCGCCGCGGCCGGTCCCGCCGCCGGACCACCGGCCGCGCACCGTCGCAGTGGCGGCGGGCGGCGGTGTGTGCGGGGTGCTCGCGGTCGCGGTGCTCGCATCGATTCCGTTGCGGCGCCGAACCCGCCACCCGTCCTGACCGAACGATCTTTCGTGTCGGCCGGATTCATCCGGCAGGACGCATCGGAGCCGGTCGCGGGTCGGGCGCGACACCGTCGTGGGCGACGAGCGCCTCCGCGCGCCCCAGCGCCGGTCCCGGCGCGAACAGCGACAGGATCTGCCAGGGTGCGCGGGCCGGCGTCTGCGGGAATCCCAGCGCGGCAGCGGACTCGGCGTCGACGATGCCGTAGCGCACTCCGGTGTCCGCGACGTAGAACAGCGAGCCGCGCCGGTCGCCGTCCGGAACGATCGAGGTGCTCTGCACGTAGGCGCCCCGCCCGGGTGGCACATATACGGCGTCCGCGTTCGGGCCCGGACCGTCGGCCTGGGCCAGCCCGACCGGCACGGCGTCCTCCGGGATCGGCAGTGCGCGACCCGCGGAGACCGTCAGTTCCGAGCGGCGCTGCTCGCCGGCACCGTCGACGGGGTGCCACGTCAGACAGCCGACGGGCCGGTCGGCCGCGTCGACGATCGACGGGACGGTCCGCGGGAACGTGTCGACCGTCAGTTCGTGCACCGTCGGCGCCTGGTTGGTCGTATCCGGAGGGACGATCGGAATCTCCGCGGCGCCTTGCGAATCCGAGTAGTGGATGATCTGGGCCGTGGCCTCGGACACCTCCTGTACCCCGTCACGCAGCACGACGTAGTAGCGGCGGCCGTCCGGCTCGGCCATCGCGACCACCGAGCCCACCGTCAGTCCGTCGATGGGATAACCGGGTTCGGTGCCGGCCCCGTCGATGAGGGGTGCGGTCAGTCGTGGCACCTCCGGGATCGCCTCGATCAGTCCGGCCCCGGCCGGGCGCACCATCGTCTCGTCGATGCCGAGCACGCGGGTCAGTGCGCGGTCGTGCAGGTCGATTTCCGCTCGCGTCCCGTCGTAGATCAGGTAGTGCGTTCCTCCGGCGGCGACGAGCAGTGCTTCACCGTCGAGGACGCCGATCCGATCACCGAACTCGGGTATTCCGACGACGAGTGCGGTTGTCGTCGAACGGTTTCCGGTCTCCACCGTGTCGCACACGGTCCACGGTTCGTCGCCGGAGCGGTGCGTCAGGGCGGACGGGGCCCCGGGGATGCCGACGAGCGGGCCGCGCGGACGCGTCGCGAACTCCTCGTCCGCGACCACCACCGGTTCGGCCGCATTGCCCAGCACGAGGCGCGCGGATGCGAGGTTGAGCACCGGATGGAACGCACCGTCGACGGCGACGAACATCGCCCCGGAGTCACGGCCGATCACGACGGCGGCGTTGCCGATCTTGTCCTGTGGCCGGAACAGCGCCAGCGCCGCGCACCCGGCGAGAACGAGACAGGCAACGACGGCGCCGACCGCGAGTGCCCGCGCCTGCGAACGCATCGGGTCGCCGATCATCCGCACGTCCCGGCGGACCAGCGCATGCTCCATGCGCCGCACCAGGAATCGGTAACCGCTGACCTGCCACCGTGTGGTGGGTTGCGCTGCCATGCTTCCTCCCCCGTACCGCACGCCCCCTGCCGCCACACAGTACAGTTCGCTCGGGGAATGTCGGGTGGGCCCTGCGGTCCGCCTCGACCGGAGTCGGGGGAACAGCGATGGACCGAGTGGAATCCGCACGGGCACAAGGGACGGGCCTCGTGCGGCTCGTCGTCGCCCAGTGTGTCGCCGCGGCGACGTGGGTGGCCGTGGCGGCGGCCGGTGCACCCGTGGCGATCGCCGCCGCCGTCGCGGTGTGCGTCGCCGCGGTGGTACTCGTGCGCATCCGCGGTCGCGGTGTGCCCGACCTCGCGGTGGTGCTGTGGCTGTACTTCACCGGGCGATACCGGCGGCCGGGGCGACCGGTCGATCACCCCCTCGGATCCGACCGTATCGGACTGATCCGGGACGGAAGCTGCCTGAGCGCGGTACTCGAAGTTCTTCCCCCGCCTGCCGACAGCGCTCGCCTCGACCGCGATCGTGCCGCGCCGGGCCGGGTGCTGCCGCTCGCGGCGATCGCGCGGGGCCTGTCGCACCACGACGTCGCCCTCGACGCGATCGACGTCGTCGCGCACGGTCGGCGCGTCCTCGACACGACGCCGGCCGGCCGGGTCTACGCACAGCTCGTCGGGCCGCTCCCGGCCGCGTCGGTGTGCACGGTACGACTTGCGTTGCGGCTCGACGTGTCCCGGTGCCGCGACGCCGTCACGCGGCGCGGCGGCGGCGCCGAAGGGGCCGCCCGGACGATCACGGTCGCGGCGCAACGACTCGCGCGGATCCTGGGTGAATCCGGTCTGCGCACACGGATTCTCGGTTCTTCCGAGATCGATGCCGCGGTCGCGCGCATCACCCGGGGTGTCGATCCCGCCGAGCTCGAAAGGCACTGGCGGAACGTCCCGTTGCCCGGCGGATTCGACAGCGGCGGAGTCGTCGAGGCGCGCCGGCTCGAACGTGCGACGTTGACCGGGTTCTGGTCCCTTCCGTCGCTGTCGTCCACCGTGACGGTGCGGCTGCGGCCGGGTTCGACACCGGACCGGTTCCGGGCCGGTGCACTCGTGCGAACCACGACACGCTCCGCCGAGCCGCTCGCCGCGCCGGGGTTGCGTCCGGTGCGGGGCCGCGACCGTGCCGCTCTCGTGGCCGCGTTGCCGCTCGCCGTGCCGGGACTCGAGAATCTGACGATGCTGCGCTCCCTGACGACCGCGGATCTCGACGCGCTGACGCTGCCGGTTGCCGGATGCGGCCAGCTCATCGGATCCGACGAGTCCGGGAAGGCGGTCGCCGCGCGGCTGACGGGGGCGGGCGTGCGCTCGGTGCACGTGGCCGGGGAACTGTATCTGGCCCTGCAGATCGTGTTCCGGGCGGTCGCGGTCGGCGCCCGGGTCGTCGTCCACACCGACCGCCCGCACGCGTGGCAGCCGCTGCTCGACGGCGCGGCCGGTCCGGATCGGCTGCGTCTGGCGGGCCGTCATCCGGGCGACGTCGAGTTCGACACGGTCGTCTACGACGGCGTGCGACCGGCGACCGTGCCGCCGCACGTCACCGCACTGCACGTGCACACCCATCCGGATCAGTGGCCGCGCGAGCGTCCCGATCTGACACTCGTGCAGCCGGGTGCCGTGGGCAACCGGGTGGTTCTCACCGCCGGCTCGCAACGCACCGCGTTGACGCTGGTGACCATCGCCGCCGAAACCGCGCACATCGGCCGGCCTCGCACGGCCGAACCCGCGACCGCGCGCTGAGGTCGCCGATCAGGGCGTGTCAGCCCGGATAGGGTTCGGTCTTCCGCCCGGCCCGCACGGTGCGCGCCCACCAGGCGATCTCGTCGAGCATCCGTTCGGCCGCATCGATCGCGGCACCGTCGGAGGTGCTGCCGTCGGCGGCGAACGCGTGCTTGACGCGGTGGAAGCTCACGGATTCGCGGACCGGCACCATGTGCACCTCGATCAGCACCTGACGGAGTTGCTCGACGGCCCGCAGCCCTCCGGACAGCCCGCCGTAGGCGACGAATCCGACCGGCTTGGTGCGCCATTCGTGTTTGACGGTGTCGATCGCGGTCTTGAGCGACGCCGGATAGCCGTGGTTGTACTCGGAGGTGACGATCACGAACGCCTCGGCGGCACCGATCCGGCGGGTGAACGCCTCGGCCCCGGCTCCCCCGGACAGATCCTGCGGCAGCGGGGTGTCGGCGAGATCGAGGATCCCGACGTCGAATTCGGATCGCCGGCGCGCGGTGTCCGCGAACCAGTTCGCGACGACAGGAGCGACACGTCCCGCGCGCACGCTCGCCACGATGATGTCCAGCTTGATCGGCTCGGTCCCGTCCATGGCTGTATCCAACCACCCGGTAGGCCGTGTGCCTTTGTGGCGGCCCCAACCGCCACAACGACACACCGGGGCGAAGCCCCCTAGCAGCACCCCGGAGCGATCGGGCCGCGCACCTCGCGGGTCGCCGCGTTCCGGGCGGCGAGGTCCTCGTCGGCGGGATAGTCCACCCCGACGAGCGACAGGCCGTGCGCCGGCGCGACCGCGACCGACGCCGCGCGTTCGCGTTCGTCGAGCAGACCGGTCATCCATTCGACGGTCCGCCGGCCTTCACCCACCGCGAGGGCCGCGCCGACGAGGCTGCGCACCATCGACCAGCAGAACGCGTCGGCGCTCACGTGCGCGGTGAGGATGTCACCGTCCCGGGTCCACTCGTAGCGCTGCAGTTCGCGGACGGTGGTCGCGCCCTCGCGGCGCTTGCAGAACGCCGCGAAGTCGTGCAGGCCGAGCAGCGACGCCGACGCCCGCTGCATCGCGTCGAGGTCGACGGCCTTCGGCCACGCGACGGTGTCGCGGGCGCGCAGCGGCTCCGCCCCGTACACGGCGGTGGTGACGCGGTACTCGTAGTGCCGCCGGATCGCCGAGAACCGGGCGTCGAAGTGTTCGGGGGCGATCGAGATCGCGGTCACCCGCACGTCCTTGGGCAGGAAGCGGGCGAGGCGCCGCACCCAGCGGGACGGGTCGTCGGGCAGGGCGGAGGTGGGCACGTCGACGTGGGCGACCTGCCCGGAGGCGTGCACGCCGGCGTCGGTGCGCCCGGCGACCGTCAGCAGGACGGGGGTGCGCACGATCGCGGAGAGTTTCTCCTCGATCTCTCCGCACACGGTGCGCAGGCCGGGCTGCCGGGCCCAGCCGGAGAAGTCGGTGCCGTCGTAGGCGATGTCGAGTCGCAGCCGGGTGATGTCCCCGGGCTCGGATGCGGAGAACCCGCCGTCCCCCGAGGGGACGACGGGTTCGTTCGCATCAGCGGATGCCGAAACCAAGTGGACTAGTCCTTCTTGGCCTCGTCGGCGTCGGCGGCCGTCGCGGTGCTGTCCTCGATACCCTCGACGACGGCGTCCGCGTTCTCGACCTCGGCGTCGGTCGCGTCGGCTTCGACAGCCTCGACGACGTTCTCCTCGGCAGCCTGCGAGGCGGCGACGCGGCGAGCGCGATCGGCCTCGGAGGTGACCGTCTTCTCCTTGACGAGCTCGATGATCGCCATCGGAGCGTTGTCGCCCTTGCGGGGGACGGTCTTGATGATGCGGGTGTAGCCGCCGTTGCGGTCCTCGTAGAACGGACCGATCTCCGCGAACAGGGCGTGCACGACGTCCTTGTTGCGGATGACCTTCAGCACCTCACGACGCGAGGCCAGCGTGCCGGTCTTCGCGTGCGTGACGAGCTTCTCCGCGTAGGGACGCAGAGCCTTGGCCTTGGCCTCGGTGGTGGTGATGCGGCCGTGCTCGAAGAGGGCGGTGGCCAGGTTGGCCATGATCGCCTTCTGGTGCGAGGCCGACCCGCCGAAGCGGGCGCCCTTCTTGGGCTTGGGCATGATTTTCTCCTAGTAACGGACCGTGAGCTGCTACAGCTGCTCGGTCTCGGCGTAGTCCTCGTTGCCGTCGGTGTCGCCGAAGGAACCGGCATCGGTGTCGCTCCAGGTACCGGTCGCGGCGTCGTAGCCGGCCACGGTGCTCGGGTCGAACGATGCAGGGCTGTCCTTGAGCGACAGGCCGAGCGAGTGCAGCTTGACCTTGACCTCGTCGATGGACTTCTGACCGAAGTTGCGGATGTCGAGCAGGTCGGACTCCGTGCGTGCCACGAGCTCGCCGACGGTGTGGACACCTTCGCGCTTGAGGCAGTTGTAGGACCGGACCGTCAGGTCCAGATCCTCGATGGGAAGTCCGAAGGAGGCGATGTGGTCGGCCTCGGCGGGCGAGGGACCGATCTCGATGCCTTCTGCTTCGACGTTCAGCTCACGAGCCAGACCGAAGAGCTCCACCAGGGTCTTGCCCGCCGAAGCGAGCGCGTCCCGCGCGGTGATCGAGTTCTTGGTCTCCACGTCGAGAATCAGCCGATCGAAGTCGGTGCGCTGCTCGACGCGGGTCGCCTCCACCTTGTACGTCACCTTGAGCACCGGCGAGTAGATCGAGTCGACCGGGATACGGCCGATCTCGGCGCCGGACGCCTTGTTCTGCACGGCCGGGACGTAGCCGCGACCGCGCTCGACGACGAGCTCGATCTCCAGCTTGCCCTTGTCGTTCAGGGTGGCGATGTGCAGGTCCGGGTTGTGGACGGTGACACCGGCCGGGGGCACGATGTCAGCCGCGGTCACGGTGCCGGGGCCCTGCTTGCGGACGTACATGGTGACCGGCTCGTCCTCGTCCGAGGACACCACGAGGCCCTTGAGATTCAGGATGATGTCGGTGACATCCTCCTTCACACCGGGGACGGTGGTGAACTCGTGGAGCACGCCGTCGATGCGGATGCTGGTGACGGCCGCGCCCGGGATCGAGGACAGCAGGGTGCGACGAAGCGAGTTGCCGAGGGTGTACCCGAAGCCAGGCTCGAGCGGCTCGATGACGAACTTCGAGCGGTTGTCGGCGATGACTTCTTCGGTCAGCGTGGGTCGCTGCGAAATGAGCATGAGTTGCCTCCTTGTGGGCGTCCGCTATATGACGCCCTCGTGGGATGCGGTGTTCTCCCGGCCGTGACCCCGAAGAATCCGGGTCGGAAGAACACCGCAGCGCATGTGCGCCTTACTTCGAGTAGTACTCGACGATCAGCTGTTCCTGCAGCGGGATGTCGATCTGCGCGCGCTCGGGGAGCTGGTGGACCAGCACCCGCAGACGCGAACCGACGACCTGCAGCCAACCCGGAACCGGGCGCTCGCCCAGGGTCTCGCGGGCGACCTGGAACGGCAGCGTGCTCAGCGACTTCTCGCGGACATCGATGATGTCGTACTGGGAGACGCGGTAGCTCGGGATGTCGACCTTCTTGCCGTTCACCAGGAAGTGGCCGTGCGTGACGAGCTGACGTGCCTGGCGACGCGTGCGGGCGAGGCCGGCACGGTAGACGACGTTGTCCAGACGCGACTCGAGGATGGTCAGCAGAACCTCACCGGTCTTACCGGGACGGGAGGCGGCTTCCTCGTAGTAACGGCGGAACTGCTTCTCCATGATGCCGTAGGAGAAGCGGGCCTTCTGCTTCTCCTGCAGCTGGAGCAGGTATTCGCTCTCCTTGATCCGCGCGCGGCCGTGCTGGCCCGGCGGGTAGGGGCGACGCTCGAACGCCTGGTCGCCTCCGACGAGGTCGACACGGAGACGACGCGACTTGCGGGTAACGGGACCGGTATAACGTGCCATTTTCTAGTACCTATTCCTTTCCCGTTAGACCCGACGCCGCTTGGGCGGACGGCAGCCGTTGTGCGGCTGGGGGGTGACGTCGGAGATGGTGCCGACCTCGAGGCCCGCGGCCTGGAGGGAACGGATCGCCGTCTCGCGGCCCGAGCCCGGGCCCTTCACGAAGACGTCGACCTTCTTGACACCGTGCTCCTGCGCCTTGCGGGCGGCGTTCTCGGCGGCGAGCTGCGCGGCGAACGGGGTCGACTTGCGCGAGCCCTTGAAGCCGACGTGGCCGGAGGACGCCCAGGAGATCACGTTGCCCTGCGGGTCCGTGATGGACACGATCGTGTTGTTGAAGGTGCTCTTGATGTGAGCAGCGCCGTGCGGAACGTTCTTCTTGTCCCTGCGCCGTGCCTTCTGGGTCTTCTTCGGACCGGTGCTGCGTGACTTGGGAGGCATTACTTCTTCTTTCCTGCGACGGTGCGCTTCGGACCCTTACGGGTGCGGGCGTTGGTCTTGGTGCGCTGTCCACGCACGGGCAGACCACGACGGTGTCGCAGGCCCTGGTAGCAGCCGATCTCGATCTTGCGGCGGATGTCCGCCTGGACCTCGCGGCGGAGGTCACCCTCGACCTTGTAGGACTCCTCGATGTACTCGCGGAGCTTCGCCAGGTCCTCGTCCGAGAGGTCCTTGCTGCGCAGGTCCGGGCTCACGCCGGTTGCCGCCAGGATCTCCTTGGAGCGGGTACGGCCGATGCCGTAGATGTAGGTCAGTGCGATCTCCATCCGCTTTTCGCGGGGAAGATCGACACCTGCGAGACGTGCCATGAGTGGCATTCCTTTTCGGTGTGCGGAGGTCTGCTCCCAGCCCGTCCCCTGCGTCGAAGAAACTGTGTGTCGACAAACACAGTGGGGCCCCGGCCTCCGAACCGGGGGTTGATCGCACAGCTTCCCGACGAATCGGGAATCGTAACCGTGCGACTGGTGCTGGAAGGTCTTCGTGCTCGTTGCCGAGCTGCTTGTTGCCAAGCCGATCTTCGCGAAGAAGAGTCGATCTAGCCCTGACGCTGCTTGTGACGCAGGTTCTCGCAGATCACCATGACCCGGCCGTTGCGGCGGATCACCTTGCACTTCTCGCAGATCTTCTTGACGCTAGGCTGAACCTTCACGTGCGTCCGATCTCCTGTATGTACGCCCCCGGACACGGCAAAAGACCGTGTCGAAGACATGGTTCTCCCCGACCGTGTAGCCGGGGAAGCTCTTACTTGTAGCGGTAGACGATGCGTCCGCGCGACAGGTCGTAGGGGGAGAGCTCCACGACAACCCGGTCCTCGGGCAGGATGCGAATGTAGTGCTGGCGCATCTTGCCACTGATGTGAGCCAAGACCTTGTGACCGTTCTCGAGCTCAATGCGGAACATCGCATTGGGCAACGGTTCGACAACACGGCCTTCGACCTCGATTGCCCCGTCTTTCTTAGCCATATCCTCCGCGATCCGTCGTTCGGTGTGTGGTTGCATCGGCATCCGATACCGTGACGCTCGGCGAGTCCCGGTTCACGGGCAAGCCGATCACCGGAGCGCAGAGCGCACCACCGATCAATCGTACGGGAAGTTTCCCACCTGGCCAAATAAGCCGACATGAGGAGGACCGCGGGTGCGGGCACTGGTTCAACGGGTCACGACGGCGGCGGTGTCGGTGGACGGCACCGAGGTCGCGCGCATCTCCCCCGCCGAAGGCGGACACGGACTGCTCGTTCTCGTCGGCGTCACACACGACGACGACGCCGCGAAGGCCGCGACCCTGGCCCGGAAGGTGTGGACGATGCGGATCCTCGAGGACGAGAGATCCGCGTCCGATCTGGGTGCTCCGCTGCTGGTCGTCAGCCAGTTCACGCTGATGGCCGACACCCGGAAGAGCCGGCGCCCGTCGTGGTCGGCGGCGGCACCGCGTCCGGTCGCCGAACCTCTCGTCGACGAGTTCGTCGCAGCCCTGCGCGCTCTCGGAGCCGAGGTCGCCACCGGAGTGTTCGGCGCGCACATGGAGGTGAGCCTCGTCAACGACGGCCCGGTGACCCTCCTGCTCGAGGTGTGAGCCGCCTCCCCCATCCGAGCGAATGTACCGTTCGTCTCCTTCAACCGATCGAACGGTACATTCGCTCGGAAAAGCAGGGGTCTGCGATTACTCGGGTCGGAGCGTGAGGATGCGCGGCCCGTCCCCGGTGACCGCGACGGTGTGCTCCCAGTGCGCGGCCCGGCTGCCGTCGGTGGTCACGACGGTCCACTTGTCCTCGAGCACTTCGGTGTCGTACGTGCCGAGCGTGAGCATCGGCTCGATCGCGAGCACCGATCCGACGACCAGACGCGGACCCTTGCCGGGCGCGCCCTCGTTCGGAAGGAACGGGTCCATGTGCATTTCGCGGCCGATGCCGTGACCGCCGTATCCGTCGACGATCCCGTAGCTGCGGCCGTGCAGTTTCTCCGCGGCGTGGGTGCCGAGTTCGATCGCGTGCGAGACGTCGGTGAGCCGGTTGTCGGGAAGCATCGCGGCGATGCCGGCCTCCATCGACAGCCGCGTCGCCTCGCTCAGATCGGCGTCGGCCTGCGACAGCTCACCGACGCCGAACGTCCACGCCGAATCGCCGTGCCATCCGTCGAGGATCGCCCCGCAGTCGATGGACACGAGGTCGCCCTCGGCGAGGATGTCGTCGGCGGACGGGATGCCGTGGACGACGCGGTCGTTCACCGACGAGCAGATCGAACCGGTGAACCCGTGGTAGCCCAGGAACGACGGGACGGCCCCCGCATCGCGAATGACCGCCTCCGCCACCCGGTCGAGCTCGAGGGTGCTGACACCGGGCTTCGCGGCGTCGCGCACCGCGACGAGCGCGGCCCCGACGATCGCGCCCGCAGCCGCCATCGCGTCCAGTTCACCGGACGTGCGGAACGGGACGACCTTGCGCTTGCGCCCGAAACCCATGTCGAACTCCTCGGTCCTGCTTGTTACTTGCCGAGCGCAGCGAGTGCGCGGGCGTTGATCTCCTCGACCTCACCGACCGCATCGACCGTGACGAGCGAATCGGCGTAGTAGTCGAGCAGCGGCGCGGTCTCCTCGCGGTACACCCGGAGGCGGTTGCGGATCA
Organism: Rhodococcus sp. NPDC003383; assembly: GCF_053589115.1. Taxonomy (NCBI): domain Bacteria; kingdom Bacillati; phylum Actinomycetota; class Actinomycetes; order Mycobacteriales; family Nocardiaceae; genus Rhodococcus; species Rhodococcus sp. NPDC003383. The sequence continues at coordinate 39,663 of NZ_JBSFRG010000030.1, read as the reverse complement.
CGTCTTCCTTGTCGTCGGCGCGACCGCGGGCGAGCATCCGCTCGACGACGATCTCCTCGTCGATCTCGAAGGACAGCACGCCGTCGAGGGCGGTGTCGAGATCCTTGAGCATCGACTCGAGTTCGCGGGCCTGCTCCACGCTGCGGGGGAACCCGTCGAGCAGGAAGCCGTTCGCCGCGTCGGGCTCGGCGAGGCGGGCGCGCACCATGTTGTTGGTGATCTCGGCGGGCACGAGCTCGCCGGCGTCGATGTACTTCTTGGCCTCGACGCCGAGCGGGGTGCCCTGGCCGATGTTGGCGCGGAAGAGATCGCCGGTCGAAATGGCAGGGACGCCGAGCTTCTCCGACAGGATTGCGGCCTGCGTGCCCTTGCCGGCACCGGGAGGACCGAGGAGTACAAGTCTCACTTGAGGAACCCTTCGTAGTTGCGCTGCATGAGTTGACTTTCGATCTGCTTGACAGTGTCCAGCGCGACACTGACGAGAATGAGCACCGCTGCGCCGCCGAAGATGCTCGACGCGGTCTGGCTACCGGACAGGAAGAAGTGCGGAAGCGTGGCGATGAGACCCAGGTACAGCGCGCCCGGCACGGTGATGCGGTTGAGCACGTACGTGAGGTAGTCCGCGGTGGGTCGGCCGGGACGGATGCCGGGGATGAACCCGCCGTACTTCTTCATCTCGTCGGCGCGTTCCTCCGGATTGAAGGTGATCGCGACGTAGAAGAAGACGAAGAACACGATCAGCGCGAAGTAGATCGCGATGTAGACGGGGTTGTTCGGATTGACGAGGTACTCGTTGATGAACCGCTGCCACCAACTCGGATCGGTCGCCGTGCTCGCACCGGTGAGCTGTGCGATGAGGTTCGGCAGGTACAGCAGGGACGACGCGAAGATCACCGGGATGATGCCGGCCTGGTTGACCTTCAGCGGCAGGTAGGTCGACGAGCCGCCGTACATGCGGCGCCCGACCATGCGCTTGGCGTACTGCACCGGGATCCGGCGCTGGCCCTGCTCGACGAACACCACGCCGGTGATGATCGCCAGCGCGACGACGCACACGATCGCGAAGACGAGGCCGCCGCGGGATTCGAGGATCATGTTCCCCTCGGACGGCAGGCGCGAGGCGATACCGGAGAAGATCAGCAGCGACATGCCGTTGCCGACACCGCGCTCGGTGATGAGCTCACCGAACCACATGACCAGCGCCGCGCCCGCCGTCATCACGAGCACGATGACGACCATGCCGAAGATGCTGTCGTCGGCCAGGATCGGTTCGGAACATCCCTGCAGGAGCTGCCCTCGCGCGGCGAGCGCCACGATGCCGGTCGACTGCAGCACCGCCAATGCGATCGCCAGATAGCGGGTGTACTGCGTCATCTTCGCCTGACCGGACTGGCCCTCCTTGCGGAGTTCCTCGAACCGGGGAATCACGACGGTGAGCAGCTGCACGATGATGCTGGCGGTGATGTACGGCATGATGCCGATCGCGAACACCGACAGCTGTAGCAGCGCGCCGCCGGAGAACAGGTTGATCAGCGAGTAGATGCCCGCCTGTTCGCCTCCGGAGATCTGGTCGATGCAGGCGCGGACGTTTCCGTAGTCGACGCCCGGGGACGGCAGCGTCGCACCGAGCCGGTACAACGCGACCAGTCCGATCGCAATGAGGATCTTCCGCCTCAGGTCCGGGGTCCTGAGGGCCGAAACGAAGGCGGAAAGCAAAGATCCTCCTGGCAGGCCGGGCGGGGACGACGGGTCATGGGTACCACCCGTCGGACGGTGGACAACTCTTGAACTCTAACAGTGCGGCCCGGTGCGGCGACCACGCGAGGGGGCCTCGCACGACACCGGGCGCGTGGCCCGATGCCGGGCCACGCAGACGCAAGGACGTGCCCGCAAGGGTACGTCAGCAACTCGAAACGACGAACGGCCGCACCGCAGCAGTAGCTGCAGCGCGGCCGTTCGAGAGCCGTGCACGGGCACGAGCGAACAGGTCAGGCCTGAACGGTCGCGGTGCCGCCGGCTGCGGTGATCTTCTCCTTGGCGGAGCCGGAGAACTTGTCCGCGGTCACCTGAGCGGCCACGGAGATCTCGCCCTCGCCGAGCACCTTCACGAGCTGGTTCTTGCGAACCAGGCCCTTGGCGACGAGCTCGTCGACGCCGATGGTGCCACCCTCGGGGAACACACGAGCGATGTCGCCGACGTTGACGACCTGGTACTCGGTGCGGAAGGCGTTCTTGAAGCCCTTGAGCTTCGGAAGCCGCATGTGCAGCGGCATCTGGCCACCCTCGAAGGCCGCCGAGACGTTCTTACGCGCCTTGGTGCCCTTCGTACCGCGGCCTGCGGTCTTGCCCTTCGAACCTTCACCGCGGCCGACGCGGGTCTTGTCCGTCTTCGCGCCCGGAGCGGGACGCAGGTGGTGCAGCTTGATGGTCATTCTCAGACCTCCTCAACCGTGACGAGGTGACGCACCACGTTGATCAAGCCGCGGTTCTGCGCGTTGTCCTCACGCACGACGGACTGACGGATCTTCCGCAGGCCGAGGGTGCGCAGGCTGTCACGCTGGTTCGACTTGGCGCCGATGGTGCTCTTGATCTGGGTGATCTTCAGCTCTGCCATTAGTTCACGCTCCCAGCAGCCTGTGCACGCGCACGCAGCATGCCGGCCGGAGCCACGTCCTCGAGGGCCAGACCGCGGCGAGCCGCGACTTCCTCCGGACGCTGCAGCTGCTTGAGGGCAGCCACGGTCGCGTGCACGACGTTGATGGCGTTGTCGGAGCCGAGCGACTTCGACAGGATGTCCTGGATGCCTGCGCACTCGAGCACGGCACGCACCGCGCCACCGGCGATCACACCGGTACCGGGGCTGGCGGGACGCAGCAGGACGACACCTGCAGCGGCCTCACCCTGCACCGGGTGGGTGATGGTCTTGCCGATGAGCGGGACGCGGAAGAAGCCCTTGCGAGCCTCCTCGACACCCTTCTGAATGGCCGCGGGAACTTCCTTGGCCTTGCCGTAGCCGACGCCGACCAGGCCGTTGCCGTCGCCCACGATCACCAGAGCGGTGAAGCTGAAGCGACGACCGCCCTTGACGACCTTCGACACACGGTTGATCGAGACGACACGCTCGATGTAGTTCGACTTCTCGGCGGCAGCGCCGCCACGCGAGTCGCGATCGCGGCGGTCGCGACCACCACGGTTGTCCCCGGTGTTGGGGCCACTCTGTCCGGCGGGGCCGTTGCCGCCGTCACGCCGCTGACGTCCCGGCATCAGGCGTTCCTTCCGTTCGAAAAAATGGTCATCAGAACTTCAACCCGCCTTCGCGAGCCGCGTCCGCGAGGGCCGCGATGCGGCCGCTGTAGGTGTGGCCGCCGCGGTCGAAGACCACAGCTTCCACGCCCGCAGCCTTCGCGCGCTCGGCGATCAGCTGACCGACCTTGGCGCCACGGGCCTTCTTGTCGCCCTCGAGGGCGCGGACATCGGCTTCGATCGTCGACGCAGCTGCGATCGTCGTACCCGTCAGGTCGTTGACCAGCTGCGCGTGCAGGTGACGCGACGACCGGTTGACGACGAGACGCGGACGATCTGCGGTGCCCGAGATCTTCTTGCGGAGACGGAAGTGACGACGCGTCTTCGACAGCCGGCGCGTGGTGGACACGTCCTTGCCGCGCGGGATGCGCTTGGCCTTCTGGTTCTCTGTCTGCTCGCTCATGATCACTTACCCGTCTTTCCGACCTTGCGACGGACCTGCTCACCCTCGTAGCGGATGCCCTTGCCCTTGTAGGGGTCGGACTTGCGCAGACGACGGATGTTGGCCGCGATCTGGCCGACCTTCTGCTTGTCGATACCCGAGATCGAGAACTTCGTCGGGGTCTCGACCGCGAAGGTGATGCCCTCCGGGGCCTCGATGAGCACCGGGTGGCTGTAGCCGAGCGAGAACTCGAGGTCCTGGCCCTTGAGCGCCACGCGGTAACCGACGCCGAAGATCTCCATCTTGGTGGTGTAGCCCTGGGTCACACCGACGATGAGGTTCTGCACGAGGGTGCGCGACAGACCGTGCAGCGCACGGCTGCGACGCTCGTCGTTGGGGCGGGTGACCTGGAGCGCGCCGTCCTCACCCTTCGCGATGGCGATGGGCTCGGCGATCGTCAGCGACAGGTTGCCCTTGGGGCCCTTGACGGCGACGTCCTGGCCGTCGATGGTCACCTCGACGCCGGCGGGGACGGTAACGGGAATCTTTCCGATACGCGACATGTGTTGGCCTCCCTTACCAGACGTAGGCGAGGACTTCCCCGCCCACTCCCTGCTTGGCCGCCTGGCGATCGGTGAGCAGGCCGGAGGACGTGGAGATGATCGCCACGCCGAGGCCGCCCAGGACCTTGGGCAGGTTGGTGGACTTCGCGTACACGCGCAGGCCGGGCTTCGACACGCGGCGCACACCGGCGAGGCTGCGCTCGCGGGAAGGCCCGTACTTGAGGTCGACGACGAGGGTCTTGCCCACCTCGGCATCCTCGGTGCGGAAGTCGGCGATGTAGCCCTCACGCTTGAGGATCTCGGCGATGTTCGCCTTGATCTTCGAGTGGGGCAGCTTCACCTGATCGTGGTACGCCGTGTTGGCGTTGCGCAGACGCGTCAAGAAGTCTGCGATGGGGTCGGTCATGGTCATAGCTGACCTGTTCACCTTTCTCGCTGCGGTTCCCATACAACACCGACGCCGCGACGTGGTCGCGGTTCCGGCCGTGGGCCTACAACGAACTTGGTTTCGTGCGGGTCCGAACTGCGAGAACGGATCGGACCCCTGACGGGTGTGAGGACGGGCGGGTCACGCAGTGGCGACCCGCCCGCCGTTCACGTCACCAGGAGCTCTTGTGAACCCCGGGAAGTTCACCGCGGTGTGCCATCTCGCGAAGGCAGACACGGCAGAGTCCGAACTTGCGGAACACAGCGTGCGGACGGCCGCAACGCTGGCAGCGGGTGTAGGCGCGAACCGCGAACTTCGGCTTCTTGTTGGCCTTGTTGACCAGTGCCTTCTTAGCCATGGGCTCAGTTCTCCTTGAACGGGAAGCCGAGGTGCTTGAGCAGGGCACGGCCTTCTTCGTTGTTGGTAGCGGTGGTCACGACGGTGATGTCCATGCCGCGGGGGCGGTCGATCTTGTCCACGTCGATCTCGTGGAACATCGACTGCTCGTTCAGGCCGAACGTGTAGTTGCCGTTTCCGTCGAACTGGTTGCCGTTCAGGCCGCGGAAGTCCCGGATACGGGGAAGCGCGATGGACACGAGACGGTCCAGGAACTCCCACATGCGGTCGCCGCGCAGCGTGACGCGCGCACCGATCGGCATGCCCTCACGCAGCTTGAACTGCGCGATGGACTTGCGGGCCTTGCGGATCTCGGGCTTCTGACCGGTGATGAGGGTCAGGTCCGCGACCGCGCCGTTGATCAGCTTGGCGTCGCGAGCGGCGTCACCGACACCCATGTTCACGACGACCTTGACGACGCCCGGGATCTGCATGACGTTGGCGTAGTCGAACTCCGCCTGCAGCGCGTCCCGGACCTCGGCACGGTAGCGGGCCTTCAGGCGCGGCTGGGTCTTGTTCTCGGTGGTGGTCATGTCAGATGTCCTTCCCGTTCTTCCGGGAAATCCGAACGCGCTTGCCGGTCTCCTCGTCGGTCCGGTAGCCCACGCGGGTGGGGTTGCCGTCCGAGTCGATGACCGCGACGTTGGAAACGTGGATCGGGGCCTCCTGCGTCACGATGCCCCCGGAGGAGGCGCCGCGCTCGTTGGCCGAGACCGCCGTGTGCTTCTTGATCCGGTTCACGCCCTCGACGAGGACACGGTTCTCCTTCGGGTAGGCCGCGATGACCTTGCCCTTGGCACCCTTGTCCTTGCCCGAGATGACGAGCACGGTGTCGCCCTTGTGCACCTTCATCACAGCACCTCCGGAGCGAGCGAGACGATCTTCATGAACCGCTTGTCGCGCAGCTCGCGGCCGACGGGGCCGAAGATGCGGGTGCCACGCGGGTCGTTGTCACCCTTGATGATGACCGCGGCGTTCTCGTCGAACTTGATGTACGAGCCGTCCGGCCGGCGGCGCTCCTTGACGGTGCGCACGACAACGGCCTTGACGACGTCGCCACGCTTGACGTTGCCACCGGGGATCGCGTCCTTGACGGTGGCGACGATGATGTCGCCGATTCCGGCGTAGCGACGGGACGAGCCACCGAGAACGCGGATGCAGAGAATCTCCTTGGCACCCGTGTTGTCGGCGACGCGCAGTCGCGACTCCTGCTGGATCACTAACTTCTCCTTGACCTGGATTGGTTTGTACGTCAGATTTCCGACCTGGACGTACGCGGTCGTCGGCTACTCGCGGCGCACGTGCGAAAGACACACGGGTCCCGCGAAGCAACCCGTCCAGGGTAGGCGATATACAGCATGCAGGGCAAATCCGCGAACTGTGAGGTCGCTCCCCGCTCGACGCCCGCGACGCGGCGCAGACACTCTGTCGGCCCGGCCGGTTACCGTCGGCACATGCGTCCCGACCTTCCCGGCCCGATTCTCGAGCGGTTGCACGAGATCCTCCGCGCGTTTCCCGAATGCGTCGACGAACCTGCGTGGACGGGAGTGCGCTGGCGGGTCCGCGGCGCGACGGTCGCGCACGCGTTCGGCGGCGAGGACGGCCTGTTCCGGATCGTCTTCCGCACCGAACCCGGCGAGGTCCCCGCATTCGAGAACATGGGCGAGCCCTACTTCCGGACGAACTGGGGTGAGACCACAGTCGGCATCCTGCTCGACGACGCGACGGACTGGACCGAACTCGCCGAGATGCTCACCGACTCCTACTGCGTGCAGGCACCCGCCACGCTGGCGGATTCGGTGAACCGGCCCGGGAACTGACTGCCTCGCCCTCCCCCGCCCCCGGCACCGAACGCGGCGCGGCCCGGCACCCCGAAAAGGGATGCCGGGCCGCGTGATTCGCTCCGCGAGGGCGAGAGGACCTTACTTGGCCTTCTCGAGCACCTCGACCAGACGCCAACGCTTGCTGGCGGACAGCGGACGCGTCTCCATCAGCTGGACGCGGTCGCCGATGCCGGCCAGACCGTTCTCGTCGTGCGCCTTCACCTTGGTGGTACGGCGGATGATCTTGCCGTACAGCGGGTGCTTCACACGGTCCTCGAGCTCGACCACGATGGTCTTTTCCATCTTGTCCGAGACGACGTAGCCGATGCGGACCTTGCGGCTCGCGCGCTCTTCGTTCTTGCTCACTGCCTTTTCCTCACTCATGCCACGTCACCCGCATTCGGGCCGGTGGACAGGCCGAGCTCACGCTCGCGCAGCACCGTGTAGATCCGGGCAATTTCGTTCCGCACCACGCGGAGGCGACGGTTGTTGTCCAACTGTCCGGTGGCCATCTGGAAGCGCAGGTTGAACAGCTCTTCCTTGAACTCACGGACCTTGTCGGCCAGTTCTGCGTCGCTCAGTTCGCGGAGTTCCGCGGCGGGGGTACCGGTAGCCATCAGAACTGCTCCTCCCTCGTCACGATGCGGCACTTGCAGGGGAGCTTGTGCATCGCGCGGCGCAGGGCCTCGCGGGCAATCTCCTCGTTCGGGTAGCTCATCTCGAACAGCACGCGACCGGGCTTGACGTTCGCGACCCACCACTCGGGCGAGCCCTTACCGGAACCCATTCGGGTTTCGGCCGGCTTCTTGGTGAGCGGGCGATCCGGGAAGATGTTGATCCAGATCTTGCCGCCACGCTTGATGTGCCGGGTCATGGCGATACGAGCGGACTCGATCTGCCGGTTGGTGATGTAGGCCGGCTCGAGAGCCTGGATACCGTACTCACCGAAGGTCACCTGGGTTCCGCCCTTGGCGGCACCCGTACGGCTCGGGTGGTGCTGCTTGCGGTGCTTGACCCGCCGTGGGATCAACATGCGTCAGCCCTCCTGATTCTCAGTCGAAGCGGGTGCATCGGCGGAGGCGGCGCGGCCGGCTTCCGTGCTCGTCGCGGTGGTGCCCGAAGCACCGGAGCGACGCGGACGGCTGGGGCGCTCGCGACGCGGGCGATCCGCAGGAGCGGCAGCAGCGGCCAGCTCACGACGGCCACCGACGATGTCGCCCTTGTAGATCCAGACCTTCACGCCGATGCGACCGAAGGTGGTCTTCGCCTCGTACAGGCCGTAGTCGATGTCCGCGCGCAGCGTGTGCAGCGGAACGCGACCCTCACGGTAGAACTCCGAGCGGGACATCTCGGCGCCGCCGAGACGGCCCGAGCACTGCACCCGGATGCCCTTGACGTTCGGCTGACGCATGGCCGACTGGATGGCCTTGCGCATCGCACGACGGAACGCGACACGGTTGCTGAGCTGCTCGGCAACGCCCTGGGCGACGAGCTGCGCCTCGGACTCCGCGTTCTTGACCTCGAGGATGTTCAGCTGGACCTGCTTACCGGTCAGCTTCTCGAGCTCGGCGCGGATGCGATCGGCCTCGGCGCCGCGGCGGCCGATGACGATGCCCGGACGCGCGGTGTGGATGTCCACCCGCACGCGGTCCCGGGTCCGCTCGATCTCGACCTTCGCGATGCCCGCGCGCTCCAGGCCGGAGGCCAGGAACTTACGGATCGCGACGTCTTCCTTCACGTACTCCGCGTACTGCTTGTCCGCGTACCAACGCGACTTCCAGTCGGTGGTGATGCCCAGGCGGAAGCCGTGCGGGTTGATTTTCTGGCCCACTACTGAGCTCCCTTCCGGCGGTTACGGTTGGACGCGGTCGAGCGGGAGGCGACGCTCTCGACGATCACGGTGATGTGGCTCGTCCGCTTGCGGATCCGGAACGCGCGGCCCTGGGCACGCGGCTGGAACCGCTTCAGGGTCGCACCCTCGTCCACGTACGCCGTCGCGACGACGAGCGTGCTGGGGTCGAGGTCCAGGTTGTTCTGCGCGTTGGCAGCGGCGGAGGCGATCACCTTGGCGACCGGCTCGGCAGCGGCCTGCGGAGCGAACTTGAGGATCGCAAGGGCGTCCTCGACCGACTTGCCGCGAACGATGTCGACGACGCGACGCGCCTTCATCGGGGTCACACGCACGTGGCGCGCAACAGCCCGAGCGCTGGGGTTGGTGGTTTCAGTGCTCATCGACGCTTGCTCTTCCGGTCGTCCTTGATGTGGCCCTTGAACGTACGGGTCGGCGCGAACTCGCCGAGCTTGTGTCCGACCATCGAGTCCGAGACGAACACCGGCACGTGCTTGCGGCCGTCGTGGACGGCAAACGTGTGACCGATGAAATCGGGCAGGATAGTGGAACGGCGCGACCAGGTCTTGATGACCTGCTTGGTGCCCTTCTCGTTCTGCAGATCCACCTTCGCCAGGAGGTGGTCGTCGACGAACGGGCCCTTCTTGAGGCTGCGTGGCATTCTCTAACTCCCTCCTTGACTAGCGCTTCTTGCCGGTACGGCGACGACGGACGATGAGCTTGTCGGACGCCTTGTTCTTGCGGGTGCGGCCCTCGGGCTTGCCCCACGGGCTGACCGGGTGGCGACCACCCGAGGTCTTGCCCTCACCACCGCCGTGCGGGTGGTCGACCGGGTTCATCACGACACCGCGGACGGTCGGGCGCTTGCCCTTCCAGCGCATACGGCCGGCCTTGCCCCAGTTGATGTTCGACTGCTCGGCGTTGCCGACCTCGCCGACGGTGGCGCGGCAGCGCACGTCGACGCGACGGATCTCACCGGAGGGCATACGCAGCGTGGCGTAGGTGCCTTCCTTACCGAGGAGCTGGATGCTCGCGCCGGCGGAACGGGCCATCTTGGCGCCGCCACCCGGACGCAGCTCCACCGCGTGGATGGTGGTACCGGTCGGGATGTTGCGCAGCGGCAGGTTGTTGCCGGGCTTGATGTCCGCGGTCGGGCCGGACTCGACGGGAGCACCCTGCACCAGGCCCTTGGGGGCGATGATGTAGCGCTTCTCGCCGTCCACGTAGTGGAGCAGCGCGATGCGGGCGGTGCGGTTGGGGTCGTACTCGATGTGAGCGACCTTGGCCGGGATGCCGTCCTTGTCGTTGCGACGGAAATCGATCAGGCGGTAGGCGCGCTTGTGTCCGCCACCCTTGTGACGGGTGGTGATGCGGCCGTGCGCGTTACGACCACCGCGACCGTGCAGCGGGCGAATCAGCGACTTCTCGGGCGTCGACCGAGTGATCTCGGCGAAGTCCGAGACACTCGCGCCGCGCCGACCCGGGGTAGTCGGCTTGTACTTACGAATTGCCATGAGTCTTCTCGTCCTCTATCTCTCGAGTTCCGACCGCTTACGCGACCGGGCCTCCGAAGATCTCGATGGGCTTGCTGTCGGCGGTGAGGGTCACGAGCGCGCGCTTGGTGTCCTTGCGCTTGCCGTAACCGAACCGGGTCCGCTTGCGCTTGCCCTGACGGTTGGCGGTGTTGACGCTGCTCACCTTGACGCCGAAGACCTTCTCGACGGCAATCTTGATCTGCGTCTTGTTCGAGTCCGGGTGCACCAGGAAGGTGTAGGTGCCTTCCTCCATCAGCCCGTAGGACTTCTCGGAGATGACCGGAGCCAGCAGGATGTCGCGGGGATCGGCGATCGTGCTCACTTGCTCTCCTCCTTCGCGAGCTGCACGGACTCGGCCGGTCCGTGGATGAACGTGTTGAGCGCCTCGACGCTGAAGACGACGTCGTCGCTGTAGAGCACGTCGTAGGTGTTCAGCTGATCCGGCGCGATCGGGTGCACGTTCTGCAGGTTCTGCACGCTCTTCCACGCCGCGAGATCCTCACGGCCGACGACGAGGAGCAGGTTCTTGCGATCGGACAGCTCCGCGAGGAAGCTGCGCGCGCTCTTGGTCGACGGGGTCTGCCCGGCGACGAGCTCGGTGATCACGTGGATGCGCTCGTTGCGCGCCCGGTCGGAGAGGGCACCGCGGAGGGCGGCGGCCTTCATCTTCTTGGGCGTGCGCTGGCTGTAGTCACGCGGCTGCGGTCCGTGGACCGTGCCACCGCCGGCGAACTGAGGCGCGCGGGTCGAACCCTGACGGGCGCGGCCGGTGCCCTTCTGCCGGTACGGCTTCTTGCCACCGCCGCGGACGTCGCCGCGGGTCTTGGTGGCGTGCGTGCCCTGGCGAGCCGCGGCGAGCTGTGCCACGACGACCTGGTGCAGCAGCGCGATGTTCGCGGGAGCGTCGAAGATCTCGGCGGGGAGATCGACGGTGCCGTCGGTCTTGCCACCCGGCGCCTTGACGTCCAGCGTCAGCTTGGTTGCGGTCTCGGTGCTGGTCATGCCCGTGCACCACCCTTCACTGCGGTCTTGACGATCACGAGGCCACCCTTGCGGCCCGGGATCGCACCCTTGATCAGCAGCAGGCCGTTCTCGGCGTCCACCTTGTGGACCGAGAGGTTCTGCGTCGTGATGCGGTCGCTACCCATGCGGCCGGACATGCGCGTGCCCTTGAACACGCGGCCCGGGGTGGCGCAGCCACCGATGGAACCGGGACGACGGTGCACGGCCTGCGCACCGTGCGAGGCACCCTGGCCGGCGAAGCCGTGGCGCTTCATGGTGCCCGCGAAGCCCTTGCCCTTGGAGGTGCCGGTGACGTCGACGAACGCGCCGTCCTCGAAGACCTCTGCAGTGAGCTCCTGGCCGATCTCGTAAGCCGAGGTGTCCTCGACACGAAGCTCGACGAGATGGCGGCGGGGGGTCACGCCGGCCTTGGCGAACTGGCCGCTGACCGGCTTGTTCACCTTGCGGGGGTCGATGGCGCCGAAGGCGAGCTGCACGGCGTTGTAGCCGTCGCGCTCCTCGGTGCGAATCTGCGTGACCACGTTCGGTCCGGCCTTGACGACGGTGACCGGAACGACCCGGTTGTTCTCGTCGAAGACCTGGGTCATGCCGAGCTTGGTGCCCAGGATTCCCTTGATCTGGTTAGTCATTTGTTATCTCCGCTGCGTCTTCTACAAGCTCACTGAATGTTGACGTCGACGCTGGCCGGGAGGTCGATGCGCATGAGAGCGTCGACCGTCTTCGGCGTCGGGTCGAGGATGTCGATCAGCCGCTTGTGAGTACGCATCTCGAAGTGCTCGCGCGAGTCCTTGTACTTGTGCGGCGAGCGGATGACGCAGTACACGTTCTTTTCGGTGGGCAACGGCACCGGGCCGACCACGCGGGCACCCGTACGGGTCACCGTCTCGACGATCTTGCGCGCAGATGCGTCGATCGCCTCGTGGTCATAGGCCTTGAGCCTGATGCGGATCTTCTGTCCCGCCACGCTTAGTGTCCTTTTCTTGCCGCGTTTCGTAGCACCCGAACGAGCCGGGAGCCACCTCGTCTGCACAGCCCCACCGGAACGGCGACCGAGAACAGCACTGACACGATGCGATACCGGGACGCACCCGATCCGCTGCCGCTGTTCATCTGTCAATAGTTCTCCGGTCCACGCGGTCGGGCGTGTCGCCCTTCCGCTCATTCCCCGGCACCGAAGCTCGATGCCGCGGGAACCCACCGGATGCACCCATACGGGCACACAGGGGTACTGCTTCCGTCTTGCATGTGGCCGCGACCAGGCCGTCAGGCTCGATCCGCGACTGTCACACCAACCCGTTCCGAGCCGCAAAAAAACCATGACCCGGTCAAGGCAACCCGACCAGTATGCAGGACTGCTCCCACAAACTCAACTCGGGAGGCCCGGTGCCCACGTGCGCCGGCGTCACTTCGGCCCGGTGGCCGTCGTGATGGAAGGAATTATCGTCGCTCGTGCGTCGAGGGTGTTCGTCGGGTCGGGTCCGGGGCCCGGCGCAATCACCCGCGCCTCGGGAATCTCGCGAGGCGCCGCTGCGATCGCCGGCACGTCACGCCAGGCAGGCAACGCCTCCTGCAGCTCGAGAGCGAGAGCCACGACCTCACGGTCCTGCCAGGCTCGGGCACCGAGCTGCACACCGAACGGGATGCCGGTCGCGGACGACCGGCCGACCGGAAGCGAAACCACCGGCGCCCCAGCATAATTCGCCCACCGAACATCCCCCTGCACACTTTCGGACACGGTGTACCCGAGGAATTCGTCCCTGCCCGCGCCGTCGACGAACGTCCCCGGATACACCACCGCATCGAGGTTGTTGTCGACGAACATCCGGTTGTAGTCGTACTGGAACCGGAGCCGGTCGCGTTCGAGGCCGAAATACTCGGCCGCCGGGAGCGCCAGTCCCGCCGCGGCCGCCGCCAGAGAGGGCAGGAGGTCGGGCCGGTACAGGTGCAGTCGGTCCGAGAACTGCCGATGGTAGGCCCCGACCTCGACCCTGTCGCCGGTGACCATCGAGTCGGGCTCGGCCGGGGCCACCACGGGAACGATCTGCGCTCCCAGGGCACGGGCCGCATCGAGCAGGTCGTCGAACAGCGACCGCAGCGCCGCGGGAAGTTTCACGACGGCAGCGTCGGGGACACCGAGACGCACCCGACCCAGCGGGGCGGCGCCGCCGCGCGCCGAAATCGCGAAGCCCTCCCCCGCGAGCGGCGGTGCGAGCAGCGTCCCGGGGTCGGACGGGTCCTCCCCGGCGAGCACGTCCAGGAGCAGTGCGGCATCGGCGACACTGCGTCCCATCACACCGACGTGATCACGGGTCGGGGTCAGCGGAATCATGCCGGACTTGGTGACCCGGCCGAACGACGGCTTGATCGAACTGACGCCGCACGCGCTCGCCGGCAGCCGCACCGAGCCCCCGGTGTCGCTGCCGACCGAGAGCGGAACGAACCGCGCAGCCAGAGCCGCCGCACTTCCACCCGACGACCCGCCGGGCGAGAAATCCGTGTTCCAGGGGTTGCCTACCTGCGGGGTCGCAACCCCGAACGCGAATTCGTCGGTGTGCACGTGACCGACGAGAACGGCCCCGGCGTCACGCAGCCTGCTCCAGACCCCGGAATCCCCTGCCGCGATGTTGCCCTCGCGCACACGGCTCGAGGCGGTCAGCGGTAACCCAGCCACCGCGAAGATGTCCTTCAACGCGACCGGCAATCCGCACAGCGGTGATTCCGCGACACCGTCGCGGCGGGCGCGTCGGAGCCGTTCGGCAGCCGCATCCGCCGCCGCGTACGCGACCTCCGGATACATCCGGATCCATGCGCCGATCTCACCGTCGAACGCTCGGCTGCGCGCGATGCACGCGTCGAGCAGTTCACGCGGATGCAGGTCGCCGCCGTGCAGCAGTGCGGCGGCCGAGAGCGCACTCATCAGCGCCGGGTCGGTTTCGGAAATGGAGCCGGGGTCGGGCAGCCGACGCTCCGGGGTCGCGGCACCGGCCGGCGTCCCGGCCATGCCCCATGCGGCTACGCCCGCTGCCGCTCCTCCCAGAAACCGCCGACGGCTGATGGTCGCAGTCACGGAACGACAATAGGTGGATCCGCATCGCCGTGCGGGCCCGGGGCGGGCGCCGGGGTGGGATACTGCACCGACCGGATCCGGTCCCCCACCGAGCCCCGGACCCGAGGAGTGCCCATGACATCGTCCGCCCGGCCGCGTCCCGTCGGGTCCCGCGCGCTGCGCCGCCGTCCCCAGCTGTCCGACGACGTCGCCGTCCACGTACGCAATCGCATCATGTCCGGCGGCGTGCGGCCCGGAGACTTCATCCGGCTGGACGAGACCGCCGCGGAACTCGGCGTGAGCGTCACACCCGTGCGGGAGGCGCTGCTGACTCTGCGTGGCGAGGGCCTGGTCGAGCTGGTCCCGCACCGCGGGTACGTCGTCGCACCGCTGAGTCGCGGCGACATCGACGACCTGTTCTGGCTCCAGGGACAGATCGCGGAGGAACTCGCCCGGCGCGCGGCGCGGGCCATCACACCGGAGACGGTCGCAGAACTCACCGAACTCAACGAGCAGCTGCGCGAGGCCGTGCGCGCCGGCGAGGGCGGACGGATCGAGGACATCGAGTTCGTGTTCCACCGGACCCTGAACCGGGCGGCGGACGCGCGCAAACTGTCCTGGTTCCTGCTCAATGCCACCCGCTACACGCCGGCCAGCTTCTATTCCTCGGACCCCGACTGGGGCGCCGCCGCCGTGCAGAGTCACACGCGGCTGATCGACGCACTCGCCCGCGGCGACTCCGATGCTGCCGGGGAGGTGACCCGGCAGCACTTCACCGACGGTGCCCAGCGTCTGGTCCGGCACCTCGACGAAGTCGGAGTCTGGGACTGAGCTTCAGCCGACGGGAACGGTCGGCCGGTCCGGATCGGTGGACCCCAGGGCCGAGACGAGCGCGTCGAACGAATCCTCCAGTGCCCGCCGGAAGCGCTGCGGGTCCGGCATCGCCGCCGCGTTCGCGGTGAAGCTGATCGACAGTTCACCGCCCAGCGACGTGATGCTCATCGCGAAACCCGAGTGGACCGACGACAGGTTGAACGCCTCGAGGGAGCGCCGCCCGAACAGGGTGAGTTCGGACGATCCACGGGGAACGTTCGTGATCATGGCGTTCGCGGAGATACCGGTCCCGGCTTCGACGGCGTGGTGCGTCGCCGCCACGACCTTGCGGGCCATCCACCACGGGTAGTCGTCGAGCGCGGTGGTCGCAATCATCGCCGGGGCGCTGCGGCTGCGCTGCTTGCCCTGCGCGGTGGATTCGGCGATCTTCTGGAGGCGGACTCGCGGGTCGGGTTCCTGCACGTGCAGGTCGACCAGGATCATCCCGAACTGGTTCGACGCCTGTTCCGGGTTCCCGCGACGCTCGGCCAGCGGCACCAGCGACATGGGCGACGCGACCACCACCGGGTCGGCACCGAGCTCACCGTGGTGGCGCAGGTACTCACGCATCGCCCCGGAGATGACGGCGAGTGCGAAGTCGTTGACGGTGACTCCCGGCACGGTCCGGCGAGCGGCCTGCGCGGCATCGAGCGATCGCCGTGCGACGTCCACGACCACCGCACCGCCGCTCGCAGGCGAATTGAACCGGTTCGGCACCGCGGTCGGCGCGGGCGGGATCTCCCCGCGGGCGGTCAGGGCGTCGAGTTCGGCGACCGCTTCCTTGGTGCGGCGTGCGGCGCGCAGCATGCTCACCACCTGCCCGGGGACCGCCGCGACCTGACGCAACAGCCCCGGCGGGGTGTACTCGGGTTCGGGCTTCTCGACGTCCGCGTCGGGAGCATCGAAAAGCCGCCGCGAGATCGCGCCCGCCTCGATGCCGTCCCCGATCGCGTGCTGGAACTTGATCACGATGTAGTAGGCGTCGTCCGGAATGCCGGGCACGTCCCGCACCCCGGTGATCGCGTGCAGTTCCCACAGCGGCCTGCTCAGATCCATCGGCGCGGCGACGATACGAGCCAGTTCGGCGGTCAACCCGTCCCAGCCGGCACCGTCGAGGTCGAGGCACCGAATGTGGTCGGCGACGTCGACGTGCTCGGCCGTCCGCCAGACGGGATATGCCAACGGCGACCGGAATTCGACGATCTCGGTGAACACCCGGGACCGGTCGAGCCGGGTGGTCATCCACTCGACGAGTTCGTCGCGGCCGATCGGCTCCTGGCCGGGCTCGCCCGGTTCGAAGACCCAGATCTGCACGAACTTCGATTCATCGACGGTCCGTGGATCCGTGAGATTGAGTGCGTGCCTGGGTGTCATCACCCGGCGTCGTGCTGTGCGTCCGGCCCCCGACCGTCCATTCATTCCGCGTCCGTCCCTATCTGGTGATGTCACGACACCCCTTGCCGTGTCGGCGTCGTACCGGCAGTCGGTACGGCACCGAATACGGACATTACCTTTCGGTAACGGTGGGTAACGGAAATACACGTCGAAGCTGTCTCAGGTCACACCGAGATGCGGTTCCTCGGGGGATCACCCTGTGAACGACCGTCGACAGCCGTCACCAGCGCGTCGAAGGAGGCGAGCAGGTCGTCCCGGTAGGCACCGGGATCCGGCATCATCGACTCGTCCGCGGTGAACGTGAGCGCCAGTTCGTCTCCGAACGACGTCACGATGTGTCCGAGCCCTCCCCCGCCGTGGACGGCGAGCACACCGAACGCCGAAACTGCCTGCGCACCACAGCACGTGAGCACGCCCGAACCCCGGGGCACGTTCGCCACGGTGGTGTTCGCGACCACCCGCGCTCCCGCCGATACCCGTCGCTGATGAGCGGCGACGATGCGCTTGGCGACCCACCAGGGGTAGTCGTCGAGCGCGGTCGTCGCGGTCACGGCGGCCGCGGTTCGCGCCCGGGCCTTGCCCGCGGCCGAAGCGGACACGATCGACCGGAAACGTACGAGCGGATCGCGTTCGTCGGTGCCCAGCGAAAGCAGGACCATCGAGAACTGGTTGGAACCGCGCTCGGGCGCCCGCACTCGGTCCCGGGGCGGGATCACGGACATGGGGATCGCCGCGACGAGCGGTTCCTCGGGCAGCTCCCCGTAACGTTCGAGGTATCCGCGCAGACCACCGGCCACCACGGCCAGGACGAAATCGTTGACGGTCGCACCGGGCACCTTCCGCCGCGCCTGCTGCACGGCGCCCAGGTCCCACCGAAGGACGTCGGCGGTCGTGCGGCCGGACAACGGCCCGTTGAAGCGGGTACGAGGCGCAGCCGGTGCCGGGATGATCTCCTCGCGGGCGACCAGATCCTCGAACTCCGCGACCGCGGCCCGGGCCCGGCGCCAGGCGCGCAGCATGCGTACGACCCGGACGGGCACGGCCGCCGTCTGCACGAGGAGCGGTGGACCGGACAGCACGTCCGGATCGGCGGGCTCGGCTTCACCGTCCGTGTCGTCGAACAGCCGGCGAGCGATCGCCACGGTCTCGATTCCGTCGCCGACACAGTGGTGGAATTTCAGGACGACGAAAGTCGAGCCGTCGGGAAAACCGTCGATTCCTTTCGCCCCGGTCAATACGTGCAATTCCCAGGGCGGCCTGCTCAGATCCATCGGTTCCGCGAGCACGGCCGCGAATCTGCGCCGCAATGCGTCCCAGTTCTCCCCGGCGACGTCGACGCAATACACCTGCTGCTCCCACTGCGGGTCGATGCCCCGAATCCAGTTCGGGTCCGCCGGGCAGCGGTGGAATTCGACTTGCTCGGTGAGCGCCCTCGACCGCGAGATCCGGTCGCCGATCCATTCGAGCAGAAAATTCCGGTCGATCGGGCCGGCACCGTCGGGACCGGGAGCGAATACCCAGACGTCCACGATCGCCGATTCCCCGGTAACCGCGTCGGAAACCAATTCGAGGGCGTGACGCGGTGTCATCGCCCGTCGATATTGCACTCGCTTCGCGAGCCGTGCCTGGCCATCACGCAGAAGGATTTTCACTCGGAATCTCCCGCAAGTCCCGCCCCGACGCGAATTTCACGATAGCCGACGCATTGTCTGTTCGGATGGGAAACGGGCATTACAACCAGAGCACGCGAAGTTGCCTCCCGGTCCGGATCCACGAAGATTCCGGACGGCGCGATTCCGGACGGCCGTGTCCGGATCGTCCGCGCGGGTAGCATCGGCGAGACGACGACGGTCCTCGCGCCGAGAAACAGCGAGGAACAGGAAGTGCAGGGGAACGGGGACAGAACGGGCCATTCCGGATCGAACTCGACGGCGGAGCGTGATGCTGGGATATCAGGACTACGCAGTACTGGTGGAAGACGTCCACAAATCGTTCGGTGATGTGCACGCACTCAGCGGAATCTCCTTTTCCGCGCCCCCGGGCAGCGTCCTGGGAATCCTCGGACCGAACGGCGCCGGAAAGACGACAACCGTCAAGATTCTGTCGACATTGATCCGGCCCACGAGCGGCCGCGCGCGGATCGCCGGCTACGACGTGGTGACCCAGGCGCCGGAAGTCCGGCGCTCGATCATGATGACAGGGCAGTACGCCGCGCTCGACGAGGCGCTGACCGGCCGCGAGAACCTCATCCTCTTCGGTCGCCTGATGGGACTCGACCGCGCGACGGCGAAGGCCCGGGCGGAAGCCCTCCTGGAGGAATTCGATCTCGTGGAGGCGGGTCGGCGCGCGGTCCGGCACTACTCGGGCGGCATGCGGCGACGGGTGGACATCGCGTGCGGACTCGTCGTGCGGCCCGAGGTGGTGTTCCTCGACGAACCGACCACCGGCCTGGACCCACGGAGCCGCCAGGGCGTCTGGTCGCTCGTCGCGGCACTGAAGAACCAGGGCATCACGGTGCTGCTGACCACGCAATATCTCGAAGAAGCCGATCTTCTCAGCGACAACATCATCGTCATCGACAGGGGCACCATCGTCGCGGAGGGTACGGCCGACGAACTGAAGGCCCGCACCGGTGGCAGCTTCTGCGAGGTCGTCCCGGCAGACCCGGCAGCGGTGCCGCGGGTGATCGAAGCGCTCGGCGACCTGGTGCCCGACGAGGTGCGTGCCGAGGTCGCGCAGCATCCGAGCGTCGACCGCGTCTCGATTCCCGCGCCGGGCGGGGCTGCAACGCTCGCCGAAGCGCTGCGCCGGCTCGACTCCGAGGAGATTCCGCTCGCGGACATCGGACTGCGCCGACCGTCACTCGACGACGTGTTCCTCACCTTGACCGGTCACTCCGCCCTTCCCGATGAACAGCCGGCGGAAGAGGTGGCAACGTGACCGCGACCGCGAAGGGTGCCACTGCACAGCGCAGCCTTCGACGCGATGCCGGGCTGTCGCTGCCCGACAGGAACGTCGGTGTGCACCGACGGGTCGAACCGTCGGGTTTCCACCAGTGGCGGGCCCTGTCGGGCCGGTCCATCCGGGCGATGGTCCGCGAGGGACAGCTGTTCATCGCGATCATCGCGCCGCTGGTCTTCACGATCGGCTTCTACCTGCCGTTGAAGTTCGTCATGCAGATCAAGGGCATCGACTACGCGCAGTTCCTCATGCCGATCATCGTGCTGCAGGCGATGGCCTTCACCGCGATCTCCGCTTCGCAGGTCGCCGCGAGGGAATCCGCGAACGGATTCACCACCCGGCTCAAGACGATGCCGGTATCGGCGCCGGCACCGCTCACCTCCCGTATGACCAGCAGTTTCTTTCGGTCCGTGGTGGCGCTGACAGCCGCGCTGCTCTTCGGGCACGTCATCGGGTTCCGGTTCAGCGCCGGTTTCTGGCAGGCAGCGGCGTTCTGCGGATTCGGACTGCTCATAGGCGTCACCCTGTCGCTGGGAGCCGACGCGATCGGTTCGCTGGCGAAGAGTCCCGAGGCGACCTCGCAGGCGCTGGCTCTGCCGCAGCTGATCCTGGGCATGCTGTCCTGCGGGTTCGTTCCGGAGGAGGGCTTTCCCGAGTGGATCCGCCCGTTCGTCCGCAACCAGCCCATCTCCCAGTTCTCCTTCGCGATGCGCGACATGGCGGAGGGTGGCATCACCGCCTCGGTGCTGCTGCCGGCGGCCCTGTGGTGCGCGGGCCTGCTCGTGGTGTGCGCGCCCCTCGCGGTCTGGGCGAGTGTGAGGCGCGGATGAGCACGAACACCGACCGCGTACCGCAGCGCGCCTTCGACGCCGACCGGATGTTCGATTTCCCCGAGCCCGACGCGGCGCATCCGGAGGGCTCGGCACGCGCGCTCGTCGAACACAGCCTGATGCAGTGCGGCCGGCTGCTGCGACGCTGGTCACGCGACCCGGCGACGATGATTCAGGCACTGCTGTATCCGGCACTGACGCTCCTCATGTTCCGGCTCGTGTTGGGCGATTCGATCACCGCGGCGACCGGGCAACCCGCGATCTACGGCAACGTTCCGTTGATCGCGCTGATCGGTGCGATGTTCGGGTCGGTCGTCAGCGCCGTGGGACTGCGGGAAGAGCGCAAGAAGGGCCTGCTCAGCAGGTTCTGGGCGATGCCCGTCCACCGCGCCTCGGGCCTCGTCGGCCGCATGATGGCCGAGGCCGTACGGATCTTCGCCACGACCCTGCTCATCGTGATCGTCGGAACCGCCCTGGGATTCCGTTTCCTGCAGGGACCGCTCGCCGGGGTCGTCATGCTGCTGATCCCGATTCTGTTCGGAATGGGTTTCGCGGTGATGATCACCGCGCTGGCCGTGATGTCCGGCGATTCCCCGCTCGTGGAGACCGTGTCGATCGTCTGCACTCTGCTGATGTTCTTCAATTCGGGGTTCGTGCCGGTGATGGCGTATCCGACGTGGCTGCAGCCGGTCGTGCAGTACCAGCCGCTCTCCTGCGCGGTCGACACGATGAAGGGTCTCTCGCTCGGCGGACCCGTCCTCGAGCCGCTGCTGCTCACCTGCGCGTGGTCGTTCGGAATGATCGCGGTCTTCCTGTATCCGGCTGTCCGCGGCTATCGCCATGCGGCCGCCCACAATTGAGCGAGGTCCACTACGGTGGCCGCATGACTGATTCCGCAGCCACATCACCATCGACCCGCCCGGTCGCACTCGTCACCGGCCCCACCTCCGGACTCGGCGCGGCTTTCGCCCGATTGCTCGCCGAGCAGGGGCATGATCTGGTTCTGGTGGCGCGCGACGAGGCACGACTGCGCGCGCTGGCGGACGAACTCGCCGGCACGCACGGCGTGCGCGCGGAGATCATCGCGGCGGATCTCGCGACCGAGGCGGGGCGGGACGCGGCCTCCGAACGGCTCGCGAAGGGCGTCGACGTCCTCGTCAACAATGCCGGTTTCCTCACCGACGGTGAGTTCTGGGACGCGGACCTCGACCTGCTGCGCGGCCAGCTCGGGGTCAACGTCACCGCGGTGCTGGAGCTGACGCACGCCGCGTTGCCGTCGATGCGGGCTGCGGGCCGCGGCACGATCGTCAACGTCGCGAGTGTTTCGGGTCTGTTCACGGGCCCGGCGTCGACGTACAGCGCGAGCAAGGCGTGGGTCGTCAAGTTCTCGGAAGGGCTCGCCCACAAGGTCGCCGCGGACGGGGTGCGCATGGTCGCGCTGTGCCCCGGATTCATGGACACCGAGTTCCATCCTCGTGGCGGGCAGGACGTGTCCGGCGTCCCGAAGCAGCTGTGGCTCGACACCGCGGACGTCGCGCGGACCGCCCTCGAGGACGCGGCGAAGGGCCGGGTCGTGAGCATCCCCGGCCGGCGTTACAAGCTGTGGACCACCCTCGACCGGCTCAAGCCGCGCCGGTTCGTGTGGCGGGCCTGAACCGCTCCCCGGTAGAAGCGACCTCGGGGCCGGTGACGAAGTTCGTCACCGGCCCCGAGATGTTCGTCGCGGCTGTCGCGATGCGCTCGCGGATCAGCTCTCGTCGATGTCGAGCGCGCGTGCCAGCACCGGCCACGACTCCTTCAGCTCGTCCTCCCAGTAGCCCCACGAGTGGGTGCCGTCGTCGCGGAACTTGAAGGTCGCCGGAATGCCGAGCTCGTTCAGCCGGTCCTGCAGATTGTGCGTGCAGTAGTTGGTGGCGGCCTCGATCACGCCACCGACGATGACCTGGTTGGCCACGTTCCCGGCGTCACCGTTCATACCCGGGCCGTCGCCGTTGTCGTAGCGGCCGGGCAGGCCGGTGCCGTTCGAGACGTACAGTTCCAGGCCGCGCAGCTTCTCCGCGTGCAGGTACGGATCGTTCGCCTCCCACGCCGGGTCGTCGTCCGAACCCCACATGTTGACGACGTCGCCGCCACCCCAGGTCTCGACCGTGAGCTTGACGAACTGCTTGCCGATCGGGTCCGACGTCTGCGCGCACCCGCTGTAGGCGGCGACGCCGTTGAACAGGCCCGGCTTCGCGGTCGCGAGCGAGAACACCGACGTGCCGGAGGAGGACAGGCCGGCGATGGCATTGACGCCGTTGGTGCCGAGCGCGGCGTCGACGATGGGCGGCAGTTCCTCGGTGATGAACGTCGTCCACTTGTTGTTGCCGAGGACCGGGTCCGGGGAGTACCAGTCGGTGTAGTAGCTGAACCGGCCGCCCAGCGGCGACACGACGTTGATGTTCTTCTCGGTCAGGAAGTCGATCGCGTCGGTCTGAAGACGCCACGTCCCGGCGTCCTCGCCGCCACCGGCACCGTTGAGCAGGTACAGCGTGGGCCGCGGTTCGCTCGTGTCGGCCGGACGCCACACGTCGACCGGGATCTCACGTCCCATCGACGCCGAGTAGACCCAGATGATGATCGAGTGCTCGTCGTACACCTCGGCCTTGGTGATCTTCGAACCGTTGGGCGACTCGACCGAAGCGAGAACCTTCCCGGTGTCGAGGACCGGATCGGCCCCCGCAGAGGCAGTACCCACAGCCATGGGCAGTGCGGCCGCGGTCAGTACCACGGCAAGGGACCTCGCGACGGCTACCGCCGTACGGTTCGTGTTTCGGCGCATGCGCTCGCTTCCCACCTTCTCCATTGCTGTTCCTGCGTGTCGGGTCACCGCGGAGCAGCGCCCTCGTACATGCGACGATGGGACCCCCGAAGGGATCCCATCGTCGACTGTTGCGAACGGTTGTCGCGTATCAGCCGATCACGAAGCACTGACCGCCGATCACGGCGAACAGGTTGCCCGGCGGGCAGTTCGGCGGAGTGACCGCGTCCGTGAGCTGATCCACGGTCAGGCCGATGAACGGGATCGGCGCCTGCGGCACGATCGGTTCCGCCTGAGCGGCACCCGCGGCGCCGAAAGCGATACCGGCAGCGGCTGCGCTGCCGAGCAGAACGGTCAGTGCACGACGCATCTGAGAACTCCTCCTGTAGGCGACCGCCGCAGCGGCCGGTTCAACGATGGCGGCGACAGCACGAACCCCCCATCGGTGCGGATCACACCGTACGCCAACGGTGACGATACCGTAAAGAAGTTCGGATCTCTGGCCGTGCATCGGCCGTCGAGGCACTATTGCCGTGATGAAACGGAAACCCGTTTCGCGACGATGAGACAACCGAACCCAGCCGGCGTCGGGGCTTCCGACGCCCCCGACAGGCAGGTCCACGACGATGATCCGACCGGCATCACGCGATGCGCTCCGCGCGCCCGGCCAGGGCAGAACGCGGCGTGCGCGAGTGGCCCAGGCGGCAGCGTTCGCCCTCGTCACCGCACTGTTCCCCGTTGTCACCGCCGGTGCCGCAGAGGCGGATCCGGTCATCGACAACGCACAGCCGCTCGCATCGCCGGTGTCGGTCAACGGTTCACGCATCACACGGATCGAGGTGCGCGACGCGCAGTCCCTCGTGATGTACGTGTATTCCGGGTCGATGGACCGGGAGATCCCGCTCGATATCATCCGTCCGAAGGACACGAGCGTGCCCCGCCCCACGTTGTATCTGCTCAACGGCGCCGGCGGCGGTGAGGACGGTGCGACCTGGCGGGCACGGACCGACGCGGCGACGTTCCTGGCCGACAAGAACATCAACGTGGTGACCCCGATGGCCGGCAAGTGGAGCTACTACACCGATTGGCAGCGGCCCGATCCGGTGCTCGGTGTCAACAAGTGGACCACCTTCCTCACCGAGGAACTGCCCCCGTTGATCGACGCCGGTCTGGGCGCCGACGGCGTCAACGCGATCGCGGGCCTTTCGTCGTCGGGCACGTCGGTGCTGCAGCTTCCCCTCGCGAAGCCGGGCCTCTATCGCGGCGTCGCCGCGTACAGCGGCTGCGCGCAGACGTCGGACCCGGTCGGGCAGGCGTACGTGAATCTCGTGGTCGAAACCTGGGGCGACGGAAACACCGAGAACATGTGGGGCCCACCGGACGACCCCGACTGGGTGGAGAACGATCCCTACGTCAACGCCGAGAAGCTGCGTGGTCTGGCCCTGTACCTGTCGAACGGCAGCGGCCTGCCCGGACAGTACGACACCCTCACCGGACCCGACATCGACGGAGACATCGGGGTACTCGCGAATCAGGTCGTCGTCGGCGGGATCATCGAGGCCGCGACGAACGGCTGCACGCAGAACATGGCGCGGCGGCTCGACGAACTGGACATTCCCGCGACCGTCGTCTTCCGGCCCACCGGAACGCATTCGTGGGGCTACTGGCGCGACGACCTCGAGAACTCCTGGCCGGTCCTCGCCGGTGCGCTCGGCGTCTGATCCGTATCTACAGCTCGAAACCGGAACGGCCGGACCGGAACCCACGTTCCGGTCCGGCCGTTTCCGGTTCTAGCCGTCGAGCCGGCGGAAGAAGCCGGTCCGGGCGTAGTACTCCACGTACCGACCGAGCACCTCCGCGTCCACGACCGGGCACTCCACGCCGGTCCCGGCCAGGTGCGCGCGAGTCTTCTCGTCCGAGAACGTCTCGATCTCGGCGAGACCGGACGCGAACTGGCCGGACACGAGCATCGCCCGCATCAGACTGTCGTCACCGGCCGCGGAGAGTTTCTCCGCCGTGGTGAACAACGCCTCCCCGAACTCGGGCACCGTCACCGTGCGCAGGTCGAATCCGTGCGCACGCAACTGCGTTTCGAGCTCGGACATCGGCACCCGCCGCTGCGACACGAGATGGTAGGTCCCACCCCAGGTCACCGGATCGACGGCGAGCTGCACCAGCGCCCGTGCGACGTAGTTGACCGGGACCATCGGCACCGTGCCGGTCGCGATGTCCGGAATCTGCTGCAGCGCGACGATGGCGCGCACCATGTTCCAGAACGCGTCGTCCGAGCCGCACGCACCGGTTTCCACGTCGCCGGTGATCAGACCGGGCCGGTAGATCGACACCGGAACGCCCCGTTCGCCGGCGAGCCGGACCACGGCCTCGCCGACCCACTTCGACTGGACGTACCCCGAGCCGCCGACCCGCTCCGCCTCGAGCAGATCGTCCTCGCCCGCGACGTACGGCCGCCCTTCCGCGAGCGCCGCCTCGTCGGTGAGGACCGAGCCGGTGGACACGAAGTGCAGCGGCTTGAGCCGGACGGTCGCGGCGAGCCGCAGCAGTTCCTCCGTCGCGAGCACGTTCGGCCGATGCAACCGGCTGTACGTCTCGATGTGGTTGACACGTGCCCCGTTGTGCACGATGGCGTCGACCCGCTCGGCGAGTTCGGCGAACCGGTCCTCGTCGAGCCCGAGCCGGTCCTGCCCGAGATCACCCGGCACCGCGACGATGCGGTCGGCTCCGGTGTCCCGCCAGGATCCGAAGCGGCGCATCGATTCCACGATGCGGGCCAGGCCGTGTTCGGGCGACTCGGCCCGGACGAGGCACCACACCTCGGCGTCGGTGCGATCGAGCAGTTCCCGCACCAGGTGCGAACCGAGGAAACCGGTGGCACCGGTCAACAGCACGACCTCGGGTTCGACGCGCGGCGGCTGCGCCCCGTCGGCGGTGATGTCCGCGGCGAGGCTCACGTGTTCCGCGAAGCTCGCGACGTCCGGTCCGCTGCGCTGCGGGTCGATCGCCCGCGCGAGATCCTCGACCTGCGGGTGGTCGAACAACTCCTGGACCCCGGCCTCGAGACCGGTCAGGTCCCGCAACCGGTTGATCACCTTGATCACCAGCAGCGAATGCCCGCCGAGTTCGAAGAAGTCGTCGTCGAGACCGACCCGCTCGACACCGAGGACCTCGGCGAACACGGCCGCGACCGCGAGTTCGACCGGCGTGACGGGTGCGCGGAACTCCCGCGCCTCGAACACCGGCGCCGGCAGGGCCCGGCGATCCAGCTTGCCGACCGGGGTCAGCGGCAGCTGGTCGAGGACCATGATCGCCGACGGAACCATGTGCGAGGGAACGCTTCTCGCCACGAACTCCTTGAGTTCGGCCGGATCGATCCGCTCCCCCGCCACCGGCAGCACGTATCCGACGAGCTGCGCCGACGAGGACTCGCCGTCCTTGTGCGCGACCGTCGCGGCCACGTCGACGGACGGGTGCGCGGAAAGGGCCGCGTCGATCTCGCCGAGTTCGATGCGCAGACCGCGGATCTTGACCTGGAAGTCGCTGCGCCCGACGTAGGCGATCTCGCCGTCCGCCGTCCACGTCACGACATCGCCCGTGCGGTACATGCGGTCACCGGGAACACCGAACGGATCCGCGACGAATCGCTCCGCGGTCAGACCGCGACGCTCGTGGTATCCGCGAGCGAGTTGCACACCGGCGATGTACAACTCGCCGGGCACGCCCACCGGAACGGGCCGCAACCGGCTGTCGAGCACCAGTTCCCGCATTCCGCGGATCGGCCCGCCGATCGTGACCGGCGCACCGGGGACCATCGGTTCGGAGATGTTCGACATGATCGTCGTCTCCGTCGGCCCGTAGCCGTTGTACAGCGACCGTCCGGGCGCCCACTTCTCCACGATGTCCGCCGAGACCGCCTCGCCACCGGCGACGAGATGCTGCAACGAATCCAGACCCGCCGGATCCATCGACGCCAGCACCGTCGGGGTGATGAACGCGTGCGTCACCGACTCGCGCCGGATCAGGTCCCCGAGTGCGTCCCCGCCGAACACGTCCGGCGGCGAGACCACCATCGCCGCGGCCGCGCCGAGCGCCAGCAGCAGTTCGAGGACGGACGCGTCGAAACTCGGCGATGCCACGTGCAGGACGCGCGACTGCTCCGTCGGCGAGTACCGCTCGTACTGCTCGACGCAGAAGTTGTGCAGACCGGCGTGGGTGACGGCGACGCCCTTCGGGAGGCCCGTCGAACCGGACGTGTAGATCACGTACGCGACCTGCGACGACCGGATCGGTGCGGGCAGATCCCGGTAGGTGACCGGCGCATCGGATTCGGCAGCGCACCGGGACCGCACGTCCGCGTCGTCGAGCACGAGCCAGTCGACACCGTCCGACAGTCCGTCGACGTGCGCCGACATCGTCAGGCCCAGAACGACTCCCGAATCGTCGATCATGTGCGCGACACGATCGGCCGGGTACTTCACGTCGACCGGGACGTAGCCGGCGCCGGTCTTCGCGACCGCCCACACGGCGAGCACGGACTCGATCGACCGCGGCACCGCGATCGCGACGAGATCGGACGATCCGATTCCCCGGCCGAGCAGCACCCGCGCCAGGCGCGAGGACTGCTCGTCGAGTTCCCGGTAGGTCAGCGAGCGGTCGCCGAAGACCAGCGCGGTCCCGTCCGGGTTCTTCGCGACGGCCTCCGCCATGAGCGCGGGCAGGGTCGACGTCCACACCCGGCCGCGAGGAGCGCGAGCGGCAGCGGCGCCCGCGCGGGCGGCGCCGACGAGGGCCGCGCGCTCGGAGTCCGCGAGGACCTCGACGTCCCCGACGACGATCGTGGGATCGGCGGTGACCGCGGCGAGCACCCGGCCGAACCGCTCGGCGAACGCCACCACGGTCGACTCGTCGAACAGGTCGGTCGCGTAGGTCAGGTCGACGCGGTATTCGCCTCCGGCACCGACCTCGGTGACGGTCACCTGCAGGTCGAAGCGGGAGACTCCGTCCTCGAATTCGACTGCGGCGAGCCGCAGTCCACCGAGATCGAACGCCGCAGCCGGCTGGTTCTGGAACACCAGAGCCACCTGGAACAGCGGGTTGCGCGCCGTGGACCGTTCGACGTCGAGCGCTTCGACGAGACGCTCGAACGGAATGTCGGCGTGTCCGAACGCGCCGAGATCCGCCGTCCTGGCCCGCGCCAGCAGGTCCGCGAACGTCTCGTCGGCCACCACGGGGGTGCGCAGCACGAGCGTGTTGACGAACATGCCGACGAGATCGTCGAGCGCGGCGTCACCTCGACCGGCCACCGGAGCACCGACGGTGACGTCATCGCTGCCGGACAACCGCGCCAGCAGCAGCGCCAACGCGGCGTGCACCACCATGAACGGCGTCGATCCCCGCTCCCCCGCCAGCCGGTCGATACCGGCCCGCACGTCGGCGGGCACGGTGAACCGGTGGGTGGCACCGCGGTGCGACAGCGCGGCGGGACGCGGCCGGTCGGTCGGCAGCGTCACCTCCTCGGGAGCCCCGGCGAGGACTTCGGTCCAGTACCCGAGCTGCTGCGCGAGCAGCGACTGCGGATCCGCCTCGTCGCCGAGCACGTCCCGCTGCCACAGCGTGTAGTCCGCGTACTGCACCGGCAGCGGCGCCCAGGTGGGGGTGCCACCCTGCACGCGGGCCGCGTACGCCGTGACGACGTCGCGGGTCAGCGGCGCGATCGAGAAACCGTCCGCGGCGATGTGGTGCGCGACGAACACGAACACGTGGTCGTCCTCGGCGATCCGCAGCAGAGCCGCGCGGACCGGAACCGCCGTCGTGACGTCGAACCCGGCCGTGACCAGCTCGGCGACCCGCTCGAGTACGGCGGTCTCCGAGACGTTCTCGACGGCCGGTGTCAGGCGGGCCCGCTCCGGGGACAGCACGTCCTGCACCCCGGTGCCGTCGACCTCCGGGTAGACGGTGCGCAGCACCTCGTGGCGGGCGACCACGTCGTCGACGGCGAGCTGCAGTGCCGCCACGTCGAGTGCGCCCGCCATGCGGATCGCGATCGGGATGTTGTACGCGGCCGAACCCGGGTCGAAGCGGTTGAGGAACCACATGCGGGACTGCGCCGCCGACAACGGGATCCGCTCGGGGCGGGGCTGCGGCACGAGTGCGGCACGACCCGGTCCGCCGGTGTGCGACTCGAGACGCGCGGCGAGCGCTTCGACGGTCGTCGCCTCGAAGAGCGCACGCACCGGCACCGCGGCGTCGAGCGCCGCTCCGAGCCTGGCCACGACCTGGGTCGCGACGAGCGAGTTGCCGCCGAGCTCGAAGAAGTCGTCGTCGACACCGATCGCGTCGATGCCGAGAACGTCCGCGAACACTCCGGCGACGATCTGCTCGACCGGGGTGGACGGCGCCCGGAACTCCCGCGCCTCGAACACCGGCGCCGGCAGCGCCTTGCGGTCGAGCTTGCCCGACGCGTTGAGCGGGAACGCGTCGAGCACGACGATGGCCGACGGCATCATGTAGGTCGGCAGCTTCCGGCTCAGCGCCTGGCGGGCCCGATCGAGGTCGAACGACTCCGGTGCTCCCGGCACGATGTACGCGACGAGCTGTTCACCGGTGGCGGTGTCGACGACGAGCACCGCGGCGGAGATGACCGCGTCGTCGTCGAGCAGCGCCGCCTCGATCTCGCCGAGCTCGATGCGCTGGCCGCGGAACTTGACCTGGAAGTCGGTGCGCCCGATGTAGACGAGTTCACCGCCCTGCCAGTACACGAGGTCACCGGTGCGGTACATCCGCTCGCCCGCCTCGAACCTGTCGGCCACGAACCGGTCACTCGTGAGGTCGACGCGGCCGTGGTAACCGCGCGCCAACTGCACGCCGGAGAGATACAGCTCGCCGGGCACGCCGTCGGGTACCGGATTCAGGCGGGAGTCGAGGACGTAGACCTTCGAATTCCACTGCGGCACACCGATCGGCACCGAGCCGGTATCGCCCGGCGCGGCCTGCCGGTAGGTGATCGAGACGGCCGCCTCGGTCGGGCCGTACAGGTTGTGCAGCCCGGCGCCGCTGATCCGCGCGAACGCCTCGGCGGTCGCTGCGGGCAGGGCCTCACCGATGACGAACACGTCGCGCAGGCCCGCGACGTCGCCCGCCGCCACCGCGGAGACGAACACCGACAGCATCGACGGAACGAAGTCGGTGACCGTGACCCCCGCCGAACGGATCCGCTCCGCGAGGTACAGCGGGTCGCGGTGGCCGTCCGGGGTTGCGACGACGAGGGTCGCCCCGACCCGCAGCGGCAGGAAGAAGCCCCACAGCGACACGTCGAACGTCGTCGCGGTCTTCTGCAGGTACACGTCGGCCTCGGTGAACCGGTACTGCCCCTGCATCCACTCCATCTGGTTGACGATCGCGCCGTGCGGGACCGCGACACCCTTGGGCTTGCCGGTGGACCCGGACGTGAAGATCACGTACGCGGTGTTGCCCGCGTACACGGACCCGCGCCGTTCGGAGTCCTCGATCGGATCGGTCGGGACACCGGACAGATCCAGAGTGTCGAGGAACAGCACGGTCCGGCCGCTCGCGGCGGTGAAGTCGTCCCGTTCGGTGCTGAGCACCGCGACCGGGTCCGCCGCGTCGAGGATGTAGGCGATGCGATCGGCCGGATGATCCGGATCGACCGGCACGTACGCGCCGCCCGCGCGGAGCACGGCGTACATGCCGACGACCAGTTCGAGCGAACGGCGCATCGCGAGCGCGACCCGCGACTCCGGACCCACCCCGAGCGCGATCAGGTGCCGCGCGAGCGCGGTGATACGAGCGTCGAACTCGGCGTAGGTGAGCGAATCACCTTCGTAGACCACGGCATTCGCGTCCGGAGTCAGGACCGCCTGCCGGTCGAAGCTGTCGAGCAGCAGGGTGTCGACGGTGGGATGCTGCGTCCGGTTGCGCGCATCGACGATCTCGGCGCGTTCGTCCGCAGCGAGGACCGGCAGGTCACCGACGGCGATCGCCGGGTCGGTGGTCACCGCTTCGAGGATCCGCACGAAGCGGTCCGCGAACGCGACGATCGTCGACTCGTCGAACAGGTCGGTGGCGTACTGGATCTCCACCGCGGCACCGGCCGATGTGCCGGCGTCGTCGAACATCTCGGCGACCGCGACCTGCAGGTCGAACTTGACGAGGTTCGTCTCGGTCTCGACGGGTGCGACGGACAGTCCGCCGAGTTCGAGCGCGGTGCGGTTCATGTTCTGGAAGAACAGCGCCACCTGGAACAGCGGATGCCGGCCCTGCGACCGTGCCGGGTCGAGCACCTCGACGAGGCGCTCGAACGGGACGTCGGCGTGCGCGAACGCCCCGAGGTCGGTGGACCGGACCCGGCCGAGCAGTTCCTCGAACGCTTCGCCCGCCGCGACGTCCGTGCGCAGGACCAGCGTGTTGACGAACATGCCGACGAGATCGTCGAGCGCGGCCTCGCCGCGGCCCGCGATGGGTGCGCCGATCGCGATGTCGTCGGTGCCGGACAGCCGCGCCAGCAGGGACGCGAGCGCCGCGTGCACGACCATGAACGGGGTCGCCTGACGGTCACGCGCCAGCGCGCCGATCGCGTCCTGCAGCCGGGCCGGGAGCGTGAACGTGTAGGCCGCGCCCCGGTTGGTGGCCACCGCCGGCCGCGGCCGGTCGCTCGGGAGGTCCAGCTGGTCGGGGATGCCCGCCAGCCGCTCGGTCCAGTAGCCGAGCTGCCGTGCGATCACCGATTCGGGATCGGACTCGGCGCCGAGCACCTCGCGCTGCCAGAGCGTGAAGTCGGCGTACTGCACCGGCAGCGGTGCCCACGCCGGGGCTTCACCGCGCGAGCGGGCGGCGTACGCGATCATCACGTCCCGGGTCAGCGGTGCCATCGAGAAGCCGTCGGCGGCGATGTGATGGACCGAGAAGACCAGGACGTGTTCGCCGTCGCCGAGCTGCAACAGCGCGGCACGCACGGGAACCTGTGCGGTGACGTCGAATCCGGACTCGACGATCTCGGTGACCACCTCGAACGCCGAGTCCGCGGTGACGGCTCGCACGTCCAGTTCGACCCCGGCCTCACCGGCGGGCAGCACCACCTGGTGCCCGGCGCCGTCGACCTCCGGGTAGACGGTACGGAGCACCTCGTGCCGGGCCACCACGTCGGCGACCGCCGCACGCAGCGCGTCGACGTCGAGTTCGCCGGACAGGCGCACCGCCACCGGGATGTTGTCGACCGCGGACGCGGTGTCGAACCGGTTGAGGAACCACATGCGGGACTGCGCCAGCGACAGCGGGATCCGGTCCGGGCGCGGCTGCGGCTCGAGCGGCGCACGCCGGCCCGAACCGGCGCGGGATTCGACGCGGGCCGCGAGGGCCGTCACCGTCGAATCCTCGAACAGGACACGCACGGGCACCTCGGTGTCGAGGGCCGCCCCGAGCCTCGCCGCGACCTGCGTCGCGACGAGCGAGTTGCCGCCGAGCGCGAAGAAGTCGTCGTCGGCACCGACGCGATCGACGCCGAGAACGTGCGCGAACGTGGCCGCGACGATCTCCTCGACGGGGGTGGCCGGGGCACGGAACTCCCGGGCCTCGAACACCGGCGCGGGCAGGGCCTTGCGGTCGAGCTTGCCGGACGCGTTGAGCGGGAACGCGTCGAGCACGGTCACCACGTCGGGAACCATGTACGCGGGCACGCGTGCCCCGACCGCGGACTTCACCGCGGCCACCTCGACATCCGCGCCGTCCGCCGGCACCACGTACGCGACGAGCTGCTGACCGAGTTCCCCGTCGTGGACCACCACGACGGACTGTGCGATCTCGGGCAGGTCCGTCAGCGCCGACTCGATCTCGCCGAGTTCGATGCGCAGACCGCGGACCTTCACCTGGAAGTCGGTGCGGCCGATGTATTCCAGTTCCCCGGCGGCCGACCACTTCACGAGGTCACCGGTCCGGTACATGCGCGTGCCGGTCGCGAACGGGTCGGCGACGAACCGTTCCGAGGACAGGTCGGGACGCCGCACGTAGCCACGCGCGACCTGGACACCCGACAGGTACAGCTCCCCGGCGACACCCACGGGCACCGGCTGCAACCGGTCGTCGAGCACGTACACCCGGGTGTTCCACACGGGCGCACCGATCGGCACGGTCACGACGTCCGCGTCGGTGACCTCGTGGAAGGTCACGTCCACCGCGGCCTCGGTCGGCCCGTAGAGGTTGTGCACGGCGACCCCGGGCACGAGTTCCCGCATCCGCGCGGCGATCGGCGCGGGCAGCGCCTCACCCGAGGCGAACACCATCCGCAGTCCGGATCCCGCCGCGCTCGGCTCGGCGACGTACGCGGCGAGCATCGACGGCACGAAGTGCACGACCGTGACGCCGGCGTCGGCGACGAGCCGGGCCAGCGCCGCCGGATCGCGGTGCACGTCCGGTGCCGCGACGACCAGGCGGGCACCGATCTGCAAGGGCCAGAAGAACTCCCAGACCGACACGTCGAACGTGAAGGGGGTCTTCTGCACGACCACGTCGTCCGCGGTCAGTTCGTACTGCCCCTGCATCCACAGCAGACGGTTGACGATCGCGGCGTGCGCGACCGCCACACCCTTCGGGCGGCCCGTCGAACCGGACGTGAAGATCACGTAGGCGGTGTTGTCCGGGAGGACGGCACCGAGCCGTTCGGCGTCCGTGACCGGACCGTCCGGGTAGCCGGAGACGTCGAGCCGATCGAGCAGCACCACGTCGCGGCCCGGAGCCTCGATCGCGTCGGTGCTCGTGGACAGCACGAGCACGGGATCCGCGGTCGCGAGCACGTACTCGTTGCGTTCGGCCGGCTGGTCGGGATCGATCGGCACGTACGCGCCGCCCGCCACGACCACCGCGTACATGCCGACGAGCAGTTCGGTCGAGCGACGCATCGTCAGGGCGACGAGCGCATCGGGACCGACACCCGACGCGATCAGGACCCGCGCCAGCCGGTGCACCCGCGACGCGAATTCGCGGTAGGTCAGGGTCTCGTCACCGAACACGACCGCCGGGGCGTCCGGGGTCCGCGCGACCTGCGCCTCGAACAGATCCACGAGGGTCGCGGTCGAATCGGTCTCGTGTGCGGTGTCGTTCCACGTTTCGAGGACCGAGATCCGTTCGGCCGCATCCAGCACCGGAACGTCACCGACCCGCAGGGCCGGATCGGAGACGACCGCCGCGAGCACCCGGGTGAACCGCTGCGCGAGCGACGCCACGGTCGCCTCGTCGAACAGATCGGTCGCGTAGGTGACACCGGCGGCGATTCCCGCGGGCGAACCGTCGGCGGCGAACGTGTCCGACAGCACGAACTGCAGGTCGAACTTCGCGGTGCGGTTCTCGGCCTGCACACCGGCGACCGTCAGCCCCGGCAGCTCGAAGCTCGACTGCCCGATGTTCTCGAACGTGAGCATCACCTGGAACAGCGGGTGCCGCGCCTGCGACCGCGGTGGATCCAGCACCTCGACGAGCCGCTCGAACGGCACGTCCGCGTGCCCGAACGCACCGAGATCGGTGTCCTTGACCCGGGACAGCAGGTCGGTGAACGGCTCCGAGCCGTCGATGCGCGTCCTCAGGACCAGCGTGTTGACGAACATGCCCACCACGTCGTCCAGCGCGGCCTCGCCGCGACCGGCGACCGGCGTGCCGATCGCGATGTCGTCGCTGCCGGACATGCGTGCCAGGACCGCGGCCAGCGCCGCGTGCACCACCATGAACGCGGTCACGCCCGTACGCCGCGCCAGGTCGGCGATGCCGGCCTGGACGTCCGCTCCGATCTCGAAACGGTGGTCGCGGCCGGTGTTCGACGCGACGGCCGGCCGGGGCCGGTCGGTGGGCAGATCCAGCTGATCCGGCACACCCTCCAGCGCGGTGGTCCAGTAGTCGAGCTGGCCGGCGATCAGCGACCGCGGATCGTCCTCGGCCCCCAGGACCTCGCGCTGCCACAGCGTGTAGTCCGCGTACTGCACCGAGAGCGGTGCCCACGACGGGTGCTCCCCGCGCGACCGGGACGCGTACGCGACCATCACGTCCCGGGTCAGCGGTCCCATCGAGAAACCGTCGGCCGCGATGTGGTGCGCCACGACCACCAGCACGTGCTCGTCCGGGGCGACGCGCAACAGCTCCGCGCGCACCGGCACCGCGGTGGTGACGTCGAATCCGGTTCCCACCGCGGCGAACACCCGCTCGAGCGCCTCGGACTCGGTCACCTCGCGCGGCGGGAGCTCGATCCGTGCCTGCGCGGCCGTCAGGATCACCTGCGTGCCGGCGCCGTCGACCTCCGGGTACACGGTCCGCAGGGTTTCGTGCCGGGCGACGACGTCGTTGACGGCCGCTTCGAGGGCCGTCACATCGAGTTCACCCGTCAGGCGGATCGCGACCGGCACGTTGTACGCGGCCGATTCCGGATCGAACCGGTTCAGGAACCACATCCGGGACTGCGCCGGCGACAACGGAATACGGTCCGGACGCGGCCGCGCGGTGAGCGCGACCCGGCCGCCGGCACCGGCGTGCTGCTCGGCGACCGCGGCGAGTGCGGCGACCGTCGGGGCCTCGAACAGCGCGCGCACCGGGATCCGGGTGTCGAGTTCGCTGCCGATCCGGGAGACCACCTGGGTGGCGACGAGCGAGTTGCCGCCCAGGGCGAAGAAGTCGTCGTCGAGGCCGACGCGATCGAGACCGAGCACCTCGGCGTAGACGGCGGCGACGATCTCCTCGACCGCGGTCGTCGGGCCACGGAACTCGCGCACGGCGAGCACCGGCTCCGGCAGGGCGCGCCGGTCGAGCTTGCCGGAGTGGTTGAGCGGAAGCTCGTCCAGCACCATCACGACGTCGGGAACCATGTACCGGGGCAGCGATTCGCCGAGGCGGTCGCGGGCGGCGTCGACATCGACGGTCGCGCCCGCCGACGGCACCACGTAGGCGACGAGCTGCTGACCGAATTCACCGTCGTGGACCACAACGACGGACTGCCCGATCTCCGGCAGGTCGGTCAGCGCCGTCTCGATCTCGCCGAGTTCGATGCGCAGACCACGCACCTTCACCTGGAAGTCGGTGCGGCCGAGGTAGTCCAGCGTGCCGTCGGGCAGCCACCGCACCAGGTCGCCGGTCCGGTAGAGGCGACCACCGGTGGTATCGAACGGGTCGGCGACGAATCGCTCGGCGGTAAGGTCCGGCCGGCCGAGGTAGCCGCGGGCGACCTGGACACCCGACAGGTACAGCTCGCCGGGGACACCGACGGGCACCGGATGCAGGCGTGCGTCGAGGACGTACGCACGGACGCCGCGGATCGGCTCACCGATCGGAACCGACGAGGATTCCTCTGCGACACAACGGAACACCGTCGAGGTCACGGTGACCTCGGTCGGCCCGTAGGTGTTGTCGAGCACCGCATCCGAACGCGACACGAAACGCGCCACGAGTTCCGGGGGCAGTGCCTCGCCACCGGCCGACAGGTACCGCAGCGACGGCGGCAGGGCGAGGCCGTCGTCGGCGAGGAACAACGCGAGCATCGACGGCACGAACTCGAGGATGCACACGTCCCACCGGCGGGAGACCTGCACGAGGTACTCGGGGTCGCGGTGGCCGCCGGGCTCCGCGATCACCAGCCGGGCACCGGCCTGCAGCGGGTAGAACAGCTCCCACACACACGCGTCGAACGTGATGGGCGTCTTGTGCAGCGCGGTGTCCCCGGCTCCGAGGTCGTACCGCTCCGCCATCCAGGCGATCTGGTTGACGACGGACCGGTGCGAGACGGCGACGCCCTTGGGGCGTCCCGTCGAACCCGACGTGAAGATCACGTACGCGGTGTTGTCCGGTCGCAGACCGGCGGCCGTCACGACCTGCGCCGTGTCGACCTGCGCCGTCTCGACATCGAGGTCGAGGTCCGCGACGTCGATCGCCGCGACCTCGCCCGGCAGGGCGTCACGGTCCGCGGCGGTGGTGAGCACGAGCAGCGGTGCCGCGACCTCGAGCACGTACGCCGTGCGGTCGAGGGGATGCTCGGGATCGATCGGAACGTAGCCGCCGCCCGCCCGCAGGATCGCGTAGATCGCGACGAGCATGTCGACGGATCGGCTCATGCACACGCCGACCAGCACTTCCGGACCCACGCCCCGGTCGACGAGGACCTGCGCGAGCGCGTTCATCCGGCGGTCGAACGCCGCGTAGTCGAGGATCTCGTCGCGGAACACCACCGCCGGCGCGTCCGGCGTCCGCTGCACCTGCGCGGCGAATCCGTCGAGCAGCAGTTCGTCGGTCTCCGGTCGGGCGGTGTCGTTCCACTCGACGAGCATCCGGCGGCGTTCTTCGTCGTCGACCAGTTCGAGGTCGCCGACGACGACGTCCGGATCGGCCGTCGCGGCCGCCAGGACGCGGACGAGGCGCTCCGCGATGGCGGACACGGTTGCCGCATCGAAGATGTCCGCGGCGTAGCCGATCTCGCCCAGGTAGGACCCGTCACCTCCGGCCGGTTCGACCAGGGTGACCGAGAGATCGTATTGCGCTGCCTGCCAATCGAATTCGAGCGCAGACACCGACAGGCCCGGAAGCTCGACCACCGACTGGCTGTAGTTCTGGAACGCCAGCATGACCTGGAACAGCGGCGAGAACGACTGCGAGCGAACAGGGTTGATGCGGTCCACCAGGCGTTCGAACGGGACGTCCGCGTGCGCGAACGCGCCGAGATCGGCGCGGGACGTTCCCGAGAGCAGGTCGCGGAACGACGCGGCCGCATCGATCGGGGTGCGCAACACCAGGGTGTTGACGAACATGCCGACCAGGTCGTCGAGTGCGGCCTCGCCGCGACCGGCGACCGGGGTGCCGATCGTGATGTCGTCGCTGCCGGACAACCGCGCCAGCAGCACAGCGAGGGCGGTGTGCACGACCATGAACGGCGTGGCGCGCTGCTCCGCCGCCAGACGCTTGATCCCGGCGACGACATCCGACGGCACCGCGAAGTCGACGGTTCCGCCGACGCCGTCGCGCACCGCCGGCCGGGGCCGGTCGGTGGGCAGGTCGAGCACGTCGGGCGTTCCGGCGAGCGTGTCGACCCAGTAGTCGAGTTGCTGCGAGAGCAACGAATCGGGGTCCGCCTCGTCGCCGAGGACCTCGCGCTGCCACAGCGCGAAGTCCGCGTACTGCACCTCGAGGGGCTGCCAGGCGGGGGCCTGACCGCCGACGCGGGCCGTGTAGGCCAGGACGATGTCTCGGGCCAGCGGTCCGGTCGACACACCGTCGGCCGCGATGTGGTGCACGACGAGAGCGAGCACGTGCTCGTTCTCGGTGATCCGGAACAGGGCGCCGCGCACGGGCGGCGCCGCGGTCACGTCGAAGCCCGCGGACAGCAGTTCCGCGACCCGGGTGCGCAGCTCGGTGTCGTCGGCGACCTGCACCGGGTCGAGACCGTCCGGCAACCACCCGGCCGGAAGCACTTCCTGCACGCCGGCGCCGTCGACCTCCGGGTAGAAGGTGCGCAGCACCTCGTGCCGGGAGATCACGTCACGGACCGCCGCTTCGAGCGCGGCGACGTCGAGAGTGCCACTCAGCCGCATCGGAATCGGGATGTTGTAGGCCGCGGAGTCCGGCTCGAAGCGGTTCAGGAACCACATCCGCTGCTGCGCCAACGACAACGGCACCCGCTCCGGACGCGGACGCGCCGTCAGCGCCACCCGCGCACCGGAACCGGCGTGCGACTCGACCGCCGCCGCCAGCGCCGCCACCGTCGAGGCCTCGAACACCGACCGCACCGGCACCTGCGCATCCAGCGCCGCACCCAGCCGGGCCGTCACCTGCGTCGCCACCAGCGAATTGCCGCCGAGCGCGAAGAAATCGTCGTCCAAGCCGACCCGCTCGACACCGAGCACCTCGGCGAACACCGCGGCGACCGCCTGCTCGACCGGGGTCGTGGGTGCCCGGAACTCGCGCT
Source organism: Rhodococcus sp. NPDC003383 (assembly GCF_053589115.1). Classification (NCBI taxonomy): domain Bacteria; kingdom Bacillati; phylum Actinomycetota; class Actinomycetes; order Mycobacteriales; family Nocardiaceae; genus Rhodococcus; species Rhodococcus sp. NPDC003383. The sequence goes on along the minus strand of NZ_JBSFRG010000030.1, from coordinate 502 downwards.
GCACCACCTGCGGCGCCGGCAGGGCCTTGCGGTCGATCTTGCCGTTGATGTTCAACGGCAGCGCGTCGAGCACCACCCACGCGGTCGGCACCATGTACGAGGGCAGTTCCGCCGCGAGCCCGGCCGCGAGCGCCGACACGTCGACCGCTGCGCCGTCCGCGGGGACGACGTATCCGACGAGTTGCTCGCCCGTGTGCCGGTCGCTGTGCACGACGACGACGGCTTGCGACACCGAATCCTGGTTCCGCAGAACCGATTCGATCTCACCGAGCTCGATCCGGAAACCACGCACCTTCACCTGGAAATCGGTGCGGCCCAGGTAGTCCAGCGAGCCGTCCGGCAGCCAGCGCACCAGATCACCGGTGCGGTAGAGACGACCACCGTCGGGGTCTGCGGCGAACGGATTCGCCACGAACCGATCCGCCGTCAACTCCGGCCGACCGAAATACCCCCGAGCCAACTGCACACCCGACAGATACAACTCACCCGCAACACCCACCGG
>NZ_JBSFRG010000029.1:0-83222 GCF_053589115.1 Rhodococcus sp. NPDC003383 | reverse complement strand
CGGGACGGCCGATGGCCGTCCCGCCGCTGCGGTGTTCGGAAAAGGGTGCTCTACCGGAGGCCGAACGAGTTCCCGATGATGTCGCGCTGGATCTCGTTGGTGCCGCCGTAGATCGTGGCGCCGAGAGCAGCTCGTACGTGCTGCGCCATGTCGAACTCGGTGGAGTAGCCGTAGCCGCCCATCATCTGCATGCCTTCGAGGGCAGTGTTCTTCGCGACCTCCGTCGCCTTGAGCTTCGCCATCGACGACGCGCGGGCCAGGCCCTGCGGATCGTCACCGGCATCGGCGCGGTGGGCGACGCTGTAGACGAGCAGACGGGTGCACTCGAGCTCCGTGGCGAGATCGGCGATGCGGTGCTTGATCGCCTGATACGAGCCGACCCGATTGCCGAACTGGATGCGCTCGGAGACGAACGCCAGAGCGTCGTCGAAGGCGCGTTCGGCGACGCCGAGCATCTGCGCGGCGAGGATCAGCCGTTCGGTCGCCAGGCCGGGCATGAGCTGGGCCCATCCCTGGCCGACCTCCCCGACCACCGAGTCGGCGGGCAGCACGCAGTCGGTGAAGTAGAGGTCGTTGACCTCGGTGCCGCCCAGCGTGTCGATGCCCTTGATCGTCAGCCCCGGCGTGTCGGCCGGAACGTGGAACATGGTGAGCCCGTGGTGCTTCTTCTCGCCCCGCTCGGTGCGGGCGACCAGCAGGATGCTGTCGGCCTGATGAGCATTGGTGATCCACGTCTTCTGGCCGTTGATCACCCAGCCGTCCGCGGTGCGCTCGGCGCGGCAGGACAGCGCTGCGACATCGGATCCGGCCTCCGGCTCGGACATCGCGATCGCCAGCGCCGCACCCTCGGCGAGCCGGCCCAGCACCGTCCGCTTGAGCTCTTCGCTCGCGAACTTGGTGTAGATCCCGGCGGTGATGAGAGTCGTGCCGTGCCACGGGACCGGGGCCAGGCCGCGGTGGAGCTCCTCGAGCAGGACGCACAGATCGACGTGGTTGCCGCCGGCTCCGCCGTACTCCTCGGGGATGTTGATCGCAGCCCAGCCGAGTTCGGCGATCCGCCGGTTCAGCTCGAGGCTGTGCCCTTCCCGGCCGCAGTCGGTGAGTTTGTCGCGCTGTTCGCGCGTGCCCACCTCACGGCGGCAGAATTCGCGGACGGCAGTCCCGAACTCGCGCTGCTCCTCGCTGAGCATCACAGTCATGGAGATCTCCTGGTCGAAATGGAAAGGGTGCCGATCAGGCGGGTTCGCCGACGCGGACTCGGGTGTCCCGGGACTCGTCGTCGTGATCGCCCGCCGTTCCGGAGGTGAAATGACGGCGCATGGAAGCCGCTGCGACGAAGGAGATCACGGCGGTGACGACCAGGATCGCGGCGAGCGGCCACCAGTGCTTCGATCCGTCCGTCGGTACCAGAGCAGCGGCGACCAGGGGCGTAGGAGCCGCCCAGGCGACGCCCGAGAACGCGCTGCACAGGGCGACACCGCTGTACCGGACCTCGGTGGGGAACAGGTCGGCGGTCATGCTCGACACCACGGCATAGGTGGTGGCGTGACCGAGGACGAGGGCAGCCGAGAACGCGACGATCATCAGCCCCATGTTTCCCGTGTTGAACAGCAGGAAGAGGGGGAAGGCGAACAGGCCCGTGAACACCACGCCGCCGATGAAGACGGTCCACGCCGACAGGCGGTCGCACAGGATGCCGACGCCGACCATCGCGAACAGGTCGATGGTCGCGGCGACCAGCAGGATCATCAGTGTGTCGCTCTTGGAGAACCCGTGGACGTTCGTCGCCATCGTGAGCATGTACGTGGTGATCAGATAGAACAGCACGATCACGCTGGCCTGCAGGCCGATGCCGGCGAGGACTCGACCCGGCAACGTCCGCAGAACCGTGAGGATGGGGCGGTCCGTGACCGAACCCGTCTCCTTCACCTCGGTGAACTCGCTCGACTCCTCGACACCGAGCCGGATGATCAGGCCGATGACCACGAGAACGAAGCCGGCGAGGAACGGAATCCGCCATCCCCAGGACATCAGCTGCTCGTTGGGCATCCGGGCGACGAAGTACATGACGACGGTCGCCAGAACCAGCGCGAGCGGGCTGGCGATCTGCGGAGCGGATCCGTAGAAGCGCTCCCGGGCCTTTGGCGCGTTCTCGACGCTCATGAGCACGGCACCGCCCCACTCGCCGCCGACCGCGACACCCTGCAGGAAGCGGAGGGCGGTGAGCATGACGGGAGCCCAGATGCCGACCTGCTCCCAGGTGGGCAGCAGACCGATGAGGCCGGTGGAGGCACCCATCACGGTCAGCGTCGTGATCAGCGTCGTGCGGCGGCCCAGGCGGTCACCGAGATGGCCGAAGATGAACGCGCCGACCGGGCGGGCGAGGAAGGCGACACCGAGGGTCGCGAAGGAGGCCAGGATGCCGACATTCGATCCCAGCTTCGGGAAGAAGATCGTCGAGAAGACGAGCGTGGCGGCCGTGGCGTAGATGAAGAAGTCGAACCACTCGACGGTGGTGCCGACGAGACTGGCGAGGAACGCGCGTTTTTGCTGCTTGGTTCCGAAGCTGGAAGCGGCGTGTGCGGTCATGGATGTGCCCTTTCGGCGGGACTTTCCTGTGGAGCGGGGGAGTTTCCTTCTGTAGAGCTGGGGGTCGAACGTGGTGGTGCGGTCAGAATTCCGCGTGCCCGCCCGAGAGGACACCGGTGTCGCCGATGCGTGCGTCGAAGTCGACGTTCGTGCCGGCGGCCTGTGCCCGGACGGTCAGCGTGGCGTCGGGCAGAACCGGCGCCGCGAACCGGGCTCGGAGCTCCCGGAGTTCCCACGGCTGGGCTCCGGCGGCCTCGGCGACCGTGCGTGCCGCGATGCCCAGCGTGCACAGACCGTGCAGGATGGGTCGTTCGAAGCCGTAGCCCGAAGAGACCTCCGGGTCGATGTGGACGGGATGCAGATCGCCGGTGAGGCGGTACAGGGCCGGCAGGTTCGCGGCGATGTGGGAATCCTGCCGGAACGGAGCGGATTCGAGATCGATCCGCGGCGCGGAGGGTGCGCGTTCACCGCCCCAGCCGCCCGAGCCGGGCAGGTGGATCGCGTAGGTCGCGGTGAACTGCTCGCACTCGACGGCGATGTCGACGGTCGCCGCGGATCCCTTGTCCCAGACGTCGGCGACGCGGGCACGCATCTCGAGCTTGCCCGAGCGAGGGAAGGGCGCATGGACCGTCAGCTGCTGTGCCGCGTGGAGCGACTTCAGCCGGTCGTAGGCGCCGAGCTCGCCGGCCTCCTCGACTGCCCACAGGCCCAGACCCAGGCCGAAGGTCGGCAACACGTGCAGATCCCGCTCGTAGACCAGCGGCAGCTGGTCCGGGCGCGCGCCGACGCACAGCGCGTAGAGGATCGCGTCGGATTCGTCGTACGAGACGACACGGCTACCGAGGTCGTAGCCCTTCAGGGAGGCAACTGCGTTCATGAGCTTTCCTTGGGGTGGAGAGGGTGTCAGGAGGCGGAGGCGCCGTGCCGCTCGGAGGCCGCGGCGACGGCCTCGTGTCGAGCGGTGCTGTCCATCAAGCGGATTCGAGTGGCCTGCCATGCGGCGTCGTCGTAGTCTCCGTCGTCGAGTCTGCGGAGCAGGTCCCGTGTCGCGGAGAGGGCGTCCTCCGGGAGACCGACGAGCCGCTCCGCAAGCGTCAGAGCGTGCTCGCGCGGATCCCCGTCCGCGGAATGGGTGGCCAGTCCGCTGCGTACCGCGTCGTCGGCGTCGAATCGTTCGGCGAGCACCAGCAGCCGGGTGACCGTCGTGCGGGGCAGCGTGGCGTGGACCCGGCGGATCGACGCCGGGTTGTACAGCAACCCGAGTTCGACGGCCGGGACCCGGAACCATGCTCGCGGGCCGACGATCCGGACGTCACACGAGGTGGCGAGCTCGACACCGGCGCCGACGCATGCCCCGTCGACGACGGCGACGACGGGAACCGCGCTGTTGCGGATCGAGGCGCATGCGTCCTCGAGATCCCGGTCGTAGTCGAGGTCGGCGGAAGTGCCTGTCAGATCGGCGAAGTCCGCGCCCGCACAGAACACCCGTCCCGAACTCGTGAGGACCACGGCACGGATTCCGTCCGGCAGGTCGGTGAAGACCCGGCGGAGTTCGCGGAGAAGTTCCCGGGAGAGAGCATTGCGCCGGTCCGGACGGTCGAGGACGATCTCGAGGACGCCCCCGTGGCGCCGGCAGTCGAGCCCGGCGGTCACGACACCGGCTCCGGGACCGGCCGGGACGCCCAGCGCTCGCGCACCGGAGCGTAGTCGAAACCGAGTGCCGACTCCAGGGACTCCGCGAGGTTCAGCAGGTCGGCGTCGCGGCCGCGAGCGGTGACCAGCTGGACACCGATCGGCAGTCCTTCCGAGGTCCCCGCGGGAAGCGAGATCGCAGGTGTTGCAGCGACATTGAACGGCGAGGTGAAGGGGAAGGCGCCCCACAACCAGTCCGCCTTCTCGCCGTCGATCGTCTTCGGCCGCTGTTCGTGGGGGAACGCAACGGTCGCGACCGTGGGGGTGAGGATCGCGTCGAAGTCGTGCAGGAAGCTGTCGACACGGCGGCGGAAATCACCCAGTGCCTCGCGTGCGAGGGCGACCTCGGCGCTGGTCAGCTGCTCCGCGGCGCGCAGGCTTGCGCGTTCGTACGGGGTGAGCAGTTCCGGACGTTCGAGCAGATGCGCCCGCTCGCGGAGTTCGTCGTCGAGCACGAGGGGCCCGAAGATCTCGTTCCAGCCGTGGATCGGGATGTCGGTCTCGACGACCTCGTGACCGAGATCCGACAGGATGGAGGCGGCGGCCTCGACCGTGCGGACGACGGCGGGATCGACGGGACGTCCGTCCGGACGTGGGCAGAAGGCGATCCGTCGGTTCGGTACCGAGGCACGGGCGAAACTCGTCTCGGCGAGGATCTCGGTCATGATGCGGGCGTCGTCCACCGTCCAGGCGAGCGGACCGGCCGTGACGAAGTCCGTCATCGCCCGGAAGCCGCGCTCGTCCGCACACAAACCGGTGGTCGGCTTGTATCCCACGAGGCCGCTGAAGGCCGCGGGGATCCGGATGGATCCGCCGCCGTCCGAACCGAGTCCGATCGTGGCGAGGCCGGCACCGACCGAGGCCGCCGCGCCGCCACTCGAACCGCCCGGGGTCCGCGTCGGATCCCACGGGTTGCCGGTCTCGGGACCGAGCAGGTTGTCGCTGGTGGCGGACTGGCAGAACTCGGGAACGCTCGTCTTGCCCGGCATCACGGAACCCGCTGCACGCAGGCGGGCGACGGCACCGGAATCCGACCGGGCGACGCGCCCGCGCTGGGTCAGCGATCCGAGGCCGGTCTCCGTGTCCGCGAGGTGGAAGGCGTCCTTGATGGATACCGGGACCCCGAGGAGCGGGGCGCGCTCCCCGCGGGAGTACCGATCGGCCGCGTCGGCCGCCTGGAAACGAGCCAGATCGGCCGTGACCGTCACGTAGGCGCGCACCTCCGGATCGAATCGCTCGATCCGGTCGAGGACCTCCTCGGTGACGTCGATGGGGTTCAGGTCACCACGCGCGTAGGCGTCGGTGAGCTCACGGATGGGCAGGTGCAGCGGGTTCTCAGCCATGCGGGTGCACCCCACCGCTGATGCCGTAGACCTCGCCGGTGACGTAACCGGCGTCGGGTCCGACCAGGAACGACACCAGCCCGGCGACGTCCTCGGGGCGGCCGACACGGCCGACGAGGGAGCGGTTCTCGGCGTAGCCGGAGAAGAACTCGTCCGGGTAGATCTTGCGGAGGAAGTCGTTGTAGATCAGGCCCGGGGTGATGGCGTTGACCCGGATGCCGTGCTTGCCGTTCTCGGCGGCGGCGACGCGGGTGAGGGCGAGGACACCGGCCTTGGCTGCGGAGTAGGCGGCGCCGTGCTCCGTGCTGGTCTCGTAGGCGGCGATCGAGCTGATGTTGACGATTGCGCCGGAGTTGTTCTTCTGCATCACCGGAAGCGCGTAGCGCATGGTGTAGAAGGTGCCGTTCAGGTCGACATCGAGGCAACGCTTCCAGGTCTCGGAGGACATCTCGGCGACGGGCTCGATCTTGCTCCAGCCGGCGTTGTTGACGAGAACGTCGAGGCGGCCCTTCTTCGCGGCGATCTCGGACACGACGGCCTCGACCCGGGCCTCGTCGGTGACGTCGAGGACGTAGCTGTCGAAGTCGCGTCCGTGCTCGCCGGCCAGCTTCGCGGCCAGTTCGTGGCTGCGGCGCTCGTGGACGTCGGTGATGACGACATCGAAACCGTCGGCGGCGAGGCGGGTGGCGATGGCGGCGCCGATTCCTGCGCCCGCGGCGGCGGTGACGAGGGCGGTGGGACGTTCTTGCATCATGGAGCCTTTCGGAAGGACGGTGTTCTGGAAGTGATTGATCGGTGGGGCTTCTCAGGGGAGAAGTCGGCGAAGCGTCTCGATCGACTGCTCGGGCTGGTCCACGAGCATCAGGTGGCCGGCACCGGTGATCTCGGAGTAGGTGGCGTGCTCGATCGCGCCGAGGATGATGTCCGCGGCCTTCTTCGGGCAGAAGGTGTCGTGGTCGGCACCGACGATCGCGACCTCGGTCTCGCTCCCGATCCGGGCCAACTCGGGGGTGAGCGGCGACTCGACCAGTGCGGCCATGGCGGTGGAGGCGTTGATGTAACCCTGCGCCTCGCCGACGGCTTCGAGCCGGAAGTCCGTGACGGCGTCGAGGTCGGAGTCCGGGTTGTGCAGGGCAGCAGCGGTATCGGCGCGGAGGGCGGTGCGCTGCTCCTCGGCGTCGGTGCCGCGGAAGAGTTCGATGCGGCCGGCGTAGAAGCCTGCCGCTCCGCGGCCGACGACACTCGAGGTGCCCAGTGCGACGACCTTCGTCACGAGGTCGGGGCGCTCGGCTGCGGCGGAGAGGACGACGGTGCCGCCGAGAGAGAAGCCGACGCAGATCGCGGGACCGGTGACCTCTTCGAGGAAGGCGATCAGATCGTCGCGCAGCTGGGCGAGCGTGCCGGCGGGCGAGCCGACGGTGGTGCGTCCGTGCCCACGGAGGTCGTAGGCGTAGGTGGTCACCGGCAGTCCGGCTTCCTGGACGGCGCGCCAGCTGCGGTGATCTTCGGCGAGTCCGTGGATCAGCACGACCGCGGGGCCCTCACCGGCGCGGGTGTAGGTCACGTCGATGTCGCGGAGCGTGACGGTCTGCGTCGTGAGGTCGACGGTGCTGCTGGTCATATCTTCTCCTGACGAGATCAGTTCTCTGAGAACGTTCTTGCGGATCTTCCCGGCGGGGGTCTCCGGCATGGTGGGCAGAATGCGGATCGACTCCGGCCACAACCTCCGAGGCACGTCGCGATCCGCGAGCCATCCGACGAGTTCGTCGAAGGTCGGGGCGGCGCCGAGCGGCTGGATCACCGCGCAGATCCGTTCACCGAGCCGGTCGTCGGGGCTGCCGACGACGGCCACGCGCGCGACCTGCGGGTGCCCCGAGACGGCGTTCTCGATCTCGACGGGGGAGATGTTGACGCCGCCGCGGATGATGAGGTCCTTGAGACGTCCGGTCAGACGCAGGTAGCCGTTGTCGTCCACGATTCCGGTGTCGCCGGTGCGGAACCAGCCGTCGTTCGTGAACGACTCGCGGTAGAGCTGTTCCTGGCCGATGTAGCCGAGGAAGAGCGACGGGGTACGCATGACGATTTCACCGTCGGTCCCGCGCGGTGCGAGCGTGCCGTCCTCGCGGATCGTCTCGAGCGTCACGCCGGGCATCACCTTGCCACAGGTGTGCGCAACGAGCTCCGTGGAGTCGCCCGGCAGGCTCGAGGTCGCGCCGCCCTCGCTCATCGCCCAGATCGCCGCGATACGGGTGTCGGGCATCTGTTCCTGCGCCAGTTCGATGAGGCTCGGGGCGACGGGGGCGCCGCCGCACAGGAAGATCCGCATCCCGGCCAGCTTGGGTGCTGTGGAATCCCATTCGGTGTCGACGATGTCCTTGAGGAAAGGAGTTGCGGCCACGGTGATCTCGCAGCCGTACTTCTCGACGAGCTCGAGCGCCCGGCGGGGCTTCCAGGCATCCTGCAGGACGAGGGAGGCACCCGTCATCAGCGACATCCGGGCGCCGTGCCAGAAGCCCGTGCTGTGACCGAGCGGGGAGGGCATGAAGATCGGCCGTTCACCGGAGACCTCGTAGCGGTCGATGACCATCCGGTTGTAGGCGCTCAGGCTCGCCTCGGAATGTGCGATCGCCTTCGACTTTCCGGTGGTGCTCGACGAGAACAGCACGTGGACCAGGTCGTCCGGATAGGCCGGGATCGTCACCGGTGCGCCGCCGAAGGTGCGCCAGGTGCGGGTTCCGTCACCGTCGACGAGGAGGATCTTCACCTCGCGTCCGAGTTCTTCTGCCAGAACCTCGGATTCGGCGACGAAGTCGCGGCCGCGATGTTCGAGGGGAAGCACGACAACCTTCGCACCCACGAGGTTCGCGGTGTAGGCGATGGATCGGGGGTCGGTGGTCACCGGCAGGGTGCCGGCGATCATCCCGCGTCGCGCGACACCCAGATAGGACGTCATCCACTCGGTCCAGTTGGGCATGCAGACGATGGCGAGATCGCCTTCGCCCAGACCATGGACGGCAAGTTCCTGCTCGACCTCGCCGGCCAGCTCCCACAGTTCGGCGCGGGACAGGGCGTGTCCTCGGTCGTCGCAGACGGCGAGGGCGTGGGGATCGCGCTCGAGGTGGTCGAGGAAGAGTTCGAGGGGAGTCCGGGTGCCGGCGGTGTGGCCCGGCACGACGGTGGCGAGAGTGGTTGCGCGGGAATTCACGGGGGACTCCGTTTCGGTGGAAGCCGGATGAAGAAGCAAAAGAGGCGTCGCGGGAAGGGACGCGATGTCGATGAAACGATTCTGGAGTAGTAACGTGGCTCACGTCAAGAGAGTGACGTCGCTTTTTTGTTAACTCTGATGAACATTGTGTTGAACGGCTACGATGCCCGCAACGAAAGGAGGGACATGTCGCACCTGCCGAACACCACCAAGGGGCGCCGTACCCGCACCAAGCTGCTGGAAGCGGCGCGCTCGGTCTTTGCTCGCGACGGTTACGTCGGCGCCACCATGAGTGGCGTCGCGACGGAAGCCGGGATGTCGCTCGGGGGGTTGTACAGGTACTTCAGTGACAAGGAGGACCTGTTTGCGACGTTGATCGCCGACACGCACGACGATCTGTTCCGTGCCAGTGGTGCGACCGAGCACCGCATCGAGGACGATCCGTACCAGGCGCTGCTCGAAGCGAACACCGGTTACCTGTCTCACTACTACAAAAACCGCGACATCATGCGGACTCTCGTCGAGGCTGCGAGCGTCGACCCGCGTTTCCGCGAGATCTGGTGGTCGATGCGCAATCGGCACATCGACCGGTTCACCACCGTGCTCAAGGTGAAGTGTGGCATGGACACGGTCGGCGGTCTCGACGTGCGGGGCGTGGTCGAGGCCGCCGCGTGCATGGTGGAACAGTCCGCCTACGTCTGGTATGCCCAGGATGCTCTCCAGCGGTCTCCGATGCCGGTCGAGCAGGGAGCGCAGATCGTCACGCGCATCTGGCACCGCGCTTTCTTCGGATCCGGCCACTGACGAACTCTTCGTTCGGGCCGCGGGCTTCATGGCCCGCGGCCCGAAAGTCGTGCTTCCGAGAGGAATCGGTTACACGCGTTAACCGAGCGGCAACCCATCGCTGCGTTTCTTCGCATTATCGTGTGTTTCACGTCAGCGATCGACGTTTCGCCGCACAGCGCGCGTTCGCGCATTCCTTTCCGAGGAGTTCTCATGTCCGAGACCACGACCACAGCACCCGTTTTCCGGGTGACCTCCGGATTCTGGAAGACGCTCCCGCAGATGTCGCTCGACGAATTCCCGGGAACGAAGGGGTACATCGACGACGTCTATCCGAACCCCGACGGATCGGAGATGGCGGCGGGGTACTTCGCCCTCGAACCCACCGAGGCTCCGCTCGACTACATGTACGAGTACGACGAGATGAAGGTGGTTCTCGACGGCGAGTTCCGCCTCGAGAACCTCGACACCGGGCAGGTCGAGATCGCGCGAGCTCGCGATGCGATCTTCTTTCCCAAGGGATCTCGCATCCGCTTCACCACCCCCGAGGGCGCGCTCGCGTTCTACGTCGGCCACCGGTCCTTCGCGCCGTAGGTGATGCGATGAGCGTCTGTATGGATACCACCAGCGTGCCGAGATGGGAGGAAGAGCGGCGCATCGCAGAGGGCGGACGCTCGGTGACCATTCTGTCCTTCGGTGACGCCGCACTCGCGCAAGCGCGGAGTCTCGTGTCGTCCTTCGGAGGCCGTCGAGTCGGCTGGTTACGACTGCCGACCGTGTGGGGTGACACCGCGGCGGAGGTCCTCGAACGTCAACTGAGTGCCGCCCGGGTGGGGTGGCGACTGGTTCTCGTCGGGCCGGAGGCTGCAGTGCTGTCGGCGCGAGCGGCGGCCGTGGCCGGAGGACTTCTCGACGCCGAGATCCTCCCCGTTCCGATCGACGTGACGACGCGCAGCGTCTACTGCGCGCACTGTCACGCCACGCATCTCGCGGAGGTCGGGATCGGACAGTGCACGACATGTCCGACCTGTGCATCGGAACTGGTCGTCTACCACCATGTTTCGCGCCTGCACGGCGCCTATCTCGGCTACATGATCGATGCGGAGGAACTCTGATGACGCTGATGTCGGATGCCTCGGCAGGGCATGCGCGTGCCGAGACGGACCTGTATCTGTCGGTCACCGACACGATCGAATTGTCTCCCACCGTCCGGCACGTTCGCCTGGCCGATCCGGGAGGTCGGTCGTTGCCGTCCTTCACTCCCGGCAGTCACGTCGTCGTCGCGTGCGGCACGGGACCCGACGGGCGAGCGCGGCGCAATTCCTATTCGCTGACCGGTCCCTCGTTCGAACCCGACCACTACGCGATCTCGGTGCGGCTCGAGGAATCCGGACGCGGCGGGTCGCGGTGGATCCAGGACCTGAGGGTCGGCGATCGTGTCTCGATCTCCACCCCGCGTAGCGCTTTCGCTCCGGTCCTCACGGCCCGGCACCACGTGCTCGTCGCGGGTGGCATCGGAGTCACCCCGATACTGTCCCACGTCCGCGCCGCCGTGCAGTGGGCGCGCTCGTTCGAGGTGCACTACGTTTTCCGCGACGGGGACGGCCCCCACCTCGAAGAACTGCGGAAACTCTGCGGGGACCGATTGCGGACCTACGATTCGAAGGATCGCTTCCGTGCCCACGTGGACTCCGTGCTGCTGGATCAGCCCATCGGGGCGCACATGTACGTCTGCGGCCCGTCCGGTCTCATCGACGACCTCGCAACGCGTGCCCGGGCCGCCGGATGGCCCGACGCGCGGGTCCACTACGAGCACTTCGGTGTCGGCGCGCTCGACCCGGGCGCGCCGTTCACCGCGCACCTGCGCCGCAGTGGTCTCGATGTCGTGGTCGACTCCGGCGTGAGCCTGCTCGAAGCACTCGAATCCGAAGGGATCGCGGTACCCAACCTCTGCCGGCAGGGCGTGTGTGGCGAATGCCGCCTGCCCGCTACCGGTGGTGGGATCGACCATCGCGACCTGTATCTCGGTGAGGCGGAGAAGGAAGCGGGGGATTGCCTGATGCCGTGTGTCTCCCGCGCGAGCGCAGAGAGATTGGAGTTGGATCTGTGAGTGCAACAATAGATTTCGCGATCCGTGACAGCGGCACCGACCTTCCGGATCGGATTGCACGTTTCCCGTTTCCGTTCGCCCGCGACACCTACCGCTACAGTACCAACGTCGAACCCGCCGGAAGCGTGGTGGAAACTGCTGCGGGCGGATGGGGCAGGCATCCCGTCGACGTCGACGGCTGCTACCTCGACGACCTCGCCGAGCGTGAGCGCATTCTCGCTGCCGATCACACTCGCTTCCAATCCCTTCCGCACATGGAGATCGCGCAGTGGGACGCGATGGTCACGCTCATGCGGATGCTCACCGACGCCGACCCGCGCACGTTCGCGCTCGACCGTGACGGCGCGATCCTGCGCTGGAGCAACCGGGTGCTCGACGTCGAGCAGGCCTTCGTCTTCGGTGAGCGGTCCACGCTTCCCGAGTCTCCGCTGCGCTTCATCGGCAGGCAGATCCAGGAGGACGTCGTGTTGCTCGACCAGCGCGAGGGAGCGCTGTGGGGTGACGCAGGCCTGGTGACCTTCGCGGCCGACTGGTCGCTGCGCTTCGACGTCGGCATGAGTTTTCTCCAGATCCACGGTCCGGTACCGCGTGTCCATGCCGAAGGGGTGATCCCGCGCGCCCAGCAGTTCCTCATGGGGCTGCAGCCGGGACAGTGCTACCGGCGCACCAACTGGTCGCTCAGCGTCGATCGCCGGCTCGACCAGTCCACCGAGACCTATCCCGAATGGGGCCGGGACCGGCGACTGCTCGCCGAGGGACCTCTCGAAGACGTGGGGCGGCGGCTGCACCTGCGCGTCGAAGTCCAGCACCTTGTGCGCCTCGGTACATCCGGCGCGATCATGTTCCTCATCCGCACGTACCTGCTGCCGTTCGAGGACATCGCCCGGGTGCCCGAATGGGCCGACCGTCTCTACCGTGTGCTCGACGAACTGCCCGAGGACATGGCCGATTACAAGGGCATCACCCGCACCCGCGAGCCGGGCCTGAAGTGGCTGCGCGAATTCGGAGGTGTGCGCCCCTGACCCTCGTGCGTGGTTTCGGTAGCGGTGACTACCGAAACCACGCACGGGCACGGGCTATCCGGAGGACTTGGAGTACACGGACTTCACCTCCATGATCCGCATCTTCGGGATGGGACCGTAGCTCAACGAGTCCGACATGTTCAGCTGCTTCGCCGCCGCCGCGGCATGGACGTTGGCCTTGGCCACGTGGGGATCGCCCTCGAGTTCGTACAGCGTGACCGACGGGCCGCCGTCGGCGTCGGCCGGGCTGAGGCGTGTGGCGCCCACGAATCCGTCGAGCGCGACCACCTCGGGGATGTGGACCTCGTCGTACCACTTGTTGAACTCTTCCAGCCGCTCGGGGTGGGAGGGGTACGACTCGACGAGCAGGTAGTGCTTCATTGGTGTTCCTGTCTGTGAGAAGTTGTGTCGAACAAGGGATTCAGACGCGAATGACCCAGCCGCCGTCGATGTTGAGGGTGTGGCCGGTCACCCAGTCGCTTCCCGAGGACACGAGGTACAGCAGACCGGGGACGAGTTCCTCCGGTTCGCCGAAAGGGAACGGGATGGCGTGCTTGACCATTTCCTTGAGTTCCGGCGGTGATGCGATCGAACCGGCTTCGGTGTTGACCATTCCGGGTGCGATGGCGTTCACGCGAATTCCGAACGGCGCCAGCTCGCGGGCCAGCGACACGGTCATACTCACCAGCCCGAGCTTGGTGATGCCGTATGCCTGTGCGGCCATGAAGGCACCGCTCGAGGACTGGTTCACGATCTTGCCGTAGCCGCGTTCCTTCATGTACGGCACCACGGCGCGGGTGCACAGCAGCGGGCCCGTCAGGTTGACGCCGAGCGTGCGGTTCCAGAGGTCGAGCTCCATCGTGGTGAGCGTCCCCTCGCCGACGACTTCGGCCATCAGGCCCGCGTTGTTCACCAGGATGTCGACGGACCCGAAGTGTTCCGCCGCGGTTGCCGCCATCTCGGTCGTGCTCGCTTCGTCGCTGACGTCGACACGGACCGCGAGTGCGCGATGACCCGCGGCTGTCATTTCCTCGGCGGCCGCGGTCGCGGAATCGAGGTTGACGTCTGCGAGAACCACCGCTGCCCCGGCTTCGGCGAGACCCCGGGAATAGGCCCGGCCGATCCCGCCTCCGGCGCCGGTGACGATCGCGACCTTGCCGGACAGCTGTGGGGTGTCTGTCATGGATGTTCCTTCTCGGTCGAAGCGGATCGGATGTCGAGTCCCGGAGGGCTCAGGGGTGCGCGAGCTCGTAGCGCCGGCGGTACTCCTCCTTGGACGTCTCGCTGATGTCCACATCGGTGGCCCGTGCTCGCAGTGCGCCGACGGTGGCCTGCTCGCGCGGGATGTGCGCGAACGGATCCCAGCCGAAGAACCGCGCGGCATTGGCGAAGGTGATCTTGTCGATCTCTTCGTCGGTGCACCGGGCGGCGTCCAGCTCGGCCTTCAGGACTTCCGGCGATCTCGGCCAGGTCGAATCGGAGTGGGGGTAGTCGCATTCCCATGCGATCGTGTCGATTCCCAGGCGGTGGCGGTTGTTCAGGCCACTCGGCTCGGTGATGTAGCAGGCCAGGAAGTTGTTCCGCCAGACCTCCGTGGGGGACATGCCGTCGGGTAGGAAGCTCACTCCGGTCCAGGACTGGTTGACGATGTGGCGTTCGAGCCGGTCGAGCCACGGTGCGACCCACCCGACGCCGCCTTCGCTCATGGCGACCCTGAGCTCCGGGAACCTCCGGAATGCTCCGCTGAGCATGATGTCGGTGGCGGCGATGGTCGAGATCAGCGGAGTCAGCATCAGCATGTCGTCGATGTCGAAGCTCCGGGATCTCTTGACCAGGTTGATGCCGCCGCCGATGTGCAGGCTGAGGACGATGCCGTGCTCGACGCACGCCCGGAAGATCGGATCCCAGTAGCCGGACTTGAAGTCGGGGAATCCCTCGCCGACGCCGTAGGGGGTCTCGGGAATGCTGATCGAGCGGCATCCCATCGCGGCGATGCGGTGGATTTCGGCGACCGACTCGCCCACGTCGAAGAACGGGATGATGCCGATCGGGATGAACCGTCCGGGATGGGCGTCGGGGACCTCGCCGACGACCCAGTCGTTGAACGCCTTGCACGCGGCGAGGGACAGCTTCTTGTCGGGCAGGCTCGCCAGATGGGTGCCTGCGAAGCCTGGGAAGGTCGCGAACAGGGTCGCGGCGAGGGTGCCGTTGGCATCCATGTCGCGCACCCGCAGATCCATGTCGTAGACGGCGGGTCGCATCTCGGCGTAGCCCGTGGGATCCATGCCCCATTCTTGTTTGGGCCACGAGACCACGGCGTTGAGGCCGGAACTGCCGACGATCGTGCCCTGGAACTGCCATGCCTGCACGTTGGGGTTGCGCGGGTTGGCAGTGAGTTTGGGAGCCTGGTCCATCAGGCTCTTGGGGAAGTGCTTCTCGAAGATGTCAGCGGGTTCGACCACGTGGTCGTCGATGCTGATCATCACCATGTCGTCGATGTTCATCGAAGTCCTGATCAGGTCGGGGAGTGACGCCGTCCATGGGGCGTCGGCGCTCATCCGCGTGCGGTCACCGGCGCAGCGAGACCCTGTTCGTCGACCGTTTTCTGGATCGCAGCGAGGGTCTCGTCGAGTCCGGCGCCGAGCCGGGGACCGGGTGTGAAGTTGGCCGGAAGCCGGCGCATGCCCTGGATGACACCGATGGAGTCGTAGTGGATCGTGCCTTCGGGGTCGCACTCGAAGTCCGGCGTGCGGTCGAGCACCGCGATCAGCATCCGCTTGAACATCGTGCGCGCCAGGTTGGACCCGATGCAGCGATGGACGCCGAGTCCGAAACTGAAGTGCCGGTTGCCCTTACGCTCCAGGTCGATTTCCTCGGGGTCCGTGAACAGTGCCGGATCCCGGTTCGCCATCGCCCAGGAAAGCCAGACACGTTCGCCCTCCTTGAACTGCACACCGTCGAGCTCGACGTCTGCGGAGAACGTGCGTCCGTCCCCGGCCGACGGGCAGAAGAAGCGCAGGAACTCCTCGGTGGCCGAATCGAGGAGGGTGTCTCGTTCGGCGCTGAGGATTTCGCGCTGGTCGGGATTCTGGGAGAGCCATTCGAGCGCATGCGAGGTCAGAGCGGTCGTCGTGTCGAAGCCACCACCGATAAGGAGGCTGAGAACGCCGAGCAGTTCGAGGTCGTCGGGCTTCTCGCCGTCGATCGTGGCCCTCGCGATCGCGTCCACCATGCCGGGGCGGGGGTTCTCACGGATCTCGTGGAGGCTGGAGAGGAGATCCAAACCCATGACGCGGTGTAGCTCGGCCACTCGATGGACGTCGGGTGAGTCCGGGGGTGTGTACATCGCGGCGTGGACGGGTTCGCAGTACACCTTCCATTTGGCGACGGGGATGCCGAGCATGGCCAGCGTGATCACCGCCGGGACGATATTGACGAGGTCGTCGATGAAATCGATCCTGCCCGTTTCGATCTTCTCGTCGAGGCACGCGCGGATCACCTCGTCGATGAGCGGAACCCACTTCTCGACGGCCGCGGGGGACAGGTACGGATTGAGCACGGCCCGGAACTCGCGATGTTCGGGGTCGTCCATCTCCAGGATTCCGCCGCGGACTCCCGATGCCCTGACGGCGGTCGGGATCATGATGCCCTTGTATCCGCGGCGAACCCCCTTGACGTCGTGATCGTTCGAGATGGAGGCCGAGCGCGCGAGGGCGAACACCGCCTCGCTACCTGCGGCGACCCAGTGGCCACCGTGTGTGTCGGACCAGGCCACGGGGCACTTGGAGTGCATCTCCTCGGTGATCTCCGAGAAGTTGTGGCGGTAGTCCGGTGCGTGCCTGTCGAACTGGAAAACCGGTGTTCGGTGACCGGTATCGATGACGGCCTCGTCAGCGCTCACGGGATTGCCCTCTCTTACGTCCGGTAGTGGGTGGTGTTGGGGCCCAGCGGGTCACAGGACGGAGATCGCCTGTTCGGGACAACTGCGGACGGCTTCCCGCGCCGAGTCGGTGAGATGAGCCGGAATGTCGGCGCCGACAGCTGTTGCGTGGCCGTCGATGTCGCTCAGTTCGAACAGCGTCGGGGCGGCCATGGCGCACAGTGTGTGGCCCTGGCAGCGTTTCGGATCCACTTCGACTTTCACTGCTGTCCTCCGTGTCCTTCGAGTTCTCTTCTCTTGCAACATGTTCAACGAGTAGATGGTGATTCGGCGACGCCGTCCCGGCTGGGCGTGGACGCGGAATTCGTCCTCGTGTCGATCGGTCTTCGGGGATCTGGGGCGGAATGGGTCGAGGCTGGGTGCCGGGTTGTGGCCGACGCGGGAAGATTGTCAGTCTCAGAAATGAGAACCCCCTTCCGTTAGGGCAGAATCGTATTCTGAGATGGTGTTGTGTGCAAGGGGGAATCGAGGGCATGAACGACAAAATCCGCTCGGCTGCCAGTCATCCGCAGTGACGATTGCGGGGAAGAATGACTGGCGGCCGAGCGGATGTCGTCCGCGGAGCGGGTGGTTCGACGGCTATTTGCCGAGGCTGTCGATGAAGGCTGTCACCTGGTCGATCGTGAACTGGTCGCGGAGCTTGCAGGCAGAGTTCTGATTCGCGAACAAGCCGGGGATCCGCAAGGCCCGTTCGCGGTCGACGGCCCGCTCCCAGACGACCGGCAGGATCCACTCGCGGTAGTCCTCGTCGGGATCTGGGTCGGAGACTTCCTTCCCGTACGGGGCGTTGAGATCGAGGTCTCGGAAGCTCACCTGCTCACCGTCGACGGTCAGCGAGGCCTGGTCGGCGGGGGCGGCTTCACCCGCGACAGTGCCGATACCCACGTAGCCGACCGTGGGAATGTAGGCGAAGATGCGGTGGCCGACCGGAATCTTGCGGAGGCTGTCCGAGTACCACCTGCGTCCGCCCGCGGATACGAAACCGTACTTGCGGGCATCGTCCCAATTGCGTGAGGCGTTCGCCTCGCCGACATTGACGTACCAGTCGCTACCGTTCCACTCGGACTGGCCAAGCGCTGAAGTCGTTGTCACTGTTCCACTTTCCATCATCGCCGGTTAGATCCACCGGTCGAGTACTGCGGCGGGAACCTGCGGCGGGGACGCGCGATCGAGCGAGGACTCGTCCGCAACTTCTTCCTCGCCTGATCAGCTGCCCCTGGAGGGGATGGGGCTACGCGCCCTGCCACACGGTGTCGAACGGGGTGTTCGCCGACACCCGGCCTTTGATGCCGCGGGTGACGAGATCCTTCGCGATCTGGACGGCCTGGGCGACGTCGGTGCCCTTCGCGAGTTCGGCGGTGATCGCCGCGGCTAGGGTGCAGCCGGCGCCGGAGACGCGCTCGTTGCCGATCTTCGGTGCCGTGAGCAGCGTGACGTCGGTGCCGTCGAACAGCACGTCGACCGCGTCGTCGCCGTCGAGCTCGACACCGCCCTTGGCGATGACGTACTGCGGGCCGAGGTCGTGGATACGCCGCGCGGCCTCGATCAGGTCGTCGACGGACGCGATGCTGTCCATGCCGGACAGGGTCCGGGCCTCGAACAGGTTCGGCGTCACCACCGTCGCGTAGGGGAGCACCTGGGTGCGCAGCGCGTTGTCGGTGTCGAGGGCGGCGCCGGGTTCCTGACCCTTGCAGATCAGGACCGGGTCGAGCACCACGTGCCGCCAGGACTGCCGGCCCAGCGCCTCGGCGACCACGTCGATCGTCGCGGGCGTGCCGAGCATGCCGATCTTCACGACGTCGAGGTTGTGCGCGGCGGTCGCGGCCTGGATCTGGTCGGCGATGACCTGCGGATCGATCGGCACGAACCGGTGTCCCCAGTTGTTCTCCGGGTCGAACGAGACGATGCACGTCGTGGTGCCCAGGCCGTACACGCCCAGCTGCTGGAAGGTCTTCAGGTCCGCCTGCAGGCCGGCGCCACCGGTCGCTTCCGAACCGGCGATGACGAAGGCGAGGTCGACCACAGCGGTGTTCTCCGTTCGAGGTGGGGATGATCGGCAACCAGATTACAACCGGCCGCCACGCCACTTTCCGCACACCCGCCCCGCAGAGTCCCGGAACTGCACGGTCGCGGCACTACTGTGTGCGCCATGACGGCGTTCGACGACCTCGACGACTACCTCGCCCTTCCCCGCGTCACAACTCTCGCGTTGTCCCCGGACGGCACGCGCGTGGTGATCGCACAGTCCACACTCGACGAGAAGTCCACCGCCTATGTCGGCGCGCTGTGGGAACTCGATCCTCAGGGGCAGAACCCGGCGCGCAGGCTCACCCACGGTGCGAAGGGCGAATCGAACCCGGTCTTCACCGCGTCGGGCGACCTGCTGTTCACCGCCGCGCGCGGTGGCGACGACGATCCGGCGTCGCTGTGGCGGCTGCCCGCCGGCGGGGGAGAAGCGGAGCAGATCGCGCAGCGCGCGGGCGGAATCTCCGCGGTGCGCACGGCAACCCGCGCCGATCGCATCGTCGTGACCGCGAACGTGCTGGGCCACTCCGACAGTGACGACGAGCGCATCCGTTCGGCCCGCAAGGACGCCAAGGTCTCCGCCGTCCTGCACACCGGCTATCCCGTCCGCTACTGGGACGCCGACCTCGGCCCGGACCGCCCGCACCTGCTCTCGGTCGGCACCGAGAAGACCCTCGCCGACCTGACGCCCGGCATCCGTGGCTCGCTGCGCAACGCCGACCTCGACATCGCCGCCGACGGCAGCTTCGCCGTCACCACATGGTCGGTACCCGGCCCGCTCGCATCGCGCCGCAGCACGCTCGTGCGCGTCGATCTCGAAACCGGCCTGCGCACCTCGATCGTCGACGACGAGGACGCCGAGTCCACCGCGCCCCGGATCTCCCCGGACGGCACCCGCCTGGCGTACCTGCACCAGACCGTCACCACTCCCGAGGATCCGCCGCGGATCACGTTGCGGGTGTGCGACATTGCCACCAAGGAGACGGTGGACACGACCGTCGGCTGGGACCGCTGGCCCACATCGTCGGCGTGGCTGCCGGACGGCTCGGGTCTGCTGCTCACCGCCGACGACCACGGCCGCGCACCGATTTTCGCGTTCACGCTCGGCACCGACGTGCCCGTCCGGCTCACCACCGACGACGCCGCCTACACCGACGTGAAGGTCGCGCCGGACGGCCGGTTCGCGTATGCGCTGCGCGCGTCCTACGAGGCACCCCCGCATCCCGTGCGGATCGCCCTGACCGGCGACGACCGCGGCACCGTCGTGCCGTTGCGGGCGCCGAGCGAGTTGCCGGAGCTTCCCGGACGGCTCACCGAGGTGCACGCCACCGCCGCCGACGGCACGCCGGTGCGCGCCTGGCTGGCGCTGCCCGCCGGGGCGGCGGCCGCTACGCCGGCGCCGCTGCTGCTGTGGGTGCACGGCGGCCCGCTGAACTCGTGGAACACCTGGTCGTGGCGGTGGAACCCGTGGCTGCTCGTGGCCCGCGGCTACGCGGTGGCGCTGCCCGACCCCGCACTGTCCACCGGATACGGTCGCGCCTTCGTGCAGCGCGGCTGGGGTCGCTGGGGCAAGGAACCGTTCACCGATCTCATGACGATCACCGACGCCGCCGAGGCGTTGCCCGAGATCGACTCCGAACGCACCGGCGCGATGGGCGGATCGTTCGGCGGCTACATGGCGAACTGGATCGCCGGGCACACCGACCGGTTCCGCGCGATCGTCACCCACGCGAGTCTGTGGGCGCTCGACCAGTTCGCGCCCACGACCGACGCCGCCTGGTACTGGCAGCGCGAGATGACCCCCGAGATGGCGGTGGAGAACTCACCGCACCTGTACGTCGACAGCATCGTCACCCCGATGCTGGTGATCCACGGCGACAAGGACTATCGCGTTCCCATCGGGGAGGCCCTGCGTCTGTGGTACGAACTGCTGTCCGAATCCGGCCTGCCCGCCGACGACGACGGCACGACCGTGCATCGCTTCCTCTACTTCCCGAGTGAGAACCACTGGGTGCTCAGCCCGCAGCACACCGCGATCTGGTACCGGACGGTCGAGGCGTTCCTGTCCGAGCACGTGCTGGGCCGGCCGATCGACCTGCCGGAACTGCTGGGCTGAGATCGACCGGCTCGGCGGGGTCGAGCGATCAGTGCTTGTGGCCGGCCTTCTTCGCCAGTGAGCCGACCGTCTCCTGGACGTGGGGCACGGTGTCCTTCACGACCTTCGACACCTGGGGGACGGTGTCCTTGACGACCTTGGACGCCTCGTGCACCTTGTCCTGGACCGCGGGTTTGTGCCACAGGTCCGCGGACTGACCCACCAGCTTGTCGTAGGTGCCTCTGCCCGACTTCGAGCCGAGGACGTATCCGGCTGCGGCCGCGCCCGCCGCCAGCATCAGTGCTCGCATCATCGTGGTCTCCCGTTCGTGTCGACCGGTTGCGGGCTCACGGAGTACCCGATCGGGGGCGGATTCACACGCGGCGCGGTCACCACGCGGGACGCAGTCGTCCCGGCGTGACCACGGTCCGCAGTGCGGTGCCGAGCGCCGCGTAGGTCGCGGGATCGAGCCGGTCCCGCCACTGCTCGACCGCCTCGCGCGCCGCGTCGTCCGCCGCACGCGTGCAGGCCCACCCTCGGTCGGTCAGACGCAGCAGCCGTGCTCGCGCATCGGTGGGGTCCGCTTCCCGCGTGACGTAGCCGCGGTCGACGAGCTGGTCGACGAGCTGTCCGGCGGCCTGCTTCGTGACGCCGAGGTGCTCGGCGAGGTCGGACGCGGTGGCGTCGCCGGAGCTGATCCGGGCGAAGGCGAATCCGTGCGACGGCCGGACGTCGGTGAACCCGCGTGCGGCGACGCCCTCCTGGATGGCGTCGACCAGTTGGCTCGCGGCCCGCAGGACGAGTACCGGGAGATCCGGGAAGTCGGTCATGGACTCATCTTGACAGAAAGGTCAAGAAGCTTGACCATATAGACAAGTAACTTGACTATATGAGGGGGAGAAGATGTCGGTCCTCGGAGCTGCGGACGCCGTCCGGTTCGACGCGCACGGCAGCACGTTCGCGTCCTACGTGGCGTCCCGGAACAGCACACAGCTGTGCGCGTGGAAGCTGACGGTGCCGGCGGGAACGCGCGGCGTCGCCCACCGCCCGAGCCGCGACGAGGTGCTCCTCGTCCTTGACGGAACGCTGCACGTCACCATCGACGGCTCCCGCAACCGCGTCGAACAGGGGAACGTCGCACTGGTGCGCGCCGGTGCCGAGATGATCGTCGACGGCGGACCACGGGAAACCACCGTCTGGGTCACGACCACCCCGGGGCTGACCGCGACCCTGAACGACGGCACGCAACTCACCCCGCCCTGGGCGCAGTGATCGCGACCGGGCGCGGGCCGTCCGGGCGACGGGGCATGTCCAGGCGATTTGTGCGCGGCGCTTAGGATTGCCTGGTGACCAGTGCGCCAGAGAACCCGCAGAATCCCGCCGACGCCCTCCCCAAGAGCTGGGACCCCAGCGCTGTCGAGGCCGAGCTGTACCAGGGCTGGGTAGATGCCGGGTACTTCCAGGCCGATCCGACGAGCGAGAAGCCCGGCTACTCCATCGTGCTGCCGCCGCCGAACGTCACCGGCAGCCTGCATATGGGCCACGCCCTCGACCACACCCTGATGGACGCGCTCACACGCCGCAAGCGCATGCAGGGCTTCGAGACGTTGTGGCTGCCCGGCATGGACCACGCCGGCATCGCCACCCAGACCGTCGTCGAGAAGCAGCTCGCCGCGGACGGGAAGACGAAGGAAGACTTCGGCCGCGAGCAGTTCGTCGAGAAGGTGTGGGACTGGAAGCGCGAGTCCGGCGGCACCATCCAGGGCCAGATGCGCCGCATCGGCGACGGCGTCGACTGGTCCCGCGACCGCTTCACCATGGACGAGGGCCTGTCCCGCGCTGTGCAGACCATCTTCAAGCGCATGTACGACGACGGGCTCATCTACCGTGCCGAGCGCCTGGTGAACTGGTCGCCGGTGCTGCAGACCGCCATCTCGGACATCGAGGTCAAGTTCGAGGAGGTCGAGGGTGAGCTCGTCTCCCTGCGCTACGGCTCCCTGAACGACGACGAACCGCACGTGGTCGTCGCGACCACCCGTGTCGAGACGATGCTCGGCGACACCGCCGTCGCGGTGCACCCCGACGACGAGCGCTACAAGCACCTCGTCGGCACCACGATCCACCACCCGATCACCGAACGGCAGATCCCGGTCATCGCCGACGATTACGTCGACCCCACGTTCGGAACCGGCGCCGTGAAGATCACCCCGGCGCACGACCCCAACGACTTCGAGATGGGTCTGCGGCACAACCTGCCGATGCCCACCATCATGGACAAGGCCGGCAAGATCGCCGACACCGGAACGCGTTTCGACGGCATGGACCGTTTCGAGGCGCGCGTCGCGATCCGCGAGGAACTCGCCGCGCAGGGCCGCGTCGTCGCCGAGAAGCGCCCCTACCTGCACAGCGTCGGCCACTCCGAACGCTCCGGGGAGACCATCGAGCCGCGTCTGTCGATGCAGTGGTGGGTCAAGGTCGAGTCGCTCGCCAAGGCCGCCGGCGACGCAGTTCGCAACGGCGACATGGTGATTCACCCCGCCAGCCAGGAACCGCGGTGGTTCGCGTGGGTCGACCACATGCACGACTGGTGCATCTCCCGTCAGCTGTGGTGGGGTCACCGCATCCCGATCTGGTACGGCCCGAACGGCGAGATCGAATGCTTCGGCCCCGACGAGACCGCACCCGAAGGCTGGGAGCAGGACCCCGACGTCCTCGACACCTGGTTCTCCTCGGGCCTGTGGCCGTTCTCCACGATGGGCTGGCCGGAGAAGACCCCCGAGCTCGAAAAGTTCTATCCCACCAGTGTTCTCGTCACCGGCTACGACATCCTGTTCTTCTGGGTCGCCCGGATGATGATGTTCGGCACCTACGTCGCGGGGGACGGCGCGCTGGGCGACGGGAAGGTTCCGTTCAAGGATCTGTTCCTGCACGGCCTGGTCCGCGACCAGTACGGCAAGAAGATGTCGAAGTCGCGTGGCAACGGCATCGACCCGCTCGACTGGGTCGAGCGCTTCGGTGCCGACGCACTGCGCTTCACGCTCGCGCGCGGCGCGAACCCGGGCAGCGACCTCGCCGTCGGTGAGGACCATGCCCAGTCCTCGCGCAACTTCGCCAACAAGCTGTTCAACGCGACCAAGTTCGCGCTGATGAACGGCGCCGTCGTGACCGAGCTGCCCGCGCGCGGCGAGCTCACCGACGCCGACCGCTGGATCCTCGACCGGCTCGAGCAGGTCCGCGCCGATGTCGACGAGGCCTTCGAGAAGTTCGAGTTCTCCAAGGCCTGCGAGACGCTGTACCACTTCGCGTGGGACGAGGTCTGCGACTGGTACCTCGAGCTCGCCAAGGTGCAGCTCGCCGACAGTTCCTCGATTGACGGCACCGCCGTCGTCGGCGACCGTCCCGCACACACCCGGGCCGTGCTCGGTGCCGTGCTGGATTCGCTGCTGCGCCTGCTGCACCCGGTGATCCCGTTCGTCACCGAAACCCTGTGGAAGGTGCTCACCGGTGGTGAGTCGCTGGTCATCGCGTCCTGGCCGACCACGACCGGGGTGGCCACCGACGCCGACGCGGCCCGCCGGATCGAGGACATGCAGAAGCTCGTCACCGAGGTGCGCCGCTTCCGCAGCGACCAGGGACTCAAGCCGTCGCAGAAGGTCGCTGCGCGCCTGAACGAGATCGACGCCGCCGACCTCGCCTCGCAGGTCCCGGCGGTGCGCTCGCTGGCGCGCCTCACCGAGCCCGAGGACGGTTTCGCCGCGACCGCGTCCGTCGAGGTGCGCCTGTCCCGCGCGACCGTGACGGTCGAGCTGGACACCTCCGGCACCATCGACGTCGCCGCCGAGATCGCGCGCCTGCGCAAGGATCTCGCGGTCGCCGAGAAGGAACTGGCCGGCACGTCCGCGAAACTCGGCAACGAGGCGTTCCTGGCGAAGGCCCCGGCGCAGGTCGTCGAAAAGATCACCGCGCGCAAGCAGATCGCCGAAGAGGAGATCGCCCGTTTCACCGCGCGACTGGCGGAGCTGGGTCAGGCGTGAGCACCGAACGACCCGGGGAACCGTCCCCGGTGGATCTCGCGGAACTGGCGCTGGTCGAGGCCGAACTCGACCAGCGCTGGCCCGAGACGAAGATCGAGCCGTCGCTGACCCGGATCGCGGCGCTCATGGACCTGCTCGGATCCCCGCAGCACAACTATCCGGTCATCCACGTCGCCGGCACCAACGGCAAGACGTCGGTGACCCGGATGATCGACGCCCTGCTGACCCGCCTGCACCGGCGTACCGGCCGCACGACCAGCCCGCACCTGCAGCTCGCGACCGAGCGGATCAGTATCGACGGGGTGCCCGTCTCGCCGCGCACCTACGTCGACACCTACCGCGACATCGAGCCGTACGTGCGGATGATCGACCAGCAGTCCGAGGCCGCGGGCGGTCCCCGGATGAGCAAGTTCGAGGTCACCACCGCGATGGCGTTCGCCGCGTTCGCCGACGCTCCCGTGGACGTCGCGGTCGTCGAGGTCGGCCTGGGCGGCCGGTGGGACGCCACCAACGTCGTCGAGAGCCAGGTCGCGGTGATCACGCCGGTCGGCATCGACCACACCGGTTACCTCGGCGAGACCCTCACGGAGATCGCGGGGGAGAAGGCCGGGATCATCAAGCGGGCCCGCCCCGACGACCTGGTGTCGCGGGAAACGGTCGCGATCATCGCGCAGCAGGAACCCGAGGTGATGGAGGTGCTGCTGCGTCAGGCGGTCGAGGCCGACGCCGCCGTCGCGCGGCAGGGTTCGGAGTTCGCCGTGCTGCAGCGGCAGATCGCCGTCGGCGGCCAGCAGCTCGAGCTGCAGGGTCTCGGCGGCGTGTACAGCGACATCTTCCTGCCGCTGCACGGCGAGCACCAGGCGTTCAACGCGTCGCTGGCGCTCGCCGCGGTCGAGGCGTTCTTCGGGGCCGGACCGGACCGGCAGCTCGACGCCGACGCGGTGCGCGAGGCGTTCGCCTCGGTGGTGAACCCCGGCCGGCTCGAGCGCGTCCGCAGTGCGCCGACGGTGTTCCTCGACGCCGCCCACAACCCGCACGGCGCGAAGGCGCTCGCGGCCGCGCTGGCCGCCGAGTTCGACTTCCGCAAGCTGGTCGGCGTGGTCTCGGTGATGGCCGACAAGGACGTCCGCGGTCTGCTCGAGGCCCTCGAGCCTGTGTTCGACGAGATCGTGGTCACCCACAACGGTTCGCCGCGTGCCATGGACGTCGACGACCTGGCCGACCTCGCCGTCGCCCTGTTCGGTGACGAGCGGGTGGTGACGGCTGCGACACTGCCCGACGCGATCGAAACGGCGATCGCGATCGCCGAGGAGGTCGCCGAGCCCGGTGAGGCAGTATCGGGAGCGGGCGTCGTGGTGACCGGCTCCGTCGTCACTGCCGGTGCCGCCCGCAGTCTGTTCGGAAAGGACCCCGCGTGAGCAACGAAAACCCGGCCGGGAAGGATCCCGAGATCCGGCCTCCGGCGAAGGACCCGTGGAAGGGTTTCCGCGGCGTCATGGCCGGGACACTGGTGCTCGAGGCGATCGTCGTGCTGCTCGTGCTGCCGGTCGTCGCCGCCGTCGGCGGGGGTCTGGACGCGTTCTCCGGCACCTACATCATCGTGCTGGCGGTTCTGATGTTCCTCGGCGCAGGGGTGCAGGGCCGCTCGTGGGCGATCCCGTTCAACCTGGGCCTGCAGGTGCTGACCCTCCTCGGCTTCTTCGTCGACCCGGCGCTCGGCGCCGTGGGCGTGCTGTTCTCGGTGGTCTGGGCGTACCTGCTCTACCTGCGCAAAGACATCAAGGAGCGGGAGGCGCGGGGTCTGCTCCCAGGCCAGCGCGAGTGAACCTCTACGCTGTTCGGCGTGACTGAACGGACTCTGGTACTGATCAAGCCCGACGGCGTCGCACGCCGTCATGTCGGAGAAATCCTCTCGCGCATCGAGCGCAAGGGCCTCAACATCGTGGCGCTCGAGCTGCGTACCGCGACCGAGGAGGTCGCCGCGGCCCACTACGCCGAACACGAGGGCAAGCCCTTCTACCCGGGTCTGATCGAGTTCATCACCGGTGGCCCGCTGGTTGCGGCGGTGCTCGAAGGCCCCCGCGCGATCGCGGCGTTCCGGCAGCTCGCCGGCGGCACCGACCCGGTCGAGAAGGCCGTTCCCGGTTCGATCCGCGGTGACCTGGGCCTCGACGCCGGGGAGAACCTCGTGCACGGCTCCGATTCGGTCGAATCGGCCGAGCGTGAGATCGCACTCTGGTTCCCGGAGCTCGCGAACGCCTAGTCGTTCGCCGAAGCGGACAACAGTCGACGGCGCCCTTCGGGGCGCCGTTGGCGTATCCGGGCATTCCTGTGTGGGATACTGGGGAAGGTTGCTCCATACGAACGAGTGCGGAGCGACCGACGACATCACGGAACGATGCCCGACATCGCTGTGGCCGAGAAACGCAGGAGACACCTCGCTCGGCGGCATGCTGGATGTTCCGGCGCTCGATTCGCGATCAAGCCAGGCACCGCTCGGCCGTGCAGTGAAAACGGGCACCGGACGACCGCGCGATGCGAGACCGGAGACCTCGCGCCAGAGGGCGCGAGCACACAGACTGCGCCCCCGCGTGGCCGCGTCACATCGCCGACGGTGATGGACGCGCCCGGGGGTCTTAGGAGACCTACGTGGCAGATCAAGTGCCGCCGAACGACAATTCCACCGAAGCCGCAGCGGAGCTGCCCGCGAAGATTCGCGTGCACGCCCTCGCCAAGCTGCTCGGACTGACCAGCAAAGAGGTCATCGCCAAGGCCGCGGAGTTCGGCCACGAGCTGCGCAGTGCGCACTCGACGCTCCACCGTGACGCCGCGGAGCAGATACGCGACGCGCTGGTCGCGCCCGCCCCGGCGACGGACGAGACCACTCCCGCTGCGGAGGCCGAGGCTGCCCCGGTAGCCGAGCCCAAGGCTGCGCCGGAACCCCAGGCGGAGGCTGCGCCGGCAGTCGAGGCCGAGGCTGCGCCGGAACCCGAGACCGAAACGCACCTCGCCGGTCCCGGTTCCCTGTTCACCGCTCCCGTGCAGGACACCCCGCTGTTCGAGGTTCCGCAGCCCGCGCCGACCGTCGAGCCGATCGTGGAAGCACCGCTGTTCCTGCAGCCGGACCTGACGGCTCCGGTCGAGAGCACCCCGCGCCGCCGTCGCACCCGTCGCGGTGCCGAGACCCCGGCCGAGCCGGTCGTCGCGGCGGAGGAGAGCGCAGAGACCGCTGTCGAGGAAGAGCCCGCCGAGACCACCGCCGAGGCCGAAGAGGAACATCCCCGTCGTCGCCGGCGTGGGCGTCGTGGCCGCGGTCGTGGCCGCGGTGACAGCGCCGAGGGCGGAGAGACCACCGAGGAATCCAAGGCCGCCGAGGAGACGGAGGCCGCCGAGGTCTCCGAGACCGGGGAAACCCGCGGCGGGGCCGAAGCGGAGACAGGTGCCGAGGTCACCGAGACCCCGGCCGCCGAGGCCGCGGAGGAAGCCGCCGAATCCGAAGAGGGCGTCTCGGAGGAAGAGCAGGGCGAGGGCACGTCCCGTCGTCGCCGCCGTCGTCGCCGCCGTAAGGGCAGCGAGGCCGCGGACACCACCGTCGAGGACGACTCCGTCCCCACCGTCATCCACGAGCGCGAACCGCGCAGCAAGTCCCGTGCGGTCAAGGACGAGGTCCAGGGCATCACCGGGTCGACCCGCCTGGAAGCGAAGCGACAGCGTCGCCGCGACGGCCGCGAGGCCGGCCGCCGCCGCCCGCCGATCCTCACCGAGTCCGAGTTCCTCGCCCGCCGCGAATCCGTCGACCGCGTCATGGTCGTGCGGGAGCGGACCGACGGTGCGCACGCCGGCATGACCCAGGTCGCGGTGCTCGAGGACGGCATCCTCGTCGAGCACTTCGTGACCAGCGCCAACTCGGCATCCATGGTGGGCAACGTCTACCTGGGCCGAGTGCAGAACGTGCTGCCCTCGATGGAGGCCGCGTTCATCGACATCGGCCGCGGCCGCAACGGCGTGCTGTACGCCGGTGAGGTCAACTGGGAGGCCGCCGGCCTCGGTGGCAACTCCCGCAAGATCGAGCAGGCGCTCAAACCCGGCGATCAGGTTGTCGTGCAGGTCAGCAAGGACCCGGTCGGGCACAAGGGTGCTCGTCTGACCACGCAGATCAGCCTCGCGGGCCGCTTCCTGGTGTACGTGCCGGGCGGATCGTCGACCGGTATCAGCCGCAAGCTGCCCGACACCGAACGCAAGCGTCTCAAGGAGATCCTGCGGGAGATCGTCCCGGCCGACGCCGGCGTCATCATCCGCACCGCCGCCGAGGGCGTCAGCGAGGAGGAACTCGCGCGGGACGTGACCCGGTTGCAGACGCAGTGGGCCGCCATCCAGGAGCAGGCCGAGAAGGCGAAGTCCGAGGCGTCCGGCCAGCCCAAGACGCTGTACGAGGAGCCGGACCTGCTCGTCAAGGTCGTCCGCGATCTGTTCAACGAGGACTTCTCCAAGCTGGTCATCGAGGGCGACAAGTCCTGGCGCACCGTCGAGAACTACATCCGCACCGTGGCGTCGGACCTGCTGCCGCGCGTGGAGCAGTACGACAACCCGGGAAGCGTCGACGTCTTCGCCGCCCACCGCATCGACGAACAGCTCGCCAAGGCGCTCGACCGCAAGGTGTGGCTGCCGTCCGGTGGCACGCTCGTCATCGACCGCACCGAAGCCATGACGGTCGTCGACGTCAACACCGGCAAGTTCACCGGTGCCGGCGGCAACCTCGAGGAAACGGTCACCCGCAACAACCTCGAAGCGGCCGAGGAGATCGTGCGGCAGATGCGGCTGCGCGACATCGGCGGCATGATCGTCGTCGACTTCATCGACATGGTGCTCGAATCGAACCGTGACCTGGTGTTGCGTCGCCTCACCGAAGCGCTCGGACGCGACCGCACCCGTCACCAGGTCTCCGAGGTGACGTCGCTGGGCCTGGTCCAGATGACGCGCAAGCGGCTCGGCACCGGTCTGGTCGAGGCGTTCTCGACCACCTGTGAGCACTGCCACGGTCGCGGCATCATCGTCCACTCCGACCCGATCGAGTCGAAGCCGGCCGAGGATTCCGGGCGCTCGAAGAGCGAGGGCGGATCGCGCCGCAAGCGCGGCCGTGATCGCGCGGCGAGCCAGGAACCGCAGCAGCCTGCGGAACCCGCGGCACACCACCATGTGACCCCGGAAGAGGCAGCGGCGCGCCGGGCCCACCCCGTCGCGCTGGCGATGGCCGCCCACCACGCGACCGAAACCAACGGCGAGCAGGTTGCCGAATCGGCCGAGCACACTCCGGAACCGGTCGCAGCCGAGGCCGCACCGACCGAGGCCGTGACGACCACCGAGGCTGTCGCCGAGCCGGTCGCGGCCGCCGCCGACGTGGCGACCGCCGCCGCGCCGGCCGAGGAGACAGCCGAGGAGGCCGAGGTCACCGAGACCGCGGCGCCGGCACCCGAGCCGGAAGCCCCGGCGGCTGAAACACAGGCAGCGGAAGCACAGGAGTCGGTGGCGCCGCGTCGTCGCCGGGCCCGCCGGGTCTCCCGTGCCGCCGCTGCACCGGCCGGCGACAGCGAAGGCGCCGGCACCGTGTTCGTCATCCCGACGCCCACGGTCGTCGAGGAACCCGTGGCGGCACCGGCTCCGGCCGTCGCCGCCGGAGACGGCGAACCGGCGGCCGTGGTCGTGGAACGCCGGCCTCGGCGCCGGCGCGCCGCCGGCCGGCCCGCGGGCCCGCCGGTCGACGCCGAAGCGTAGGAATCCGAGGCGTAGGAAACTGTCACCGGCCCGTTGTGTGCGGGCCGGTGACGGCGGCTGCCGGGGTGCCGGGCGTGGTCCGACACGGCCCGGGCGTCGTTCGACACAGTCGGGTGTCGCCGGTTTGACCCTGGCAGTCACCTTCCCGTAATCTTGCACAGTCGCTACTCGCGATAGAGCCGTGCTGCGCCTGGATTCCGGGAAATCCGAGAAATCGGGCAAGCTTGCGGGCTCCGAGTCAGCAACCACACAGACCAGTCGCGCTGCACACCGTGGCGCGAGCACGTTCGAACTAGCAAGGGGTAGCCGTCCGATGGCAACGTACGCGATCGTCAAGACCGGCGGTAAGCAGTACAAGGTCGCTGAGGGCGACCTCGTCAAGGTCGAGAAGATCGAGGGTGAGCCCGGCACGGCTGTCTCGCTTGCTCCGGTCCTCGTCGTCGACGGGTCCGAGCTGACCACCGACGCCGACAAGCTGGCCAAGGTCTCGGTCACCGGTGAGATCGTCGAGCACACCAAGGGCCCGAAGATCCGCATCCACAAGTTCAAGAACAAGACCGGTTACCACAAGCGCCAGGGCCACCGTCAGAAGCTGACGGTCGTCAAGGTCACCGGCATCAAGTAACTCGAGACTTCCAGCTTCAACCCCAGGAGGGTTCGTCATGGCACACAAGAAGGGTGCATCCAGCTCCCGTAACGGTCGCGATTCGAACGCGCAGCGACTCGGCGTCAAGCGTTTCGGCGGCCAGGCCGTCAACGCCGGCGAGATCCTCGTGCGTCAGCGCGGCACCCACTTCCACCCCGGCGTGAACGTGGGACGCGGCGGCGACGACACGCTGTTCGCCCTTGCTGCCGGCTCGGTCGAGTTCGGCACCAAGCGCGGTCGCAAGACCGTCAACATCGTTCCGGTCGCGGCAGACGCCTGATCTGCCGTCCGATTCGGACGCTGCGAGGGTGTCCCTCGCGACATACTCCCAGTAGGGGCGGACCAGGGTCGCATACCCGGTCCGCCCCTACTGTTTTCGTTTACACCCTTGATTTTCGTATACACCCCGATGCCCAATGTCATCGGTTCTTCGGACGGAGAGAGGTCCACCCATGTCCCGCTTCATCGACCGGGTGGTGCTGCACGTCAGCGCCGGCAAGGGCGGCAACGGTTGCGCCTCCGTCCATCGCGAGAAGTTCAAGCCGCTCGGCGGCCCCGACGGCGGTAACGGGGGCAACGGCGGCGACGTGATCCTCGAAGTGGACGGCAACGTGCACACGCTGCTCGACTTCCACTTCCACCAGCACGCCAAGGCCACCAACGGCGCGCAGGGCGCGGGCAGCAACCGCGACGGCGCGAACGGCGCCGACCTGGTGCTCAAGGTGCCCGACGGCACCGTCGTCCTCGACTCCGACGGAAAGGTGCTCGCCGACCTCATCGGCGTCGGCAACCGGTTCGTCGCGGCGAAGGGCGGCCGCGGTGGTCTCGGCAACGCCGCGCTCGCCTCCAAGGCCCGCAAGGCCCCTGGCTTCGCGCTGCTCGGTGAGGAAGGCGAAGAACGCGACCTCGTCCTCGAACTCAAGTCCGTCGCCGACGTGGGCCTGCTCGGTTTCCCGTCCGCGGGCAAGTCGTCGCTGGTGTCGGTGCTGTCCGCGGCGAAGCCGAAGATCGCCGACTACCCGTTCACCACGCTGGTCCCGAATCTCGGTGTCGTGCAGTCGGGCGACACGACCTTCACCGTCGCCGACGTGCCGGGCCTGATCCCGGGCGCGAGCGAAGGCCGCGGCCTGGGCCTGGACTTCCTGCGGCACATCGAACGCTGCGCGGTGCTCGCCCACGTCGTCGACTGCGCGACCCTCGAACCGGGCCGCGACCCGATCTCCGACATCGACGCACTCGAAGCCGAACTCGCCGCCTACCAGCCGGCGCTGTCGGGGGACAGCAGCCTCGGCGATCTCGCCGACCGGCCCCGGATCGTCATCCTCAACAAGGCCGACGTGCCCGACGCCGCCGAACTCGCCGAGTTCGTCACCCCGGAACTCGAGGCCCGCGGCTGGCCGGTGTTCACCATCTCGGCGGTCAGCCGTGAAGGTCTGCGTCCGCTGACGTTCGCGCTGGCCCGGATGGTCGAGGAGTACCGGGCCGCGCATCCGCCGGCGGCACCGAAGCGTCCGGTCATCCGGCCGGTGGCCCGCGACGAATCCGGCTTCAGCGTCATCGCCGACCCGGAAACCCCCGGCGGTTTCATCGTCCGCGGCACCCGGCCGGAACGTTGGGTGCGGCAGACCGCGTTCGACAACGACGAGGCCGTCGGCTACCTCGCCGACCGGCTCGCGCGGCTCGGTGTCGAGGAAGAACTCGTCAAGCAGGGCGCCGAACCGGGCTGCTACGTCACCATCGGCGACGTCAGCTTCGAATGGGAGCCGCAGACCCAGGCCGGTGTCGACATCGTGCCCACCGGACGCGGCACCGACGCGCGGCTCGACCAGGTCGACCGCGTCAGCGCATCCGAGCGTCGTCACGCGAAGAAGGTCCGTCGCGGTCTCGCCACCGACGACGACGAATTCTAGATCGGCGCCCACCCGAAAGGCAGGCCAGAACCACCGTGAGCGACACCCGCGAGGTCATCGCTTCCGCACGCCGCGTAGTCGTGAAGATCGGCTCGTCGGCCATCACCAGCGTGGTCGGCGGCCTCGACCGTGACCGCCTGGACCGACTCGTCGACGCGATCGAGGCCCGCATGCAGGCGGGATCCGACGTCACGGTCGTGTCCTCCGGGGCGGTCGGCGCCGGTCTCGCGCCACTCGGGCTGACCAGCCGGCCTCGCGACCTGGCCACCAAGCAGGCCGCCGCCAGCGTCGGGCAGCTCGCGCTCGCCCACGCGTGGGGCACGTCCTTCGCCCGCTACGGCCGCACCGTCGGTCAGGTGCTGCTCACCGCGGACGACATCGGCCGCCGGACCCAGCACCGCAACGCACAGCGCACCCTGGACCGGCTGCGGGCGCTGCACGCCGTTCCGGTCGTCAACGAGAACGACACGGTCGCGACCACGGAACTGCGGTTCGGCGACAACGACCGGCTCGCCGCGCTCGTCTCGCACCTCGTCGGCGCCGACGCGCTGATCCTGCTGTCGGATGTGGACGGTCTCTACGACGGTGATCCCCGCAAGGGCAGCGCCACGCTGATCCCCGAGGTCACCAGCCCCGAGGACCTCGACGGGGTCGTCGCCGGATCCGGCGGCGCACTCGGCACCGGCGGGATGGCGTCGAAACTGTCCGCGGCGCGCCTGGCCGCCGACTCGGGGGTGCCGGTGCTGCTCACCGCCGCCTCGCAGGCCGATCGGGCGCTCAAGACCGCGGACGTCGGCACCGCCTTCGCGGCCCGCCCGGACCGCATGTCCGCCCGCAGGTTCTGGGTGCGGCACGCCGCCGACGTCCACGGTGAGCTGCACCTCGACGCCGGGGCGGTCCGCGCTGTCGTCGAGCGGCGGCGTTCGCTGCTGGCCGCCGGCGTCACCGGCATCAGCGGAACGTTCCACGCCGGGGACGTCGTCGGGCTGGTCGGGCCGGACGGGCGGACGGTGGCGCGCGGCGTCGTCGCCTACGACGCGAGCGAACTGGACTTCATGATCGGCTTCTCGACGCAGAACCTGCCGCCGGATCTGCAGCGGCCCGTCGTGCACGCCGACGACCTCGCCCGCCTCTAGGTCAGGAAGCCGCCTGCAGCGGAGCCGCGGCCAGGGCGGCGAGGGTTTCCGAGCAGCCCGCCTCGACCCGCACATCCGCGAAGCGATCGCCGCGGGTGCGGCCGCGATTGACGATCGCGACCGGCTTACCGTCCGCGGCGGCCCTCCGCACGAACCGCAGCCCGGACTGCACCGTCAGCGAACTGCCCGCCACGAGCAGCGCGTCGGCCTCGTCGACGAGCGCGTACGCCCGCTCGACGCGGTCGCGGGGGACGAACTCCCCGAAGTACACGATGTCGGGTTTGAGCATCCCGCCGCACCGCACACAGTCGACGATCCGGAAGTCGTCGGTGTTCTCGACCACCGCATCCGCATCCGGCGCCACCTCCGAACCCGTTGTCGCGTGGACGTGTTCGAGGAATCCGGGATTGGCGGCGGTCAGCAGTTCGGAGAGCGTGAACCGCGAGATGCGATGGTCGCAGGCGAGACAGCGCACCTGCGCGTAGGTGCCGTGCAGGTCCACCACGCGGCGGCTGCCGGCCTTGGTGTGCAGCAGGTCCACGTTCTGGGTGATCACCCCGAGCACCGTGCCGCGACGCTCCAGTGCGGCGAGTGCGCGATGCCCGTCGTTGGGGCGGGCGGCGTCCATGTGACGCCAGCCGATGTGATTGCGCGCCCAGTAGCGGCGGCGGAACACCGGATCGCCGACGAACTGCTGGAAGGTCATCGGGTTGCGCGGGGGAGAGGTCGGGCTCCGGTAGTCCGGGATGCCGGAATCGGTGCTGAGTCCGGCGCCGGTCAGAACCGCGACCCGACGCCCGGCCAGCAGCGAGTGCAGTTCGTCGATCACGTCGTCCACGGTAGCGCGCCCGATCCGCGCGTTCCGTCCCGCGCGGCGCCGGCAGTGAACACAATGGACCGATGGCACCGACAGGCAAGTCGTCCGACGCCGTCGAGCTGGTCGTCGGCGACCGGACCGTGCGCCTGACGCATCCGGACCGGGTGTACTTCCCGAAGACGGGCGCGACGAAACTGGACCTGGCGCAGTACTACATGGCGGTCGGCGACGGCATCGTGCGGGCGCTGCGGGAACGGCCGTGCATGCTGCACCGCTTCCCGGACGGGCTCGACGGGGACAAGGTGCACCAGAAGCGCCTGCCGCGCGGCGCCCCGGACTGGGTGCAGACCGTGCAGGTCCACTTCCCGCGCTACGACCGCTACGCCGACGAACTGTGCGTCACCGATCTCGCGGACGTGGTGTGGGCCGTGCAGATGTCGACGGTCGAGTTCCACCCGTGGAACTCGCGGCGCGCGGACGTCGAACGCCCCGACGAGTGGCGCATCGATCTGGATCCGATGCCGCAGTGCGATTTCGATACCGTGCGGCGCGTCGCGGGTGTCGTGCACGAGGTGCTCGACGAACTGGGCGCGACCGGGTGGCCGAAGACGTCGGGTGGTCAGGGTCTGCACGTGTACGTGCGGATCGAACCGCGGTGGGAGTTCGGTGACGTGCGCCGGGCCGCACTCGCGTTCGCGCGGGAGATCGAGCGGCGGGCTCCGAAGGACGTCACCACCACCTGGTGGCGCAAGGACCGGGATCCGACGAAGCTGTTCGTCGACTACAACCAGAACGCGCGCGACCACACGATTGCCGCGGCGTACTCGGTGCGCGGGGTCCCGGAAGCGACCGTGTCGACGCCGGTGCGGTGGGACGAGATCGACGACGTCGACCCCCGGGACCTCACGATGCGGACGGTGCCGGACCGGTTCGCGGAACTGGGCGATCTGCACGCCGGGATCGACGACGCGGTGTTCGCGCTCGATCCGCTGTTCGAGTGGGCGGACCGGGACGAGGCGTCCGGTCTCGGAGAGCCGGATCAGTAGCCCGCGCTGGTGTCGATGACTGCGATGAGTTCGGCGCCGGAGGCGAAGCGGGTGACGTTCTCGACGACGTGTTCGACGAAGGCGGGCACCCGTAGCGCGGGCGGGTTCGAATCGTGCGGGGTGATGATCGCGTTCGGCAGCGACCACAGGGGATGGCCGTCGGGGAGGGGTTCGGGATCGGTGACGTCGAGACCGGCACCGGCGATCGTTCCGGTGGAGAGGGCGTCGACGAGCGCGTCGGTGTCGACGAGCGATCCGCGGGCGACGTTGACGACCCACGCCGTCGGCTTCATCGCCGCGAACTGACGGGCACCGACCAGCCGCACGGTCTTCGCGGTCGCGGGGGCGGCGATCACGAAATGGTCTGCAGCGGGCCAGAGTTCGTCGATCCGTTCGACCGGGAGAGTCTCGGTGGCGCCGGGGACCGGACGGCCGCTGCGGGTCACCGCGAGCGAATGTGCGCCGATCCCGGCCAGCATCGGGATCAGCGCCCGGCCGATACCGCCGGCGCCGACGATGCCGACGGTCGCGCCGCGCAGTGTGCCGAGAAGCGGGTAGAACTCCGTCGGCGTCCACGACGACGCGGCCAGGTGGGCGGGCAGTGCCCGCACTCCGGCGAGGAGCAGCGCCAGGGCGTGCTCGGCGACCGTGGCGGCGAAGGCTCCGGCCGCGGAGGTCCAGGTCGGCTGCGGATGCGCCTTCACGGTGCCGCCCTCGAGCCACTGCTCGACCCCTGCGGCGGGCAACTGCACCCAGCGCACCGACTCGGGTAGCGACGCCGGGAACTCGGCGGGTCCACCGGTCCACACCAGCGCGTCGGGTTGCTCGTCGAGCCGGCACGGCACGCCGCCGCCGCGCACGATCGCCTCCTCGAACGACACGTCCGGTGCGGGACCGACAGCGATGCGGGGCGGACGCGTGAAGGTCATGGTTCCGACTCTATTCGCGCGCCCGCCCCGGGTCATCCCTCGTGCTGTGCTCAGACGACCTCGACGAGCGGGTAGACCCCGTTCTCGTCGTGGACTTCGCGTCCGGTCACCGGCGGATTGAACACGCACAGCATCCGCATCCGGGTGTCCGGTTCGACGCGATGCCGCTCGTGGCCGTTCAGCAGGTACATCGTGCCCGGCGCCAGCGGGTACACGGTGCCGGTCTCGAGGTCGGTGAGGGTGCCGGTGCCCTCGACGAGCCACACCGCCTCGACGTGGTTCGCGTAGTGGAACTCGTTGACGGTGCCGGCCTGGATGGTGGTCTCGTGGAAGGAGAATCCGACGCGGTCGCCGCCGAGCACGATGCGCTTGCTGCGCCAGTTCCCGTTCTCGGCCTCGACGTCGCGGTCGGTGCCGGTGATTTCGTCGGTGGTGCGTACGATCATGAAAAATCCTCTGCTGTAAAGACTTTCGCTTCAGGGTTGCGGCTGTGGATCAGGCGCAGACCTTCGCGGTGGCCTCGGCGATGATGTTGAGCCCGTACTCGAGCTCGTCGTCGGTGACGGTCAGCGGCGGCAGCAGCTTGACGACCTCGTCGGACGGTCCCGCGGTCTCCGCGAGCAGACCCTCCTCGAACGCGAACGCGCACACCTTCTGCGCGTCGCTCGGATCGTCGAACACCAGACCCTGGACGAGACCGCGACCGCGGGTCGATACGCCGTCGAACATCGTCGCCAGGTTCATGAACGTCTGGCGGATCCGTTCCCCCTTCCGCAGGGTGTCGCGTTCGAGGCGATCGTCGGACCAGTAGTGGTCGAGGGCGGCCCGCGCGGTCACGAACGCGGGGTTGTTGCCGCGGAACGTGCCGTTGTGCTCGCCCGGGCCCCACACGTCCAGTTCGCGCTTGAACAGGGTCAGCGCCAAGGGAAGTCCGTAACCGCCGATCGACTTCGACAGGGTCACGATGTCCGGCGTGATGCCGGCGGCCTCGAAGGAGAAGAACGGTCCGGTGCGGCCGCAGCCCATCTGCACGTCGTCGACGATGAGCAGGATGCCGCGCTCGGTGCACAGATCGGCCAGCGCGCGCAGCCACTCGGGGCGCGCGACGTTCACGCCGCCCTCGCCCTGCACGGTTTCCACGATCACCGCGGCCGGCCGGTTCAGGCCGCTGCCCGAATCGTCGAGGACGCGCGAGAACCAGTGGAAGTCCTCGGTGGCGCCGTCGAAGTAGCCGTCGAACGGCATCGGGGTCGCGTGCACGAGCGGCACACCGGCGCCCGCGCGCTTCATGGAATTTCCGGTCACCGACAGCGAGCCCAGCGTCATACCGTGAAAAGCGTTGGTGAAGTTGACGATCGACTCGCGGCCGGTCACCTTGCGGGCCAGTTTCAGCGCTGCCTCGACGGTGTTGGTTCCGGTCGGGCCGGGGAACTGCACCTTGTAGTCCAGTCCGCGCGGATCGAGGATCGTGCGTTCGAACGATTCGAGCAGTTCCCGCTTGGCCACGGTGTGCATGTCCAGGCTGTGGGTGATGCCGTCGTTCATGATGTAGTCCACGAGCGCGGTCTTGAGCACCGGGTTGTTGTGCCCGTAGTTCAGGGCGCCGGCGCCGGCGAAGAAGTCGAGGTAGTCCTTGCCGTTCTCGTCGCGCAGCCACGAGCCCGATGCGGTTTCGAAAACCGTGGGCCAGGAGCGACTGTAGCTGCGTACCTCGGATTCGAGATTCTCGAAAATGTCGGTCCGAGAAATTTCACGCTGTTCCAGGATGGTCATTTCTGCGTGCTCCTCCTGTTTTGAATTGTGATCGGGACCGAAAATTTCAGTCGCCGATTGTGTAGAGATCTTCGGGCAGGTGGGAATCGGGGAAATCGTCCGCTGCGAACAGATCGGTGCGCGTGATATAGGTGCCGCGCTGCTGGGCGACGGCCGTGAACAACGCGATGGAGGCCGAGTTGTCCGGACTGATGGTGGTCTCCAGGCGGGTCACACCGCAGTGGCGGAGCCGGTCCAGGAGCGTGTGCAGCATCCGGGCCGCCACGCCGCGTCCCCGCTGATCTTCGTCGACGGCGACCTGCCACACGAACAACGTGCCGGGCGCCTCCGGGCGGCGGTAGCCGGTGACGAACCCGACCGGCCGGTCGAACTCGTCGGTCGCGACGAGCGAGGTCGCGGCGTAGTCACGGCACCACAGCACATAGGCATACGAGGAATTGACATCGAGCACCCGGGAATCGCGAGCGATTTCCCAGATCCGAATTCCGTCTGCGATGCGAGGTGTCCTGAACTGCAATTCGGCCGGCGTTCGCAAGCTCGGTTCGGCCGGTGCGAGGGTCGGGGTACTTCTCTCCGTAACGGGCGTCATAAGTAATGGCAACGTAACAACCACGTGTGCCGAAATCACGCGCGTCGCGGAAATCGATCTTCGGAACCCCCGGTTACACGCAGGTAAGAGCACTCGAGTGAGATGGGCCACATCGTGTAGCGATCGGTGCGGCCCCACCGATTACTTCGGGCTCGCCAGCGCGAACGGGAGCACCGCTTCGGCGCCCGCTGCGCGCAGCGTCCGCGCCGCCATCGTCAGCGTCCACCCCGTGTCGGTGACGGCGTCGACCAGCAGCACCGGACCGTCGACACCCGTGAGGTCCGGCGGGATCCACGCATCGACGAGCGCGGCGATGCGATAGGCCGAGTTCGCCGCCGTCACCGGCGGCCGCCCCGGACGGGACCGCAACGTGCCCAGATCCCGCAGGCGGCCGATCCGGGCCAGACCCGCGGCCAGCGAGCCGACGAGCAGCGGATGCGACTCCGACTCCACGGCCATCACCGCGACCGGGCGCTGTGCCCAGTCCCACGCGGCGAGCACCGAGATCGCGGCCCGCATGAGCTCGTCCGGGGCGGGGGCGTCCGGACCGTCCAGCAGCGCGCGCAGTCGTGGACCCCACCCCAGGTCGGACAACCGGCCCAGCACCCGCCCGGGTTCGGGTCCGTCGGTGATCCGCCCGGACAGCGACACCCCCAGCTTCGCCATGCCCGTCGGCCACTGCTTGCGCGGCGCGAGATCGACACCCGGCCGGTCCAGGCGCGCCACCGTCTGCGCCACACCGGCTTCGTCCACGTCGGTGCTCCAGCGCGGGCCGCAGCAGTTGTCGCAGCGGCCGCAGCCCTCGGCGGAGGCCATGAGCTCCGGGTCGTCGAGCTGCCGGCGCAGGAACAGCATCCGGCACTCGGTGGTGCGTTCGTATTCGAGCATGGCGGCCTGCTCGGCGGCGCGGGCCTCCTCGAGCCGGGCGTAGCGCGGCGCGTCGTAGTGCCACGGCTGCCCGGTCGCGACCCAGCCGCCCTTGACGCGGCGCACCGCACCGTCGACGTCGAGCACCTTGAGCACCATCTCGAGCCGCGACCGGTTCAGATCCACGAGCGGCTCGATCGCCGGCGTCGACTGCGGACGGTCGGTGTCGAGCACCTCCACGACCCGGCGCACCAGCGCCTCGTCGGGGAACGCGACCGACGCGAACCACTTCCAGATCTGCTGATCCTCGCGGCCCGGCAGGAGAACGACCTCGGCACGATCGGTGGAGCGGCCCGCGCGGCCGACCTGCTGGTAGTAGGAGATGGGGGAGGACGGTGCCCCGAGATGCACCACGAACCCCAGGTCCGGTTTGTCGAAGCCCATGCCCAGCGCCGACGTCGCCACCAGCGCCTTGACGCGGTTGTTCAGCAGATCCGCCTCGAGTTGCTCGCGTTCGGCGGTGTCGGTCTGCCCGGTGTACGCGGCGACGGCGTAACCCCGCTCGGCGAGCAACGCCGCCAGATCCTGCGCCGCCGACACGGTCAGCGCGTAGACGATGCCGGAGCCGGGCAGCTCACCCAGATGCTCGGCCAGCCACGCCGCGCGGCGTGCGGGCTCGTCGATCCGGACGACCGACAGGTGCAGCGAGGGGCGGTCCAGGCCGCCGCGCAGCACCAGCGTTTCCGCGGTGCCCTCGCCGACGCCCAACTGGGCGGCCACGTCGGCCACGACGCGATCGTTCGCGGTCGCGGTCGTCGCCAGCACGGGGATGCCCTCGCCGAGTTCGGCGACGAGCGTGCGGATCCGCCGGTAGTCCGGGCGGAAGTCGTGACCCCAGTCGGACACACAGTGCGCCTCGTCGACCACGACGAGACCGGCATCGCGGGCCAGGGCGGGCAGCACCTGATCGCGAAAGTCGGGATTGTTCAACCGTTCCGGGCTGACCAGCAGGACGTCGATCTCACCGGACGCGATGCGCTCGTGGATCTCGTCCCACTCGGTGACGTTGCCGGAGTTGATCGTCGCCGCCCGCACCCCGGCGCGTTCGGCGGACTCGACCTGGTTGCGCATGAGCGCCAGCAGCGGCGAGACGATCACCGTCGGACCGTGCCCGTGGGCACGCAGCAGTTTGGCGGAAATGAAGTACACCGCGGACTTGCCCCACCCGGTGCGCTGCACCACGAGCGCGCGGCGCCGCTGCACCACCAGCGCCTCGATCGCCGTCCACTGGTCCTCGCGCAGGCGCGCGTGCGGGCCGGCCAGTTCGCGCAGGAGTCGTTCGGCCTCGTCACGCAGATTCGTCGTCGCGATACTCATGCGGACCATCGTGCCGGAACAGGGTGACACGGAACGCCGGACGGTGGCTCCCGGTGCCGGTGGGGCGGTGCCGCGTCGAACGCACGGCCCGGCGCGGTGAACGGTCACAACCATGCGACGAGCGCGCAACGATCCTACGATCGCGCTTCCGGTAACAGACCAGCCGGTCGCCCCGATGGCACGCAGTGCCGCAATTGTAGAAGCCGTTGCGCAACAGTAGGTTACGCCCCTCGCGTGTCCTGGGCCGGGCTCGAGGGCAGGCGAGTGGTGTGGGTCCCTCGGGCCGGAAGAATGTGACGGGCCTTTCCTTGCGGCGGCTAATCTGGGCGCATGAACGGGCACCACCTTCTTTCCGATGTCACGTCGGAGTCGAACCGAATTCACCACTCCGCGTTTCGGAACAAGATCGTTTCTGCCGAGGAGGCGGTGCGGTACATCCACCCCGGTGACACGGTCGCGATCAGCGGGTTCGGCAGTGCCGGCACTCCCAAGGCCGTCACACCCGCGCTCGCGGAGCGGATCCGGCACGCCCGCGCCGGCGGTACGGACTTCACGATCAACCTTCTCACCGGTGCCTCCGTCGCCGCCGAGACCGAACGCATGCTCGCGGAGGTCGACGGCATCTCGCTGCGCATGCCCTACCAGTCCGAGGCGACGGCACGCCGCTCCATCAACTCCGGTGGCATGGACTACCTCGACATCCACCTGTCCCACGTGGCCCAGCAGGTCTGGGAGGGGTACTACGGGCACATCGACGTCGCGGTCATCGAGGTCTCCGGCATCACGGAGAGCGGTGAACTGATCCCGTCGACGTCGATCGGCAACAACAAGACCTGGCTCGACGTCGCCGAGAAGGTCGTCCTCGAGGTCAACTCCTGGGTGCCGGACGCGATGAACGGGATCCACGACGTCTACTACGGCACCGCGCTGCCCCCGAACCGCAAGCCGATCATGTTGACCGGCGTCGAGGACCGCATCGGCCAGCCCACCCTGCGCGTCGACCCGGCCAAGGTCGTCGCCGTCGTCGAGACCAACCTGCGCGACAGCGCGATGCCGCTGACTCCGCCGGACGCCGTCAGCAAGACGATCGCCGGGCACGTACTGGACTTCTTCGAGTTCGAGGTCTCCAAGGGACGTCTGCCCGCCGATTCGCTGTTGCCGCTCCAGTCCGGTGTCGGCAACGTCGCCAACGCGGTGCTGCAGGGCCTCGACGCCGGACCGCACAAGGGGTTGACCTGCTATTCCGAGGTCATCCAGGACGGGATGCTGCACCTGATCAAGCACGGCACCGTGAAGTACGCATCCGCGACGTCGCTCGC
Source organism: Rhodococcus sp. NPDC003383 (assembly GCF_053589115.1). Lineage (NCBI taxonomy): Bacteria > Bacillati > Actinomycetota > Actinomycetes > Mycobacteriales > Nocardiaceae > Rhodococcus > Rhodococcus sp. NPDC003383. The sequence continues at coordinate 40,203 of NZ_JBSFRG010000029.1, read as the reverse complement.
GTTGACCGCGGAGGGTGTCGACGAGCTGGTGGCCAACATCGACTTCTACCGGGAGCACATCGTGCTGCGGCCGCAGGAGATCAGCAACCACCCGGAGATCGTCCGCCGCCTCGGCATCATCGCCATGAACGGCATGCTCGAGGCCGACATCTACGGCAACGTCAACTCCACCCATGTCATGGGAACCAAGATGATGAACGGCATCGGTGGTTCCGGCGACTTCGCTCGCAACGGCTATCTGTCGATGTTCCTGAGCCCGTCGACCGCGAAGGGCGGCAGCATCTCGGCGATCGTGCCGATGGTGCCGCACGTCGACCACACCGAGCACGACACCCAGGTGATCGTCACCGAGCAGGGCCTCGCCGATCTGCGCGGGCTGTCTCCGCGTCGCCGCTCACGCGTCGTCATCGACAACTGCGCCCACCCCGACTACCGGGACGCGCTGCACGAATATGTCGCGCGTGCCGAGGCCGAAGCCGGCGGGCACACCCCGCACCTCCTCGGCGAGGCACTGTCGTTCCATCAGCGGTTCGTGGAAACCGGGTCCATGCTCCCGTGATCGTCCACCCGCGCCGGTCGGTGGATCAGTTTCCACCCACCGGCGCGGGATCGATCTGCTGCTGCGGCAGCGACTCGGTGAGCGCGGCCGACACCTCCTGCAAGGGGGACGGTCCGGACCCGTTCGGCACCGTCAACGCGACGTAGACCGGCCGGTCCACCGCGAACCACGTACTCGCGGCGATGCCCTCGGCTTCGCCCGACACCTCGAACCACTGCACGCCGTCGACGACCTGCAGCGCCGCCGCCGCATCGAATTCGGCGGGACGATCCAGACCGCACCGCAGCACCACCGGTTCCGCATCGGCGGTCTGCCAGGCCGCGGTGCCGGGCGGAGCGGGATCGACCAGTTCGGCGCGCGTGTAGTCCCCGAGCTTCTCGGGCAGTGCCGCGAGCAGGTCTGCGCACGCGGCGGATTCGGCCTGCGGCGCGGGAACCGGTCCGAGTGCGAGCGGGCCGAGCACCGGATTGCGGTCGATGATCACCGCGGCGACGACGACTCCGGCGAGCAACGCGACCGGCAGTGCGATGGCCGTCGCGATCACCGCGGGATGGCGGCGTTCCTCCTCGGCCACCTGTGCGTCGGCACCGGCGGCGTCGGATTCGGGTTCGGGAGAAGAATCGGATTCGATCATCAGGTCCATCTTCGGGAGCGGTAGCGTGACCCGAACCTATCAGTGCCTGTCACGGCACCGGACCGCACCGGCCAGAGCCGGAAGGAGACTTCTGCCACCGTGCCCGACCCCACCGGCCCCACCGTCGCCGAACTCGGCGAATTCCCCGTCATCGATCGCGCGACCGCCGGCCGTCGCCAGCCCGCGACGACCCTGGTCGGGCCGGGACACGATGCAGCACTCGTCGCCGCGTCCGACGGCCGCGTCGCCGTTTCCACGGACATGCTCGTCGAGGGCAGGCACTTCCGGCTGGACTGGTCGAGTCCACAGCAGGTCGGACGCAAAGCTGCGGCGCAGAACGGTGCGGACGTCGCGGCGCTCGGCGCCCGCCCGACCGCGTTCGTCGTCGCACTCGGGTGCCCGCCCGGTACCCCCGTGGCCGTGCTCGAGGGGATCTCCGCCGGTCTGGGGGAAGCCGCCGAGGAGATGGGCGCGGGGGTCGTCGGCGGCGACCTCGTGCAGGCCGATCAGGTGATCGTCTCGGTGACGGTGCTCGGCGACCTCGAAGGCCGGGCGCCGCTGCTGCGCACCGCGGCCCGGCCCGGTGACGTCCTCGCGCTGGCCGGCACCCTGGGCCGGTCCGCCGCGGGGTTGGCGCTGCTGCTCGCCGGTCACGGCGGTCACCCCGATCTGGTGGAGGCCCACCGCGTTCCGGCCCCGCCGTACGCAGCGGGGCCGGCGGCGGCGCGGGCGGGTGCGCGCGCCGGGACCGACATCTCGGACGGTCTGCTCGCCGATCTCGGGCACATCGCGGCCGCGTCGGCCGTGGCCATCGACGTCGAGTCGGCCCTGCTCGGACCGGGCGACGATCTGCGCGCTGCCGCGGCGGACCTGGACGCCGATCCGTGGGAGTGGGTGCTGACCGGGGGAGAGGACCATGCGCTGGCCGCGTGTTTCCCGCCGGAGGTGGCGCTTCCCGAGGGCTGGCACCGCATCGGCTCGGTGCGTGCGGGGGCGGGCATCACCGTCGACGGCCGCGACCGCGCGGGTCCCGGCGGCTGGCAGAGTTTCTCGAGATAGGTTTCTGCGTATGGCTGTCTATGCGCTCGGCGATCGTGTCCCCGATATCCACCCCGATGCGTGGGTGCACCCCGATGCCGTGGTGATCGGCAATGTCACCCTCGGTGCACACGCCTCGGTGTGGCCGACGGCGGTGCTGCGCGGCGACTACGGCTCCATCACCGTCGGTGAGTACACCAACATCCAGGACGGAACGATCATCCACACCACGGCGATCCAGTCGACGATCATCGGCGCCCGCTGCGTGGTCGGCCACAACGCCCACATCGAGAGCGCCACCATCGGCGACGGTTGCCTCGTCGGCTCCGGGTCGCTCGTGCTCAACGGCGCGACGCTCGGGGCCGGATCGCAGGTCGCCGCGGGCGCGCTCGTCCCGCCGCGGTTCGAACTGCCGGAACGACGCATGGCCATGGGCGTGCCCGCCAAGGTCCGGGAGGGCTTCGAGCTCCCCGAGGGCAGCTTCGAGGAGAACGCGAAGATGTACGCGGCGAACGCCGACTACTACCGCACCGCGTTGCGCCGCATCGACTAGGGGAAATTCGTGACGGACCAACTCGCCGATCCGGACACTCCGACCGGGCCGCGACCGCTCGCCGAGGTCGTCGAGGCCGGCTGGGCGCAGGCCCTGGCACCCGTCGCCGACGACATCGCGGCGATGGGGCAGTTCCTGCGCCGGGAGAACGCCGCCGGCCGCGGCTACCTCCCGGCCGGCAGCAACGTGCTGCGCGCCTTCACGCAGCCGTTCGACCGGGTGCGGGTGCTCATCGTCGGACAGGACCCCTACCCGACGCCGGGTCATGCGGTGGGCCTGAGCTTTTCCGTCGCACCCGACGTGCGCCCCGTGCCGCGCAGCCTTGCCAACATCTACCGCGAATACACCGAGGACCTGGGCCTGCCGGTGCCGGCGAACGGCGACCTGACGCCCTGGGCGGAGCAGGGTGTGCTGCTGCTCAACAGGGTGCTCACCGTGCAGCCGGGGCAGCCCGCCTCGCATCGCGGCAAGGGATGGGAGGTCGTCACCGAGCAGGCGATCCGGGCGCTCGTCGCGCGCGGCACGCCGCTGGTGGCGATCCTGTGGGGCCGTGACGCGGCGACCTTGAAGCCGATGCTCGGGAACGTGCCCACCGTCGAGTCCGCGCACCCGTCGCCGCTGTCCGCATCCCGCGGATTCTTCGGCTCGCGACCGTTCAGCCGCGCGAACGCTCTCCTCGAACAGCAGGGCGGCGAGCCGGTGGACTGGCGCCTGGCCTGACCACCGGCCCGCGCCGGATCGGTTCTGTTTCAGCGGTTCTGCTTCAGCGAGGCGAAATCGGGGCGGCGCTTCTCGACGAATGCGTCCGCACCCTCGAGACCCGTCGGCGACACCGCCGCCGCCGAGATCGACGCGAGTTCGGCGTCGAGCTGCTCGGCGAGCGTCCGGTGCTGGGAGTCCGCCACCAGGCGGCGGATGCCGGCGTAGGCCGCGGTCGGACCGTTGGCGAGGGTCCGCGCGACGCGCAGCGCCTCGCTCTGGATCTCGTCGTCGGCGACGAGCCGGCTCAGCAGTCCGAGGCGCACCGCCTCGTCTGCGGCGACCACCGCGTCCGTCAGGATCATCTCGCGGGCCCGGGCGACCCCGACCACCCGCGGCAGCGTCCAGGACATCCCGCCGTCCGGCGTGTATCCGATCGACGGGTACGCCGGGCGCAGCTTCGTCGACGGGCCGCCGAGCGCGATGTCGGCGTGCAGCACGATGCTCATCCCGGCACCGGCGGCCCAGCCGTGCACCGCCGCGACGACGGGCACACCCACGGCGTCGAGGGCCAGCACGAACTCGTGGAATCGGCCGGCGATGTCGGCGACGTGCGCGCTGCGGTCCTCGGCGGCGGCGAATCCCCGCACGTTCCCACCCGCGCAGAAGTTGGCGCCTTCACCCACCAGCAGGACGGCGCCGACCTCGGGTCCGGCGGCACGCAGGGCGGCGGTGCCCTGATCGACTCCGGCGGGGGACAGCGAGGTGCCGTTCTCGGCGGTCGCCACGGCGATGCGCAGCACTCCGTCGGTCACGCTCACGTGCGAGGCGGAGGTATCGGTCACAGAAGTTTCGGTCACCTTCGGCACCCTAGCCGCAGGGCCGAACCTCACAAAACGGCAAATACCCCCGGCGACGGACGCCGGGGGTATTCGTGGTCTCGGCTCGATCAGCCGCGAACGACCTTGCCCGCCTTCAGGCAGGAGGTGCACACGTTGATCTTGCGGGTGTTGCCCGGGGCAACCTGGGCACGCACGCTCTGGATGTTCGGGTTCCAGCGACGATTGGTACGCCGGTGCGAGTGCGAGACCGACTTCCCGAAGCCGGGGCCCTTGGCGCATACGTCGCAGACGGCAGCCATGTCGCGAACTCCTTGTTATGTAGTGGATATTGTCATTCTTGTCCTGCGAACACGGGAAACTGTCGTCGCCCGTGCGAGGCAACCCTGCAAGCGTAGCGAATGCGGCAGCCGATGACCAAACCGGCCGCCTTCCGGCCGCACGGTTACCCTTTCGGCATCGGAAATCGGCGGGTTGCGGAAGAGGTGTCCACAGTTGTTCGAAGCGGGGGACGTGGTGGACGCACAGGCGCTGCGCCGCTGGGCGGAGCTCGGGCTCAAGGCCATCGAGGAGCGCCACGACGAGATCAACGTCCTCAACGTCTTCCCCGTCCCGGACGGTGACACCGGCACGAACCTGCTGATCACCGTGCGATCCGCGGTGGAGGGTCTCCGCGCGTCCGGTACGCAGCAGACGGCAGCCGGGGTCCTCGACGCCCTCGCGCGCGGCGCGTTCACCGGAGCCCGCGGCAACTCCGGGGTGATCCTCGCGCAGATCCTGCGCGGAATGGCCGACGCCACCGCGACCCAAGAGCAGCTCGATGCGCCCGGGATCGTCCACGCGCTGGACCGCGCGGCCGCCGCGGTGATGCGGGCGCTGAGCACCCCCGCCGACGGGACCATCGTGAGCGTTCTGCACGCCGCCGCAACCGGCGCGTCCCGGCTCGGTGCCGACGCGACACCCGCGGACGTGGCGCTCGCCGCCGCCGACGCCGCCGCGGCCGCACTGCAGCGCACCGTCACGCAGCTCGACGTCCTCGCGGAGAACGGCGTCGTCGACGCCGGTGGCCTCGGCCTGCTCATCCTGCTCGACGTGTTCGTCGAGGTCGTGACCGGCGAGCGACCCGACCGCCGCCTCACCCTCACCACCCGGCCCGTTCCGCCGGTGCGGTCCGCCGCGCGCCCGGACGCCTCCCGGCACGACGACCCGGCTGCGGACGACGACACCGCGCAGGACTACGAGGTCATGTACTTCGTGGGCGACACCGACGACGAGCGGATGGCGACGCTGCGGACGCGGCTCGACGCACTCGGCGACTCCGTCGCGGTGGTCGGCGACGGCGCCGGCACCTGGACCGTGCACGTGCACTGCTGCGACGCCGGTGCGGCGGTCGAGGCGGGTCTGGCGGCGGGAACCGTCCACCGCATCGAGATCACCTGTTTCGCGCTCGACGCGGTGCGCCGGGACAACTGCAGCCGGGACAACTGCGATGGGCACGGGGAGCCCCCGGCCTCGCCGGGCCGGGCCGTGCTCGCGGTCGTGGAGGGCGACGGCGCAGCCGAGCTGTTCGAGGCCGAAGGGGCCGTCGTCGTCCGGGCCGACCGCCCGATGACCATCCCCGGGTTGCTCGACGCCATCCGCGCGGTCGACGCACCCGAGGTGCTGGTGCTGCCCAACGGTGCGCTCAGCGAGCAGAACCTCATCGCCGTCGGGGCGGCGACCCGCGACGACCATCGGTCGGTGATGTTCCTGCCGAGCTGGTCGATGGTGCAGGGGCTCGCGTCCCTCGCCGTGCACGACGCCGGACGGGACTCGGTCGACGACGCGTTCACGATGACCGAGGCCGCCGCGACGACCCGCTGGGGCTCGCTGCGCATCGCGCAGGAACGCGCCCTGACCTGGGTGGGAACGTGCGAACCCGGCGACAGCCTCGGTTTGTCCGGCCACGATGTCGTAGTCATCGAGCATGATCTGGTGGCAGCGGGCGCGTCGCTCCTCGACAAGGTCCTCGCCGCGGGTGGAGAACTCGTGACGATGCTGGTCGGGTCCGGTGCTCCCGAGGGCCTCGCCGAACAGCTGACCGCCCACCTCGACGCGCACCATCCCGAGGTGGAGGTCGTGGTGTATCACGGGGGACAGGGCAGCGACCTGCTGCAACTCGGCGTCGAGTAGGCGCCGAACCGGGCAGAAGCGGACACGGCGAAAGGACGGCAGTGGCGACACTCGCGGACCGACTCGATCATCTTCTCGGACGCAAGACCGCCGACGCCCTGTTCGACGCGTTCGGCATGTCCACCGTCGAGGATTTGCTGCGCCACTACCCGCACCGCTACGCGACCCAGGGCGCCGAACTCGGCGACGCGCAGCCGGAGGAAGGCCAGCACGTCACGATCATCGCGCGGGTCGAGAAGGCCGACGAGGTGCGGATGAAGAGCCGGCCCGGGACGCGGCTCGCGGTGGTGCTGGTTTCGGACCGGCAGAAGATCGACGTGACGTTCTTCAACCCGCACAAGGTCAAATACAACATCAAGCCCGGCGTGCGCGGCATGTTCTCCGGCACCGTGAAGTACTTCCGGGACAAGTGGAGCCTCGCCCATCCGAGCTACGTCATCCTTCCCGAGCCGCGCGACGCGGAGGTCGGGGGAGCGACACCCGCGCCGACCCGGGTCCGCGGGGCGGGCGCGCTGGCGGGGATGGCCCGCAGCGCGCAGGGCAGCGACGGCATCGACATGTCGATCTTCGACCGGGCGCTGATCCCGATGTACCCGGCGACCCGGGACGTCGAGTCGTGGACGGTGATGCGCTGCGTGCGGCAGATCCTCGACCAACTCGAGGTCGTCGACGACCCGCTGCCGGACTGGGTGCGCCGCGAGCACGGCCTGGTCGGCCTGGACGAGGCGCTGCGCACCATTCATCTGCCCGACACGAAGGAGCAGGTGACCGCCGCGCGGGCCCGGTTGCGTTTCGACGAGGCGACCGCTCTGCAACTGGTGCTCGCGCGGCGCCGGCACGACGTGGCCGTGCGCACCGCGCCGGTCTGCGCGCCCCGCGACGACGGCATCGCCGCCGAATTCGACCGGCGCCTGCCCTTCGAGCTGACCACCGGTCAGCTCGCCGTCGCCGGCGAGATCGCCGCCGACCTGTCGGTGGCGCACCCGATGAACCGGCTGCTGCAGGGCGAGGTCGGTTCCGGCAAGACCATCGTGGCGTTGCGGGCGATGCTGCAGGTCGTCGACTCGGGACACCAGTGCGCACTGCTCGCGCCGACGGAGGTGCTCGCCGCGCAGCACGCCCGGTCGCTGACCTCGATGCTCGGGGACCTGGCCGCCGCCGGTGAGCTCGGCGCCCACGAACTCGCGACCAAGGTGACGCTGGTGACCGGCTCGATGTCCGCGGCCCGCAAACGCCAGGCGCTGCTCGACACCGTCAACGGCGACGCCGGCATCGTCATCGGCACCCACGCCCTGATCCAGCAGGGCGTGAAGTTCTTCGACCTGGGCCTCGTCGTCATCGACGAACAGCATCGCTTCGGGGTCGAACAGCGGGACGCACTGCGCAACCGCGGCCGTGACGGTGCGAGCCCGCACGTGCTGGTGATGACCGCGACCCCGATTCCGCGGACGATCGCGATGACCGTCCTCGGCGACCTCGAGGTCTCGACCCTGACGGAACTGCCGCGCGGACGCTCACCGATCGTGAGCCGGGTCGTGCCGGCGAAGGTGCATCCGAGCTGGGTCGACCGCGCGTGGGAGCGGATCGGCGAGGAGGTCGCGGAGGGGCGGCAGGCCTACGTCGTGTGCTCCCGGATCGGGGACGGGGACGCGGACGAGGACGCCGACGCCGACTTCTTCGTTCTCGAGGACGCGGAGCCGGCCCGCGGTACGAAGAGTCGTGGTGGAAAAAGCGGCGGCAAGGGGGCGCGGGCCGGTGCCGAGCCGCCGGACACGAAGTCGGTGCTGCAGCAGTACGAGGAGCTGTCCACCGGCCCGTTGAGTCACCTGCGCGTCGGGTTGCTGCACGGCCGGTTGCCCGCGGACGAGAAGGACGCGGTGATGCGCGACTTCGGCGCCGGGAAGATCGACGTGCTGGTGTGCACGACCGTCGTCGAGGTCGGTGTGGACGTGCCCAACGCGACGGTGATGGTGATCGTCGACGCCGACCGGTTCGGGGTCAGCCAGCTGCATCAGCTGCGCGGTCGCGTGGGGCGAGGCGGACATCAGGGGCTGTGCCTGCTCGTCACCGACAGCCGCCCGGGGTCGCAGGCGATGATGCGGCTCGACGCGGTGGCCGGCACCACCGACGGGTTCGCGCTGGCACAACTCGACCTGCAGCAACGTCGCGAGGGCGACGTGCTCGGCGTCGCGCAGTCCGGCACGGCGTCGACGCTGCGGCTGCTCTCGCTCGTCGACGACGTGGAGGTCATCGCCGCCGCCCAGGCGTTCGCGCGTGCGGTCACCGACGAGGATCCGGGCCTGGACGAGCATCCCGGACTCGCGCGGATGGTCACCGCGGCCCTGGACAGCACGCGGGTCGAATACCTCGAGAAATCCTGAGCCGCGCGCCCGGCGGAAAACCTGCGGACGAGGTAACGTTCCGCGCACGGCAGGCGTGATCCGGCTGTGAGGTAAAAACGAGAGCACCTTCCGTATTACCTGCGGGTTACCAGTACGCGGAACTGCATCGTTTCAGTCTTGCCACATTCGTCCCACATCCCAGAATGTGGGACGGGGGTGAAAATCGGCATGTTGCGGCAGGGTACGTTCGTCCAATGTTCTCGAAAGTGCTTGTCGCCAACCGTGGCGAGATCGCGATCCGCGCCTTCCGTGCCGCCTACGAACTGGGTGCCGGGACCGTCGCGGTGTTTCCCTACGAAGACCGCAAGTCGCTGCATCGGCTGAAGGCGGACGAGTCGTACCAGATCGGTGTCGAGGGACATCCCGTCCGCGCCTACCTGTCGGTCGAAGAGATCGTCTCCGCCGCGAAGTCCGCGGGCGTGGACGCGATCTACCCGGGCTACGGATTCCTGTCCGAGAATCCGGACCTCGCCGCAGCCTGCGCGGAAGCCGGCATCACCTTCATCGGCCCGCCCGCCGAGGTGCTGGAACTGACCGGCAACAAGGCCCGCGCGATCGCCGCCGCCAAGGCGGCCGGTCTGCCGGTGCTCGCCTCGTCCGAGCCGTCGTCCGACGTCGAGGCGCTGCTCGCCGCCGCCGAGGACATGGAGTTCCCGGTGTTCGTCAAGGCGGTCGCCGGTGGTGGCGGACGCGGCATGCGCCGCGTCGCCGAACGCGCCCAGCTGCGCGAAGCGATCGAAGCCGCCTCGCGTGAGGCCGACGCCGCGTTCGGTGATCCGACGGTGTTCCTCGAGCAGGCCGTCGTCGACCCGCGCCACATCGAGGTCCAGATCCTCGCCGACAAGCACGGCAACGTGATGCACCTGTTCGAGCGGGACTGCTCGGTGCAGCGCCGGCACCAGAAGGTCGTCGAGCTCGCCCCGGCCCCGAACCTGCCGGAGGAGCTGCGGCAGAAGATCTGCGCGGACGCGGTCGCGTTCGCCGAGCAGATCGGCTACCAGTGCGCCGGCACCGTCGAGTTCCTGCTCGACAAGCAGGGCCGCCACGTGTTCATCGAGATGAACCCGCGCATCCAGGTCGAGCACACGGTGACCGAGGAGATCACCGACGTCGACCTCGTGCAGGCGCAGATGCGCATCGCATCCGGTGAATCCCTGTCGGATCTGGGTCTGTCGCAGGACACCGTCACGATCCGCGGAGCGGCGCTGCAGTGCCGCATCACCACCGAGGACCCGGCCAACGGCTTCCGGCCCGACACCGGCCGCATCACCGGCTACCGCACGCCCGGCGGCGCCGGCATCCGCCTCGACGGCGGCACCTCCGTCGGTGCCGAGGTCTCGGCGCACTTCGACTCGATGCTGGTCAAGCTCACCTGCCGCGGGCGCAACCTCGAGGCCGCCGTCGCGCGGGCCCGGCGCGCGGTCGCCGAGTTCCGCATCCGCGGCGTCGCCACGAACATCCCGTTCCTGCAGGCGGTGCTCGACGATCCGGACTTCCGGGCCGGCAACGTGACCACCTCGTTCATCGAGGAGCGTCCGCAGCTGCTGACGCTGCGTTCCTCCGCGGACCGCGGCACCAAGATCCTGCGGTACCTCGCGGACGTGACGGTCAACAAGCCGCACGGCCAGCGCCCCACCACGGTCTACCCGCACGACAAGCTCCCCGCGATCGACCTGACGGCCGCGCCGCCGGCCGGGTCGCGGCAGCGGCTGCTCGAACTCGGTCCCGAAGGCTTCGCGCGTGCACTGCGCGAGCAGAAGGCCCTCGGCGTCACCGACACCACCTTCCGCGACGCCCACCAGTCGCTGCTCGCCACCCGGGTGCGCAGCAAGGACCTGCTCACCGTCGCCGGGCACGTCGCGCGGATGACCCCGGAACTGCTGTCCATCGAGGCGTGGGGCGGTGCCACCTACGACGTGGCGCTGCGCTTCCTGCACGAGGACCCGTGGGAGCGGCTCGCGGCGCTGCGTGAGGCGATCCCGAACATCAACCTGCAGATGCTGCTGCGCGGTCGCAACACCGTCGGCTACACGCCGTACCCGGAGGCGGTGACCCGGGCGTTCGTGCAGGAGGCGGCGAGCACCGGCATCGACATCTTCCGGATCTTCGACGCCCTGAACAACGTCGACCAGATGCGACCGGCGATCGACGCGGTCCGCGAGACCGGCACCACGATCGCCGAGGTCGCGCTGTCCTACACGGGCGATCTGTCGAACCCGAACGAGACGCTCTACACGCTCGACTACTACCTGAAGCTGGCCGAGCAGATCGTCGAGGCCGGCGCGCACGTGCTGGCGATCAAGGACATGGCCGGGCTGCTGCGCGCCCCCGCCGCCGCGACCCTCGTCTCGGCGCTGCGCAGCAACTTCGACCTGCCGGTGCACGTGCACACCCACGACACCCCGGGCGGTCAGCTCGCCACCTACCTGGCGGCGTGGCAGGCGGGCGCGGACGCCGTCGACGGCGCGTCGGCGGCACTGGCCGGGACCACCAGCCAGCCCGCGCTGTCCGCGATCGTCGCGGCCGCGGCGAACAGCGAGTACGACACCGGCCTGGACCTGCAGGCCGTGTGCGATCTCGAGCCGTACTGGGAGGCGCTGCGGAAGGTGTACGCGCCGTTCGAGTCCGGGCTGCCCGCCCCGACCGGCCGCGTGTACACGCACGAGATCCCCGGTGGTCAGCTGTCGAACCTGCGTCAGCAGGCCATCGCGCTGGGCCTCGGTGACCGCTTCGAGGACGTCGAGGCCGCCTACGCCGGCGCCGACCGCCTCCTGGGCCGGCTGATCAAGGTCACCCCGTCGTCGAAGGTCGTCGGCGACCTCGCGCTGCACCTCGTCGGTGCCGGTGTGTCCGTCGACGACTTCGCCGCCGATCCGGGCCGCTTCGACATCCCGGATTCGGTCGTCGGATTCCTGCGCGGCGAACTCGGCACCCCCGCCGGGGGCTGGCCCGAGCCGTTCCGCAGCAAGGCCCTGGCCGGCCGCGGCGAACCGAAGGCCGAAGCGCAGCTCGCATCGGAGGACGAGAAGGCGCTCGGCGGCAGCTCGCTCGAGCGTCGCAGCACCCTCAACCGGCTGCTGTTCCCGGCCCCGACCCGCGAGTTCGAAGAGCACCGCGACGCCTACGGCGACACCTCCGAACTGTCGGCGAACCAGTTCTTCTACGGCCTGCGCCAGGGTGAGGAGCACCGCGTCAAGCTCGACAAGGGCGTCGAACTGCTCATCGGCCTCGAGGCGATCTCGGACGCCGACGAACGCGGCTTCCGGACCGTGATGTGCATCCTCAACGGACAGCTGCGTCCGGTCTCCGTGCGCGACCGGTCCATCGCCAGCGAGGTCCCGGCGGCGGAGAAGGCCGACCGGAGCAACCCCGGTCACGTGGCCGCGCCGTTCGCCGGCACCGTCACCCTCGTCGTCGGTGAGGGCGACAAGGTCGCCGCGGGTGACACCGTCGCCACGATCGAGGCCATGAAGATGGAAGCGGCGATCACCGCGCCGCGCGGTGGGCAGATCACCCGCCTCGCGATCGGTGGTGTCCAGCAGGTCGAGGGTGGCGATCTGCTGGTGGTGGTGTCCACCGAGGAAAGCGCCGAGTGACACGGATCGTCGCGGGCCGGGCCGGGGGGCGGCGCCTGAAGGTGCCGCCCCGCGGTACCCGGCCCACCTCCGAACGTGTCCGCGAGGCACTGTTCAGTTCGCTCGATGCGCGGATGGACCTGGACGGGGCCGCGGTACTGGACCTCTACGCGGGATCCGGTGCCCTCGGTCTCGAGGCCCTGTCGCGGGGCGCCGCGCACGTGCTGCTCGTCGAGTCCGACGCCAAGGCCGCGGCCGTGGTCCGGCAGAACATCGCCGAGGTCGGGCTGCCCGGTGCCGTGCTGCGCGCGGCACCGGTGTCGACCGTGCTGGCCGGCACCCCGGACCGCGTCTACGACCTCGTGCTGGCGGATCCGCCGTACGCGATCGACGAGGACGCCGTGTCCCGGGTGCTGACCGTTCTCGTCGACGGCGGATGGGTCGGGGACGGTTCGGTGGTCGTGCTCGAACGGTCCTCGCGGTCACCGGAAACGGTGTGGCCGGAAGCCCTCGAGGCTGGGCGCGTCCGCAAGTACGGGGAGACCCGGATCGAGGTCGCCACCTGCTACGGTTCTGAATCATGAGCAGCGCCGTCTGTCCTGGATCCTTCGACCCTGTCACCAACGGACATCTCGACGTCATCAGCCGAACCGCACTGCAGTTCGACGAGGTCGTCGTCACCGTGTTGGTCAACCCGAACAAGCAGGGCATGTTCACCGTGCCCGAGCGCCTCGAGATGCTGGCCGAGGCCACCTCGCATCTTGGCAACGTCCGCGTCGACGCCTGGCAGGGTCTGCTCGTCGACTACGCGAAGGCAAACGGCATCACCGCGATCGTCAAGGGTCTGCGCGGCGCCAACGACTTCGACTACGAGCTGCAGATGGCGCAGATGAACCACAAGCTCACCGGCGTCGACACCCTGTTCGTCGCAACCAATCCCGCGTACAGCTACCTGTCGAGCTCGCTCGTCAAGGAGGTCGCGACCTACGGTGGCGACGTCGCGGACATGCTGCCGGCGACGGTGCACAAGCGGCTGCTCGCGCGGATCGCCGAACGGGCCGCGGGCAAGTAGCCCGGATCACGTCCGCCGGGTAACGGTTTCGACAACACGGGCACCGGGTTCGCCGACACGCCCCCGAGGGTCGCGCCGCACCGCGCCACCTGCGGCAGACTGGCAGCTGGCCGCGGCCGCACCGGCCGGACCGGACGAGGAATGGGGTTGGGCGTGTATCGGGTTTTCGAGGCACTCGACGAACTTGTCGCGATCGTCGAGGAAGCACGTGGTGTGCCGATGACCGTGAGTTGCGTGGTCCCGCGAGGGGACGTTCTCGAACTCCTCGACGACGTACGGGACGCGCTGCCCAGCGAGCTGGACGACGCGCAGGACGTCCTCGACCACCGTGACCGTCTGGTCGGCGACGCGCGGGCCCTGGCGGACAAGACCGTCGGTGACGCCGACGAAGAGGCGCGGGAACTGCTCGAGCGGGCCCGGGCGGACGCCGACCGCATGCTCGCCGACGCGAAGGCCCAGGCCGACCGGATGGTGCAGGAGGCGCGGGCACACGCCGACGAACTGGTCCAGGACGCGCGTGCCGAAGCCGAGGACACCGTCGCCGAGGCCAAGCGGCAGTACGAGGCTCTCACCGGCCGGGCCCGGGCCGAGGCGGACCGCATGATCGAGTCCGGGAAGGCGTCCTACGAGCGGGCCGTCGCGGACGGTGAAGCCGAGCAGGCACGGCTGGTGTCCCAGACCGAGGTCGTGCAGGCGGCGCACGCCGAATCGGCGCGGGTGATCGACAGCGCCCACGCGGAGTCGGACCGGTTGCGCACCGAATGCGACGAGTACGTCGACGGCAAACTCGCCGATTTCGAGGAGATCCTCAACACGACGCTTCGCTCGGTCGGGCGGGGCCGGCAGCAGTTGCGCACCGCCGGGGCCCCGGACTACGCGGAGGCGGACTGGCGCGCCGAACGCCGCCGCTGAACTCGCGCACCGGGCGGATTTCCCTGTGGCGCGCCGCGTCGCGTACCATTGGGGGGTTGCCCAGTACAACTGACGGCTTCGTGCCGTCGATCCGAAAGCGAGTTGCCGTGTCTTCCCGTCATCACAGTGCGTCTCGTCCCGCCCGGGACGAGGGTCTTGTGCTGGACGTGATCTCTCTCGGCCGTCGCCCGGGCTCGATGCGAACGGTGAGCCGGGTCGTCCCGTCGCCCTCGCGTATCGGTCTCGACCTCGTCGCGATCGAAGAGGGCACGGATGTGGAACTCGATCTGCGGCTCGAGGCGGTGTCGGAGGGCGTGCTCGTGACGGGCACCGTCCGCGCCGAGACCGTCGGCGAGTGCTCGCGGTGCCTCGAGCCGTTCACCGGCTCGGTGGACCTGTATCTCACGGAGCTGTTCGCCTACCCGAACAGCGTCACGGAACAGACCACCGAGGAGGACGAGGTCTACCGGATGGTGGACGACGAGATCGACCTGGAGCCGGTCATCGTCGACGCCGTCGGACTGGAGCTTCCGCTGCGGCCGTTGTGTAGCGACGACTGCGCGGGACTGTGCCCGGAATGCGGCATTCGCCTGGCGATTGCGGAATCCGGGCACGGGCATGAAATAATCGATCCTCGCTGGGCTGGGTTGGCAGCTGCCATCGGCGCAGGATCCGAAGAACCCAGCAGTGCACCTGACAGCAAGAACAACGAGGAGAAGTAGACGTGGCCGTCCCCAAGCGCAGAATGTCGCGTTCCAACACCCGGTCGCGGCGCAGCCAGTGGAACACCACTGCGCCGACCCTCGTCACCTGCCCGAACCGTGGCTGTGGCGAGAAGAAGCTGCCTCACGTGGCGTGCCCGTCGTGCGGCACGTACAACGGCCGTCAGGTGACCGCTGCCGTCTGATTCGGTAGGCATCGTGGCGAACAAGTCGATGAATACACCGTCCGTGGGCGGCGAGGAGGATCACGCGTCTCTCCTCGCCGCCCTCGGCGTGACACTGGACCCCGAACTGCTGCGGCTGGCGCTCACGCACCGGTCGTACGCCTACGAGAACGGGGGACTGCCGACCAACGAGCGCCTCGAGTTCCTCGGCGACGCGGTTCTCGGCCTCACCGTCACGGAAAAGCTCTACCTCACGCACCCGGACCGGTCCGAGGGCGAACTCGCCAAGATCCGCGCGAGCGTGGTGAACATGCACGCGCTCGCGGAGGTCGCCCGTGGTCTCGGCGAGGGTGGTCTCGGTGTGCACCTGTTGCTGGGCAAGGGTGAGGAACTGACCGGCGGCCGCGACAAGGCCAGCATTCTCGCCGACGGCATGGAATCGCTGCTCGGCGCAGTCCATCTCGAACACGGCATCGACGTCGCGCGCAGCGTCGTGCTCCGGTTGTTCGCCGATCTCCTCGAGCGCGGTCCGCGGCTCGGAGCCGGACTGGACTGGAAGACCAGCCTGCAGGAACTCACCGCCGAACGCGGTGTGGGTGTCCCCGTCTACGAGATCTCCGCGACGGGCCCGGACCACGACAAGGAATTCACGGCGACGGTGCTCGTCGCCGGTTCTCCGTACGGCGTCGGCGTCGGCCGCACCAAGAAGGAAGCCGAGCAGAAGGCGGCGGCCGCGGCGTGGCAGGCGCTGACCGACGGCGCGACCTCCGATGCCGGCGACGCGGTCGCCGGGAACGACGAGACCGACACCGAACAGAACTGATCCGCGGTGCCCGAACTCCCCGAGGTCGAGGTGGTCCGCCGTGGTCTGCACGAGCATGTGCTCGGTGCGGCGATCGAATCCGTGCAGGTGCTGCATCCGCGTGCGGTGCGCCGGCACGAACCCGGTCCGCGCGATCTCGCGCTCCAGCTGACCGGGCAGACGCTCGTCGACGTGCAGCGACGCGGCAAGTATCTCTGGCTGGTGCTCGAGCCCGCCGACATGGCGCTCGTCGTGCATCTGGGTATGAGCGGTCAGATGCTCGTGCAGCCGCCGTCCGTCGCCGACGAGAAGCACCTGCGCATCCGCGCCGTGCTGGATAACGGCGCGGATCTGCGGTTCGTGGACCAGAGGACCTTCGGCGGCTGGGCGCTCGCCCCGCTCGTGGAGGTCGACGGCGACCTGCTGCCGGTGCCGGTGGCGCACATCGCCCGCGACCCCATGGATCCCCGATTCGACGCCGACGCGGTCGTGAAGGTCCTGCGGAACAAGCACACCGAGATCAAGCGCGCGCTGCTCGACCAGACCGTCGTCTCCGGTGTCGGCAACATCTACGCGGACGAATCCTTGTGGCGGGCAAAGCTTCACGGAAACCGGATCACCGACACGTTGTCGCGGCCCAAGCTGAAGGCGGTGCTGGCGGCGGCGCATGAGGTCATGGGGGAGGCGCTCGCGCAGGGCGGTACGTCGTTCGACGCGCTCTACGTCAACGTCAACGGTGAATCCGGCTACTTCGACCGTTCCCTGGACGTGTACGGCCAGGAGAACCGGCCGTGCTCGCGGTGCGGCTCCGCGATCCGCCGCGAGAAGTTCATGAACCGCTCGTCCTACAGTTGCCCGAAGTGCCAGCCCCGCCCGCGGGTTCGTCGAATCTGACGCACCGCGCCTGCGCTGCGTCACTCACCGGAAGCGTCGGAAGAACCGGCCCCGGGTTCCGAACCCTGTCCGCCGCCGGCGTCGACGTCGTCCCCGGCTTCCGACGGCGTGGGCTCCGTCGGCCGGACGAGTTCCTCGGCATACGGGGCGCGCGGCGGCGCGATCTCGTCGAGCCGCTCGTTGATCGCGTGCGCCAGCAGATCGTGCTGCAGCGACGACAACGGTGCCAGACCGCTCAGATACGCGTCGATCTCGATCTTGCCGGCGTCGCCGCCGAGGCCGAAGTAGCGCAGCCAGAGTTCCTCGAGGGACAGTCCGGTGGCGCGCACCGCGGCCAGGAACCGGCGCCGATGTTCACCGTCGGACAGGTACCTCATTCTCGCTCCTCGGTTCGCGACCCGGGCGACGGACGCGATGACGGCACAGCGCCGTAGGACGTCCGGCCCCAGGGTTCCCTTCCCGGCGCACGCCGAATCCGCTGCTCGGCGCCTGTCGCAGAAACGCAACATCCCGCTGGTGCCCGTGGCCACGGAAATCGTCGCCGCCGGATCCCGCCTCGACCCGTTCCGGTGTCCTCGATCGGACTCCGACGGTCCTCGGTGACGGTGCCGTCGGTGTGCCGTGGCAGGATTCGAGCCATGGCTGACCAGACTCCCGACACCCCGCCCACCGAACTGTGGGTCGAGCGCACCGGCACCCGCCGCTACACGGGACGCAGCTCGCGCGGCGCCGAAGTACTCATCGGCTCCGAGACCGTCGAGGGTGTGTTCACCCCCGGTGAGCTGCTGAAGATCGCGCTCGCCGCCTGCTCCGGCATGAGCTCGGACTTCCCGCTCTCGCGCCGGCTCGGCGACGACTACGAGGCCACCATCAAGGTCTCCGGCCCCGCGGACCGGGAGAACGAGGTGTACCCGCACCTCGAGGAGGAGATGATCCTCGACCTGTCCGAACTCGACGCCGACGCGCAGCAGCGCCTGCTCACGCTGGTCGAGCGGTCCGTCGACAAGGTGTGCACCGTCGGCCGTACCCTCAAGTCCGGCACGAAGGTGAGCCTCACGATCACCGCGGACTCGTGATCGGCCGCAGGCAGTAGCTCGGAGGGGGAGCAGATGGGGAACAACGAGATACGGATCGCGGTCGGGGCTGCGGCCGTGACCGTCCTGGGAATGGTCGCGGTGCCGACCGCGACCGCCGAACCGGCAGCCTGCGCACCGCGCACCGTCACCACGGTGACGTCCGGACTCGGGGTGCTCGAGAATCTGGCATTCGACGGGCGCGGTGGGCTGCTCGTCTCCGACGGGACCCTCGCCGGCGACGGCGCGCTGCGGCGTGTGGCACCCGACGGCACGGTCGACACGGTCGTGGACGACGTCACCGGGCCGGGCGGCATCGTCGTCGACGGCGACACCACCTACCTGAACGTCGGCAACACCACCGCGGCCGGCCTCGGCGACACGCCCGACGGCACCATCGACGCCGTCGACCTGGACACCGGTGAACGCCGCACGGTCGCGACCGGACTGGTCATGCCGAACGGTCTCGGTGTGCTGCCCGACGGTTCGTTCCTCACGTCGCGCGACCTGGGCGTGGTGGGCCTGTCCCACGTTCCGGCCGGAGGCGGCGAGGGCACCGTGCTGCGCACCGACCTCGGCTCCGTCAACGGGATCGAGGTGGACGGCGACACCGTCTACACCGTCACCACGTTCGAAGGGGTCAACCGGCTGCACGTCCTCGACGCCGGCGACCTCACCGGGCCGGTCCGCAGCATCGACCTGCCCGGTCCCGGCCTGCTGCAGGTACCGGACGACCTGACGCTCGGACCGGACGGCGCGCTGTACGTCGCGTTGAACCTGGCCGGAACCATCCTGCGCGTCGACCCGGAGACCGGGGACACCTGCCGCGTCGCCGAGGGCATCCCGCTCGTCTCGTCCGTCGCGTTCGGCGCAGGACCGGGCTGGGATCCGAACACCATCTACACCACCGGATTCGACGGCACCGTCCGCGCTGCACGCCCCGCGGCCGGATAGAGGAAGAGGAGGCAACCGTGACCACCCCTGCATCCGGCTCGGCCGAACGTCTGACCGCGTGGGTGCACGGACGCGTGCAGGGTGTGGGCTTCCGGTGGTTCACCCGGGCCCGGGCCCTCGAACTCGGTCTCGTCGGGCACGCCACCAACCACCCGGACGGCCGGGTACTCGTCATCGCGGAAGGACCGCGTCCCGCACTCGAACACCTCCTCGCGTGGCTGCGTTCCGGGCAGACCCCCGGCGAGGTGCGGCTCGTCGTCGAATCGTGGGAACCGGCACGCGGAGATCTGACCGGATTCGTCGAGCGGTAGCACGCAGGTAGGGTTTTTCCTCATGTATTTGAAGAGTCTGACGCTCAAGGGCTTCAAGTCCTTCGCGTCCGCGACGACTCTGCGTTTCGAACCCGGCATCACCTGTGTCGTCGGACCCAACGGCTCCGGAAAGTCGAACGTGGTCGACGCCCTGACCTGGGTGATGGGGGAGCAGGGCGCCAAGGCGCTGCGCGGCGGCAAGATGCAGGACGTCATCTTCGCCGGCACCGCCGGCCGCCCGCCGCTGGGCCGCGCCGAGGTCACCTTGACCATCGACAACAGCGACGGCGCGCTGCCCATCGAATACTCCGAGGTGTCCGTCACCCGCCGCATGTTCCGCGACGGTGCCGGCGAGTACGAGATCAACGGCACCTCGTGCCGCCTCATGGACGTGCAGGAACTGCTCTCCGACTCGGGCATCGGCCGCGAGATGCACGTCATCGTCGGGCAGGGCCGGCTCTCCGCGATTCTCGAGTCGCGTCCCGAGGACCGGCGTGCCTTCGTCGAGGAGGCCGCCGGCGTCCTCAAGCACCGCCGCCGCAAGGAGAAGGCGGTCCGCAAGCTCGACGCGATGCAGGCGAACCTCGCGCGCCTGACCGACCTGACCGCCGAGCTGCGCCGCCAGCTGAAACCGCTCGGACGTCAGGCCGAGGTCGCGCGGCGCGCCCAGACCATCCAGGCGGATCTGCGCGACGCGCGGCTCCGGCTGGCCGCCGACGATCTGGTCACCCGGCGTGCCGAGTTCGCCGGACAGGACGAGCAGGAACGCATCGTCCGTGAACGCCTCGACCACGTCCTGGCCGCGCTGGACGAGGCGAACGCCGAACTCGCCCGGCACGAGCAGGCCGTGGCGCGCCTGACCCCGGGCGCCGAAGCGGCCTCCCAGACCTGGTTCCGGTTGTCCGCGCTCGCCGAACGGCTCGGGGCGACCGTGCGCATCGCACAGGAACGGGCCCGCCACCTCGACGAAGCCCCGGTCGCCCGGTCCGGGCAGGACCCCGACGAGATGGAGGCCCGCGCCGACCGCATCGCGGAAGAGGAGGCCGAACTCCTCGAGGCCGTCGAGATCGCCCACGGCACCCTCGAGGCCGCCCGGGAACAGCTCGCCGTGCAGGAGGAGGCGGCCGCCACCGCGGAACGGGCGCATCTGGCTGCGGTGCGTGCCGTCGCCGACCGCCGCGAAGGCCTCGCCCGGCTGTCCGGCCAGGTCGACACGATGCGCACCCGCGCCGAATCGATCGACGCCGAAGTCGCGCGGCTGACCGTCGCCATCGAGGAGGCCCGGCTGCGCGGTGTCGCGGCGCAGGCCGAGTTCGAGACCGCGCAGGCCCGCATCGACGATCTCGACGCCGGGGAGATCGACGCCGACGCCCAGCACGAGCGCGCGCTCGAAGCGCTGCGCATCGCCGACGAACGCGTCAAGGAACTGCAGGACGCCGAGCGTGCCGCCGGTAAGGAGGTCGCGTCCCTCGGCGCGCGCATCGAAGCGCTGTCCATGGGCCTCGAACGCAAGGACGGCGCCGCCTGGCTCCTCGAACACCGACCCGACGCGGGTCTGCTCGGGCCGCTGGCGGAGCGGCTGCAGGTGGAACCCGGCTACGAGACCGCGGTCGCCGCGGCGCTGGGTCCGGCTGCCGACGCGGTCGCCGCCGAGTCGATCCAGTCCGCCCTCGCCGCGGTCGCCGCTCTCGATGCCGCCGATCAGGGTCGTGTCGCACTCGTCGTCGCCGGCGGTGCCGCCTCCGAGGACGGCGGTGATCTGCCGGCCGGTGCGCGGTGGGCACGCGACGTCGTCTCCTGCCCCGCCGACCTGCGCGGCGGCGTCGACGCACTGCTCGCACGCACCGTCGTCGTCGACGATCTCGCCGCCGCCACCGACCTGTGCGCCCGGCGTCCGGAGCTGCGTGCCGTCACCCGCGCCGGTGCCCTCGCCGGTGCCGGCTGGGTGCTCGGCGGTTCCGACCGCGCGCCCAGCACCCTCGAGATCCAGGCCGCGATCGAAACCTCCGAACGCGCACTCGAGCAGGCCGTCCGCCGCTCCGAGGACCTCGCCGCCGCGCTGGCCGGGGCGCTCGCCGAGCAGGCCTCGCGTGCCGAGATCGCCGAACAGACCCTCGCCGCGCTCAACGAGTCGGACGCCGAGATGTCCGCGGTGTACGAGCAGCTCGGCCGGCTCGGACAGGCCGCGCGCAACGCTCACGCCGAATCCGACCGGCTCGCCGCGCAGCGCGCCAAGGCGGAAGCGGAACGCGACGCGGCACGCGAGAAGTTCGTCGAACTCGAGGAACGCCTGCGCCGGGCCGAGAGCGAACAATCCGGTACCGGCGACGACTCCGGCACCGATTCGACCGCGGCGGAACGCGAGGTCGCGGCCGCCGCGCTCGCCGAGGTCCGAGCTGTCGAGGTGGAAGCCCGGCTTGCGGCGCGCACCGCGGAGGAACGCGCCGAGGCCCTGCGCGGCAAGGCCGACTCGCTGCGTCGCGCCGCGCAGGCCGAACGTGAGGCCCGTGCCCGCGCCGAACGCGCGATGCGCGCCCGCAAGCAGGCCGCGGCCGTCGCCGCCGCGGTCGCGGAATCCGGTGCCCGGGTCGCGGCGCACCTGGACGAGGTGGTCGCCGCCGCGCTCGAGCACCGCGACACCCTCACCCGCCAGCGCGCCGAACGCACCGAGCAACTCGACCGCGTCAAGGAACTGGTCCGCGACCTGACGGCACAGCGCGACCAGCTCACCGACGCCGTGCACCGCGACGAGGTGGCCCGCGCGCAGGCGGCGCTGCGGATCGAACAACTCGAACAGACCATCCTCGAGCAGCACGGCATCGGCCTCGACGACCTCATCGCCGAGTACGGTCCCGACGTCCCGATGCCGCCGAGTCCGCTGGAGATCGCCGAGTACGAGCAGGCCCGCGAGCGCGGCGAACAGGTGGTCGCACCGCAGCCGGTCCCGTACGACCGGGCCACCCAGGAGCGCCGCGCCAAGCGGGCCGAGAAGGACCTGGCGACGCTCGGCAAGGTCAATCCGCTCGCTCTCGAGGAGTTCGCGGCGCTGGAGGAGCGCTACAACTTCCTGGCCACCCAGCTCGAGGACGTCAAGAACGCCCGCAAGGACCTGCTGTCGGTGGTCGCGGAGGTCGACGCGCGCATCCTGCAGGTGTTCACCGAGGCGTACGCCGACGTGGAACGCGAATTCGAGCAGGTCTTCGCGAAGCTGTTCCCCGGCGGTGAGGGCCGACTGGTGCTCACCGACCCGTCGGACATGCTCACCACCGGTATCGAGGTCGAAGCGCGGCCACCGGGCAAGAAGGTCAAGCGCCTGTCGCTGCTGTCCGGTGGCGAGAAGTCCCTGACGGCGGTCGCGATGCTCGTGGCGATCTTCCGCGCCCGGCCGTCCCCGTTCTACGTCATGGACGAGGTGGAGGCCGCCCTCGACGACACGAACCTGCGTCGTCTGATCGGTCTGTTCGAACAGTTGCGGGAGAAGTCGCAGCTGATCGTGATCACGCACCAGAAGCCCACCATGGAGATCGCCGACGCGCTGTACGGCGTGAGCATGCGCGGCGACGGCATCACCCGGGTGATCTCACAGCGGCTGCGAGGTCGGGATGTCGGTGGTCAGGATGTGGGTGGTCAGGACGTGAACGGCACCGACACGGACGTCGCCGAGGAGCACGCCACGGGCGGTGATCTCGTTCCCCGCGCCTGAAACCCGCGGTCGGGCCTGACAGTATGGGTGCGTGAGTA
The DNA here is from genome assembly GCF_053589115.1 of Rhodococcus sp. NPDC003383. Lineage (NCBI taxonomy): Bacteria > Bacillati > Actinomycetota > Actinomycetes > Mycobacteriales > Nocardiaceae > Rhodococcus > Rhodococcus sp. NPDC003383. Next base: position 17,087 of record NZ_JBSFRG010000029.1, on the reverse strand, counting down.
CCGCAGCCTGGATAATCATCGCGGCCGTCTTGGCGGTCGTCCTCGTCGCACTCGTCGTCGGTCTGACGCTGTACCGCAGGCGGCAGGTGTCGCTGACCTCGACGCCGACCAAGGAGATCGAGGCCGAACCCAAGGACCGATCCGGTGGGTACAAGGCCCAGAGCGGGTTCTCCTTCAGTCAGGGTTCGACCGCGACGGCGCCGAAACCCGTCGAACGGCCGGCGCCCGCACCGCGGCCGGAACCTCCGACGGTCAAGCTGCCGCAGGAGGTCACCGAGGCGCCGCCCGCTCCCAAGCCGGTCCCGGCGCCCGCGCCTGCGCCTGCGCCGGAAGAGGTCGCGGAGGAAGCACCCACCGAGGTAGCGCCCGCTCCCGAGGAAGCACCCGCCGAGCCCGAGGCGCCGGTCGAGGAAGCACCGGTCGCGGAGACCGCCCCGGCCGAGACTGCCCCGGTCGAGACAGCGCCGACCGAGACAGCGCCGACCGAGACTGCTCCGGCGGAGACCGTGCCGGAAACCGAGGTGGCCGCGCCGGAACCGGAAGTGGTCACGCCCGAGCCCGAGGTGATCGAGCCCGAGGTCGTGACGGCGCCGGAGACCGCCGTGCCGGAGACCGCCCCCGCACCCGCGATCGAGGAGATCGCTCCGACCGCCGGTCGCCTCGACCGGCTGCGTGGCCGGCTGGCCCGCTCCCAGTCGGCGATGGGCAAGAGCCTGCTCGGCCTGCTCGGCGGCGGCGACCTCGACGAGGACTCGTGGGAGGAGATCGAGGACACCCTCCTCATCGCCGACCTCGGTGCCGCGACCACCACCAAGATCGTCGAGCGGCTGCGGCACGAGATGGCCGCGCGCAACGTGCGCACCGAGGCCGACGCCCGCGCGGTCCTGCGTGACGTGCTCGTCGACGAACTGCACCCCGAGCTGGATCGGTCCATCCGGGCGTTGCCACACGACGACCACCCGTCCATCCTGCTGGTCGTCGGTGTCAACGGCACCGGCAAGACCACCACGACCGGCAAGCTGGCGCGCGTGCTCGTCGCGGACGGGCGCCGCGTGCTCCTCGGTGCCGCCGACACGTTCCGTGCCGCCGCCGCCGATCAGCTGCAGACCTGGGCAGAGCGCGTCGGCGCCGAGGTGGTGCGCGGCAAGGAGGCCGGTGACCCCGCGGCCGTCGCGTTCGATTCCGTCTCCCGCGGCATCGAGAACGGGGTCGACGCCGTGCTCATCGACACCGCCGGCCGGCTCCACACCAAGACCGGTCTGATGGACGAACTCGGGAAGGTGAAGCGGGTCGTCGAGAAGAAGGCCGCGGTCGACGAGGTCCTGCTCGTGCTCGACGCGACGATCGGTCAGAACGGGCTCACGCAGGCCCGCGTGTTCGCGGAGGTCGTCGACATCACCGGTGTCGTCCTGACGAAACTCGACGGGACCGCCAAGGGTGGCATCGTCTTCCAGGTCCAGCACGAACTGGGTGTGCCGGTGAAGCTCGTGGGTCTCGGGGAGGGTGCCGACGACCTGGCGCCATTCGAACCGGGCGCCTTCGTGGACGCTCTGCTCGGCTGAGCGGACGCCCGCTCGTCGCAGTCGACGGCGAAAGGGAAGCCGCGCGACGATACGATCCGCATCCCCGGCAGGGGTGCGCGGAACCCGTGTCGCGCGCGGTTTTTCCCATTTTTCGGACGCTTCGGACGAAGAACGCAAACCGGGAAACAGAGAAGAAACACGAAGCGGGATCCCGTTCACTTCGTGGAAACAACACGGCGCTTCCACGGAAACATCTCGGCAGCAAGCTTTCCTCAATCATGCGCTGACCGGCGCGGTATCTAGGGAGGTTGCAAGTGGAGGAAGTGGTGAACACCGGCGACGCAGCATGGATGCTGATGGCGGCCTCGCTGGTGCTGCTGATGACACCGGGCTTGGCGTTCTTCTACGGCGGCATGTCGCGCGCCAAGTCGGTGCTGAACATGATGATGATGTCGTTCGGCGCCATGGCTGTGATCGGCGTGATCTACGTTCTGTGGGGCTGGTCGATGTCCTACGGCACCGAGAGTGTCGGCGGCATCTTCGCCAACCCGTTCGAATTCTTCGGTCTCCAGGGCGCGATCTACGACGAGGAGGGTGGATTCCTCCCCGGCCTCGGCGACTACCCGCAGATCATCGACATCGGTTTCCAGGTCACCTTCGCAATCATCACCACCGCGCTCATCTCCGGCGCTCTCGCCGAGCGCGTGAAGTTCGGAACGTGGCTCGCGTTCTCCGGCCTGTGGGTGACCTTCGCGTACTTCCCGCTCGCCCACATGGTGTGGGGTGGCGGCCTCCTGTCCGCTTCCGAGGACGGCATCGCCGCGAAGCTGTTCGGCACGGTCGACGACGGTGAAGGTGGCCTGACCGCCGCGGTCGCCCCGATCGACTTCGCCGGTGGCACCGTCGTGCACATCAACGCCGGTATGGCCGCTCTGGTTCTCGCCCTGGTCATCGGCAAGCGCGCCGGCTTCGGCACGGTCGCGATGCGTCCGCACAACCTGCCGTTCGTGATGCTCGGCGCCGCGCTCCTGTGGTTCGGATGGTTCGGCTTCAACGCCGGTTCCGCGTTCGCCGCCGACGGTGTCGCCGGCCTGGCCTGGGTCAACACCACCACCGCGACCGCTTCCGCGATCCTCGGCTGGCTCCTGACCGAGCGCATCCGGGACGGCAAGGCCACCAGCCTCGGTGCCGCCTCCGGTGCCGTCGCCGGTCTCGTCGCCATCACCCCCGCGGCCGGCGCGCTGAGCCCGGTCGGCTCCATCGCCCTCGGTGTCGTCGCCGGTGTGCTGTCCGCCCTCGCGGTCGGCCTGAAGTTCAAGTTCGGCTACGACGACTCGCTCGACGTCGTCGGCGTGCACCTGGTCTCCGGCCTGTGGGGCACCATCGGTATCGGCTTCCTCGCCACCGAGACCGGCCTGTTCTACGGCGGCGACTACAAGCAGCTGGTCGTGCAGATCGTGATCGCCCTGGTCGCCGTGGTGTTCACCGCCATCGTCACCGCCGTGATCGCATTCGCGCTCAAGCCGCTCGGCTGGCGTGTGTCGCCCGAGGAAGAGGCGCGCGGCATCGACGAGTCGGAGCACGCGGAATCCGCATACGACTTCGTCTCGGCGCTCCGGTGAGATAAGAAGACGAAGTAGCGGCACGGCAGAGACTTGGGAAGGAAGAGGAAATGAAGCTGATCACGGCAATTGTCAAACCGTTCACCCTCGAAGACGTGAAGGCGGGTCTCGAGCAGGCGGGCGTGCTTGGCATGACCGTCAGCGAGGTCCAGGGGTACGGACGCCAGAAGGGCCACACGGAGGTCTACCGCGGGGCCGAGTACTCGGTCGACTTCGTGCCCAAGGTGCGCGTCGAGGTCGTCGTCGACGACGCCGCCGTGGACAAGGTGGTCGAGACGATCGTCGAGGCCTCGCGGACCGGGAAGATCGGTGACGGAAAGGTCTGGGTCACCCCGGTCGAGTCGGTGATCCGAGTCCGCACCGGAGAACGAGGCACGGATGCACTCTGACCCCAAGGGGTCCGGAACGCGCGGCCCCGATCCCGCTGCTCGTGCAGCGGGATCGGGGCCGCCCGTGTCCTCCGGGCCGGACGCGTCCCTCGCCACCGCGGGCGGTGCCGCCGCCGACCTGGCCATCGCCCGCGACCAACTGCTCGCCGGTGGTGTCCGCAACCGCCGCCTCGATTCGGCTGCGCTGCGGCACGCGCTGGTGGACCTGCACGAATTCTGGCTCACGACGAAAGGCTCCGAGGTCGGGATCGTCCCCGACTGCGGTTTCGCGATCGTCGCCGTCGGCGGGCTGGGCCGCCGCGAAATGCTGCCGTACTCCGACCTCGACCTCATCCTGTTGCACGACGACATGGAACCGGCCGTGGTGTCCGACATCGCCGACCGGCTCTGGTACCCGTTGTGGGACGCCCACATCAAACTCGACCACAGTGTCCGCACCGTCCCGCAGGCGTTGCAGGTCGCGGCGTCCGACGTGACCGCCGCCCTGAGCATGCTCGAGGCCCGGCACATCGCCGGGGACATCGAGCTGAGCAACCTGCTGATCGGCGGGGTGCGCAGGCAGTGGCGGACCGGGATCCGAGCGCGTTTCGACGAACTCATCGAACTCACCGAGACACGCTGGCAGCGCAGCGGGCAGATCGCGCACCGCGCCGAACCGGACCTCAAGAGCGGCCGAGGAGGGTTGCGGGACGTGCAGTTGCTCAATGCCCTGTCCGTTGCGCAGCTCACCGACGGCATGCCGGGGTTGGGGCCGGACGTGCCCGGCGGCGGACTCGCCGCCGCGCACCGCCGGCTACTCGACGTGCGCACCGAGCTGCATCGCGTCGCGGGACGCGCCCGCGACCAGCTCCGCGCCCAGGACGCCGACGAGATCGGTGCCGCGCTGCGCATCGGCGACCGCTTCGATCTGGCCCGGATGCTCACCGAGTCCGCGCGCACCGTCAGCTACTCCGTCGAGGTCGGGATCCGCACCGCGGGCAACGCGCTGCCGCGGCGCGGACTGTCGAGGCTGCGCCGGCTCCCGGTGCGGCGCCCACTCGACGAGGGTGTCGTCGAACACGCGGGGGAGGTCGCGCTCGCCCGCGACGCGCATCCGCGGAAGGATCCGGGTCTGATCACGCGGGTCGCGGCCGCGGCCGCGCAGGCCGGGCTGCCGATCTCCGCCTCGACCCTGAACCGGCTCGCCGACAACGCTCCCGAGCTGCGTGAACCGTGGCCGCGGTCGGCGTTCAACGACCTGCTGGTTCTGCTCGGTTCCGGCCGGCGTGCCGTCGACGTCATCGAGTCCCTCGACCGCACCGGACTGTGGGGCCGGCTCCTGCCGGAATGGGGTGCGGTGCGAGATCTGCCCCCGCGCGACGCGGTGCACACCTGGACCGTGGACCGGCATCTGGTGGAAACGGCGGTGTACGCGGGCGGGCTCACGACCCGGGTCGCGCGACCCGACCTGCTGGTGCTCGGCGCCCTGCTGCACGACATCGGCAAGGGCCGCGGCGGCGACCACAGCGTCGTCGGCGCCGAGCTGGCGACGCAGATCGGGCGCCGGATGGGACTGTGGCCGTCGGATCTCGCGCTGCTCACCGCGATGGTGCGGCACCACCTGTTGCTGCCGCACACCGCGACGCGCCGCGACCTCGACGATCCGGCGACCGTGCAGTCCGTCGTCGACGCCCTCGACGGCGACCCGGTGCTGCTGGAACTGCTGCACGCCCTCGCCGAGGCCGATTCGCTGGCCACCGGTCCGGGGGTGTGGGGTGACTGGAAGGCCTCGCTGATCCGGGAACTGGTCCGGCGCTGCCGCATGGTGATGGCGGGGGAGGAGCTGCCCACCCCCGATCCGATCGACCCGGAACTCGCGCAGCTCGCCGCCGACGGCGGTGTGCACGTGGCGCTGCAGCAGGGCGAGGGCCCGCACTCGTACACGGTGTCGGTGGTGGCGCCGGACGAACCGGGACTGCTCGCCGACGCGGCCGGTGTGCTGGCGCTGCACGGCCTGCGGGTGCTGTCCGCTTCGCTCGGCAGCCACGCCGGCAGCGCCGTGAACAGCTTCGTGGTGGCACCCCGGTTCGGGACACCGCCCGAGGCCGGGTTGCTGCGGCAGGAGCTGATCCGCGCACGCGGCGGCGACCTGGATCTGCCGGCGGCGCTGGACGCGAAGGAACAGGCCGCGCGGGAAGCGCAACTGCCGGAACAGCCCGAACGGGCCGTGCCGGTCGTGTATGCGCAGGCACCGCCCCGCGTGATCTGGTTCGACGCTCCCGATCCCGGGCAGGTCATCCTCGAGCTGCGCGCCGAGGACCGTCTCGGGCTGCTCTGCCGGCTCGCCGAAGCGTTCGAGTCGGTCGGGGCCGACGTGCGGTGGGCGCGGGTCACGACCCTCGGCACCGCGGTCGTCGACGCGTTCTGCATCGACCTCACCGGAACCGACACCCGGGCCACCCGGGAGCAGCTCGAGCAGGCCGTGCTCGCGGTGGTGCCGGGCGTCGAACCGAAGAAACCCGAGACGACCGCCTGACCGGGTAGCCGCCCGCCGTGACGTCACGATCGCGGCGAGCGGCTACCCTGGATCGCAGCACTGTCCGTCTTTCGCCAGAACCCAGGAGCGCATTCGGTGTTCGAATCCCTTTCCGACAGGTTGACCGGGGTCCTGAAGGACCTGCGCGGCAAGGGGCGCCTCTCCGATGCCGACATCGACGCCACGTGCCGCGAGATCCGTCTCGCCCTGCTCGAGGCCGACGTCGCGCTGCCCGTGGTGCGCGCGTTCATCGCGAAGATCAAGCAGCGCGCCAAGGGTGCCGAGGTGCACGGCGCGCTGAACCCGGCCCAGCAGGTCGTCAAGATCGTCAACGAGGAACTCGTCGGGATCCTCGGCGGCGAGACCCGCCGCCTGCGGCTCGCGAAGAACCCGCCGACGGTGATCATGCTCGCCGGTCTGCAGGGTGCCGGTAAGACCACGCTTGCCGGCAAGCTCGCCGCCTGGCTCAAGGGCCAGGGACACACCCCGATGCTGGTCGCGTGCGACCTGCAGCGTCCCGGTGCTGTCAGCCAGCTCCAGATCGTCGGTGAGCGCGCCGGAGTGACCGTGTTCGCGCCGCACCCGGGGACCTCGATCGGTGGCGGCGAGAACGAGCTCGGTGTGTCGGCCGCAGACCCGGTCGCCGTCGCGAAGTCCGGCATCGAGGAAGCCCGCAACAAGCAGTACGACGTGGTCATCGTCGACACCGCCGGCCGCCTCGGCATCGACGAGGAGCTGATGGCGCAGGCCGCGAACATCCGCGATGCCGTGCAGCCGGACGAGACCCTGTTCGTGCTCGACGCGATGATCGGCCAGGACGCGGTGAGCACCGCCGAGGCGTTCCGCGCCGGTGTCGGCTTCACCGGCGTCGTGCTCACCAAGCTCGACGGTGACGCCCGCGGTGGTGCGGCGCTGAGCGTGCGCGAGCTGACCGGGCAGCCGATCCTGTTCGCGTCCACCGGCGAGAAGCTCGAGGACTTCGACGTCTTCCATCCCGAGCGCATGGCCAGCCGCATCCTCGGCATGGGCGACGTGCTCACCCTCATCGAGCAGGCCGAGCAGGTCTTCGACGCCGAACAGGCCGAGAAGACCGCCTCCAAGATCGGCTCCGGGGAACTCACCCTCGAGGACTTCCTCGAGCAGATGATGGCCGTCCGCAAGATGGGCCCGATCGCGAACCTGCTGGGCATGCTCCCCGGCGCCGGCCAGATGAAGGACGCGCTCGCCAACGTCGACGAGAAGCAGCTCGACCGCATCCAGGCGATCATCCGCGGCATGACCCCGGAGGAACGCGCCGATCCGAAGATCATCAACGCGTCCCGGCGGCTGCGCATCGCGAACGGTTCGGGCGTGAAGGTCTCCGACGTCAACCAGCTCGTCGACCGCTTCTTCGAAGCCCGCAAGATGATGGCGGCGATGGCCGGTCGCATGGGCATGCCCGGCGCCCGCAAGAACCAGCGCAGCAACAAGAAGGGCAAGAAGGGCAAGAAGGGCGGTCGCGGACCGACCCCGCCGAAGATCAAGGGCGGATTCCCCGGCGGGCTCCCGGCCGGGTTCCCGGGTGCGGGCGGCGGCATGCCGGCCGGCTTCCCGGATCTGTCCAACATGCCGAAGGGTCTCGACGAACTGCCCCCGGGCCTCGAGGGCTTCGACCTGTCGAAACTGAAGCTGCCGAAGAACTAGATCCACCGAAGAACCGACGCTGCCGGAGCCCACCCCGATGCCGGATTCGTCCGGGCGGGGTGGGATCTGGCAGAATGGTTCGCTGTCGTCGCATCCGGTTCCGTACCGCGCGGCGGTCACAGGTTAGAGGCAAAACCGGGCGTGCCAGAAGGGCGCGTCGTCCGAATTGCACGTGACATGCGCGTTCGCGCGCTCGAAGGGAAAACAGCAGTGGCTGTCAAGATCAAGCTCACCCGCCTCGGCAAGATCCGCAACCCCCAGTACCGCATCGTGGTCGCGGACTCGCGTACCCGCCGCAACGGCCGGGCCATCGAGACGATCGGCAAGTACCACCCGAAGGAAGAGCCCTCGCTGATCGAGGTCGACTCCGAGCGCGCGCAGTACTGGCTGGGTGTCGGCGCGCAGCCGACCGAGCCCGTCCTGAACCTCCTCAAGATCACCGGTGACTGGCAGAAGTTCAAGGGCCTGCCGGGCGCCGAGGGCACCCTGAAGAAGGCGGAGGCGAAGCCGACCAAGCTCGAGCTGTTCCAGGCCGCGCTCGCGCAGGCCGAGAACGAGCCCGCTGCCGAGGCCATCACGCCCAAGAAGAAGAAGGCCGCCAAGGACGAGGCTGCCGAGGCTCCCGCCGAGGCCGCCGACGCCGAGTCCACCGAGGCTGCCGAGTAATGAGTGCCGTTGTCGCCGATGCCGTCGAGCATCTCGTTCGTGGGATCGTCGCCAACCCCGACGACGTGCGGGTCGAGCTGATCACCGGCCGTCGGGGGCGCACCGTCGAGGTGCACGTGCACCCCGACGATCTCGGCAAGGTGATCGGTCGCGGTGGGCGCACCGCGACCGCACTGCGGACCCTCGTCACCGGTATCGGTGGTCGCGGGATCCGCGTCGACGTCGTCGACACCGACCAGTAGGCGAGCGGCAGTGGAGCTCGTCGTGGGCCGTGTGGTCAAGTCGCACGGCATCAAGGGTGAAGTGGTCGTCGAGGTTCGCACCGACGAACCCGAGGAGCGTTTCGCCGTCGGCGCCGAGCTGCGTGGCCGCAAGCCCCGCGAGCAGACCCTGCACACGTACACGGTGGAAGCCGCCCGGGAACACTCCGGGCGGCTTCTGCTGCGTCTGCGTCAGGTCGCCGACCGCAATGCCGCCGATGCCCTCCGTGGCACGCTGTTCGTCGTCGACAGCTCCGAGCTGCCGCCGAGCGACGATCCCGACGAGTTCTACGATCACGAACTCGAAGGGCTCACCGTCCGGATCGTCGAGGGACGGCCCGACGGCGGCACCGAGGTCGGTACCGTCCGCGAGGTGCTGCACACCGCCGCGGGCGAACTGCTCGCGATCCGGCCGGCCGGTTCGGATCGGGGCGAGCTGTTGATCCCGTTCGTGACGGCGATCGTGCCGACCGTCTCGATCGCCACCGGCATCATCGAGATCGACCCGCCCGAGGGGCTGCTCGACCCCGACTTCGGCGAGCCCCCGGCTCGTGAAAAAGGCCAGGCTCGTGGAAAAGGCCAGGCTCGTGGAAAAGACAAGGGAGACAAGTAGTTCCGTGCGACTCGATGTCGTCACCATCTTCCCCGAGTACCTCGAGCCGTTGCGCGCGGCGCTGCTCGGCAAAGCCATCGACAAGGGCCTGATCTCCGTCGGCGTCCACAACCTGCGCGACTGGACCCACGACGTGCACAAGGCCGTCGACGACTCCCCGTACGGGGGAGGGCCCGGCATGGTGATGAAGCCGACCGTGTGGGGACCGGCGCTCGACGACGTCCTCGCCGGACCGGACGGTGAACCCGACCCCGACGTGCTGCTCGTCGTCCCCACCCCGGCCGGAGTGCCGTTCACCCAGGAAACCGCGCACCGCTGGTCCGGTGAGAAGCGGATCGTGTTCGCGTGCGGCCGCTACGAGGGCATCGACCAGCGTGTGTTCGACGACGCCGCGCGGCGCGTGCGCGTCGAAGAGGTCAGCATCGGCGACTACGTGCTCATCGGCGGGGAGGTCGCGGTCCTCGTCATGGTCGAGGCGGTCGTCCGGCTGCTGCCCGGTGTGCTCGGCAATCAGCAGTCGCACCAAGAGGATTCGTTCTCCGACGGCCTGCTCGAGGGACCGAGTTACACGCGCCCGGCGAGTTGGCGCGGTCTAGACGTGCCGCCCGTGCTGCTGTCCGGCGACCACGCCAAGGTCGCGCAGTGGCGCCGCGAACAGTCCCTGATCCGCACCCGCGAACGCCGCCCCGACCTCCTGGCGGACACGCCGGGCGAGTGAATCCGCTTCCCGCTCAGCGGGTCTCGGAACTACGGGCCTCGGACGAGGGGGTCTCGGACGAGGGCCGGATCGCCCGCATCAGTGCGCCGGCTGCCCGAACGCCTCCTGGACCACCAGGGTCACCGTGTCACGCGCGTGCGCCGCGCTCGCATCGTCGGTGACATCGACCAGCGCAGTGTCCGGCAACGGTGTCCACTCCGCCAGGTCGGGATCGTCGTAGTGCACCTTCTCGCGGGCAAGGACCGCGACCACGTAACGGTGGTCGTCGCCGAAGAATCCGGTCGACAGGTGGATCCAGTTGCCGTCCACGCAGCACATCCAGCCCTGCTTTACGCCCAGCTCCGTCGCCTCGGGCAGCCCGTCGGGCAGTCCGAAACGCTGGTCGTATCCGTCGGAACCGGCTGGTTCGAAGTCGAGCAGATGGCCCACGATCGTCGCGGTGCCGCGCTCGTCCAGTCCGGAGGTGCCGCCCAGCACGGCGTCGTACCAGGTGAGCAGATCGGACGCGGTGGTGACGGTGTTCCACCAGTTCCCGTCGTACGGGGCGCTGGTGTCGGTCAGGCCGTGCCGATGGACGACCCGATCGACGATCTCGCTGCCGCCGTAGCGCGACCACAGATCGCTCGCCGCGGAATCGTCCGAGCGCGAGAGCATGGCCGCGATCTCGTCGTATTCCCCCTCGCCGAGCGCGATCTCGCCGGTGCCCGCCCGGAACAGCAGGTCGTCGGCGATGAACAGCTTGACCACCGACGCCGTCTCGATCGGCTCGTCCGCGCCGGCCACCGTCCGCGACCCGGTTTCGCGATCGAGCAGCGCGACCGTGACCCGCGCGCCTCGCTGGGCGTCGGCCAGGGCAGCGGCAGCGACCACCCGGTCGGTCAGGGCCTGCACCTTCATCGTGTAGGGCACCTCGGGAGCGGGCACCGGAAGGATCTCCACGGTCGGATTCGGGGCGGTGACCCCGACCATGAGAACCTCGGAATCGGAGGACACCGAGCCGCAGGCCACCGCGGTTGCTGCCGCGAACAGCAACGAGACGATCGATCGGCGGCGTGTGCCCCGAGGCCCGGACATCAGGTGCTCCTACTCCCATTGTGCGGCGACGCCGACGTCCCCGGTATCCAGTTTTCCTCGCGCGTCGCGCGAGGATGACGCGATGAGGATAGCGGTAGGGTTCGACGTCGTGACGACTGCTCTCAAGACCGTTAACCAGCGCCTCGCCGAAGAACTCGACGTCCGGGAGAATCAGGTGGCCGCAGCGGTCGACCTGCTCGACGGCGGAGCCACGGTGCCGTTCATCGCCCGGTACCGCAAGGAAGTAACCGGAGCCCTCGACGACGCCCAGCTTCGGCAGCTCGACGAACGGTTGCGCTATCTGCGCGAACTCGACGAGCGGCGCGCAGCGATCCTCGAATCGATCGAGGGCCAGGGCAAGCTCGACGACCACCTGCGCGGACAGATCATGCTCGCCGACACCAAGGCGCGGCTCGAGGACATCTACCTGCCGTTCAAACCCAAGCGGCGCACCAAGGCGCAGATCGCGCGGGAAGCGGGGCACGAACCGGTCGCCGACGCGCTCATCGGGGATCCGACGACCGATCCCGCGCAGTACACGGCCGAACAACTCGACGGTGCCCGCGCCATCCTCGTCGAACGGTTCGCCGAGGACGCCGACCTGGTCGGGGAACTGCGCGAGGCGATGTGGTCGCGGGGCCGGCTGGTCTCGGCCGTGCGCCCGGGCAAGGAGACCGAGGGCGCGAAGTTCGCCGACTACTTCGAATTCTCCGAGCCGTTCACGGATCTGCCGTCGCATCGCATCCTCGCGGTGTTGCGCGGCGAGAAGGAAGAGGTGCTGAGCCTCACCCTCGAACCGGACAGCGACGAGCCGCAGCCGGGGGAGCGCACCTACTTCGAGGGCCGCATCGCCGCCCGGTTCGGCATCGCCGACCAGGGCCGCGCCGCCGACAAGTGGCTGCTCGACACCGTGCGCTGGGCGTGGCGCACCAAACTGCTCGTCTCCCTCGGTCTCGACACGAGGATGCGGCTGCGGCAGTCCGCCGAGCAGGACGCCGTCGACGTGTTCGCCGCGAACCTGCGCGACCTGCTGCTCGCCGCACCTGCGGGTACCCGGCCGACGATGGGCCTGGACCCCGGTTTCCGGACCGGCACGAAGGTCGCGGTCGTCGACGCCACCGGCAAGGTCGTCGACCACGCGACGATCTACCCGCACCAGCCGCACAACAAGTGGGATCAGGCGCTCGCGACGCTCGCGGGTCTGGTCGCGAAGCACGGCGTCGAACTCGTCGCGATCGGCAACGGGACCGCCTCCCGCGAGACGGACGCCCTCGCCACCGAGTTGATCGCGAAGTCCGGTGCGACGAACCTGACGAAGATCGTCGTGTCCGAGGCCGGCGCGTCCGTGTACTCGGCGTCCGCCTACGCCTCGCAGGAACTGCCCGACCTGGACGTGTCCATCCGGGGTGCGGTGTCCATCGCCCGGCGGCTGCAGGACCCGCTCGCCGAACTCGTGAAGATCGACCCGAAGTCGATCGGCGTCGGCCAGTACCAGCACGACGTGTCCGAGACCCTGCTGGCGCGTTCGCTCGGCGCGGTCGTCGAGGACGCGGTGAACGCCGTCGGTGTGGACGTGAACACCGCGTCGGTGCCGCTGCTCGCGCGTGTGTCGGGCATCTCGGGGTCCCTCGCCGAGAGCATCGTCGCGCACCGCGACCAGAACGGCCCGTTCCGCACCCGCACGGCGCTCAAGGACGTGGCGCGGCTCGGCCCGAAGGCGTTCGAGCAGTGCGCGGGCTTCCTGCGCATCCCCAACGGCGACGACCCGCTCGACAGTTCCGCGGTGCACCCCGAGGCCTACCCGGTGGTGCGGCGCATCGTCGAGCGCACCGGCAGCACCGTGCGGGAACTGATCGGCAACACCACTGCGCTGCGCGCGGTGCGGCCCACCGAGTTCGTCGACGACCGATTCGGTCTGCCGACCGTCACCGACATCATCGCCGAACTCGAGAAGCCCGGCCGCGACCCGCGGCCGGAGTTCAAGACCGCGACCTTCGCGGCCGGCATCGAGAAGGTCGCCGATCTGAAGCCGGGCATGGTGCTCGAGGGCGTGGTCACCAACGTCGCCGCGTTCGGTGCCTTCGTCGACGTCGGCGTCCACCAGGACGGCCTGGTGCACGTGTCGGCGATGTCGCGCAGCTTCGTCAAGGACCCGCACGACGTCGTCAAGTCCGGTGAGGTCGTCAAGGTCAAGGTGCTCGACGTGGACGTGCCGCGTCAGCGCATCAGCCTCACGTTGCGCCTCGACGACGAGATCCCCGCCGGCGACGGCAACGGCGGTGCGGCCCCGTCCGCGCGCGGCGGAGCCCGCCCCGGCGGTCAGCAGCGCCGCAACCCGCGGCAGGGCGGTGGGAACCCGGGCGGCGGCCGGCAGAGCGGGGGACGGCAGGGATCGCGGGATCGCCGGTCCGACTCGGCGCCCGCTTCCGGGTCGATGGCCGACGCACTTCGCCGCGCCGGATTCGGGAAGTAAAAGTGGCGGGCCGGGGTTCGTGTCGGGTCACCGGCGCGGCCCCGGCCTGACATGCTTGGAGCCATGCGGTCGACGGTGGTGGCGCCATGAGCGATTGGCTCCGGCACGAGATCATCGACAGAGGGCGGCTGCCCCTGCTCTTCTTCCTCCTGGGGTTCCTCGCTGCGTTCCTGTTCATCCGGCTCAGCGTGCGACTGATCCGCGCCCAGGTGCGCTGGTGGCCCGGGAACGTCACGCCGGGTGGTCAGCACGTGCACCACGTCGTTTTCGGTGTGGTCACCATGGTGATCTCCGGCGGTGCGCTCATCGCCGTCTACGAGAACGGGAGCCAGGTCACCGGTGCCGCGCTGGCGACGTGCTTCGGGATCGGCACCGCCCTGACCCTCGACGAGTTCGCGCTGATCTTCTACCTGAACGACGTCTACTGGGAGGAGGAGGGGCGGGTCTCGGTCGACGCGGTGTTCGTCGCATTGGCCGTGACCGGTCTGGTGCTGCTCGGCGTGCAGCCGTTGGAGCTGGCCGACGTCACCGATTTCAACGAAAGCACCTCGTGGGGTGTTCGCGCGGGCATCATCGCATCGGCGCTGATCAACCTGGCGCTCGCGGCGATCGTGCTGCTCAAGGGCAAGATCTGGACAGGGCTGATCGGGCTGTTCTTCCTGCCGTTGCTGCTCGTCGGCGCGATCCGCCTGTCGCGGCCGGGAGCTCCGTGGGCGCGGTGGCGGTATCAGGGCAGGCCTCGCAAGATGCGCCGCTCGATCGCCCGTGAACGCCGCTACCGCCGGCCGATGATCCGGGCGAAGATCTTCGTGCAGGACCTCGTCGCCGGGCAGCCCACGCTCGACACCGTGCGGGACAGCGTGGAGCATTCGCGGGTCGCCGCGGAAGCCGAACTCGACCGCACCGTGCACGCAGCGCCCCCACCGATTTCATCGACCGGCGTTGCATCTGGCACAATTGACGGGTTGCCCGGATCGGGCACGCCTACCTGACCTGGGTACGAACCAGTCGAGCCCCGCCCGAAGGCGGCCGCCGCTCGGTTCCTCTGCTCGAGCGAACAAGAGGATGAACAACCGATGAACACCCTGGACTTTCTGGACGCCAAGTCCCTGCGCGACGACATCCCGGAGTTCCGTCCCGGTGACACGCTGAACGTGCACGTCAAGGTTATCGAGGGCTCGAAGGAGCGCGTGCAGGTCTTCAAGGGCGTCGTGATCCGGCGTCAGGGCGGCGGTGTCCGCGAGACCTTCACCGTTCGCAAGGTGTCGTTCGGCGTCGGCGTCGAGCGGACCTTCCCGGTCCACAGCCCCAACCTCGCGAAGATCGAGGTCGTCACCCGCGGTGACGTGCGTCGCGCCAAGCTGTACTACCTGCGCGACCTGCGCGGCAAGGCCGCCAAGATCAAGGAAAAGCGCTGAGCGCTCACGCCTGATCCCGCGGTTCACACGAAGCCCGGTCCGGACATTCCCGGACCGGGCTTCGTGGCGTGTGTGGTGTCCGCGCAGTCGAGTGGAGCCCAGACGCTAGTCTGATCCGGTGGCAGAAACACCGCAGGATCCGGCCGCGCCGGAGTCGCAGGACCGCCTCGCCCAGCGGGGATCCGGAGATCGACAGACCATCGGTTCCCGAGAGCGGAAGGATTCGGGGGAAACCAAGAAGCAGAAGTCGTTCTGGCGAGAACTGCCACTGCTGATCGTCGTCGCACTCGTCCTGAGTTTCCTTCTCCAGACATTCATCGCGCGGGTCTACCTGATTCCCTCGGAGTCGATGGAACCGACACTGCACGGCTGCGAGGGGTGTACCGGCGACCGCATCGTCGTCGAGAAGATCAGCTACCGGTTCGGGGACCCGCGGCCCGGCGACGTCATCGTCTTCAAGGGCCCGGATTCGTGGTCCACCGGATACAAGTCGACGCGCTCGGACAACGTCGTCATCCGCGGGATCCAGGAGGTGGGTTCGCTGGTCGGCCTCGTCCCGCCGGACGAGAACGACCTCGTCAAGCGTGTCATCGCCGTCGGCGGACAGACCGTCGAATGCTGCGACGACCAGGGCCGGGTCCTCGTCGACGGCAAGCCGCTCGACGAGCCGTACGTCAAGATGGACTTCCCGTTCACCCCGGGCGTGCTCACCTGCGAGACCGAGATGAAGTCCGGCCGCTGCTTCGGCCCGGTCACCGTTCCCGAAGGCCACGTGTGGGTCATGGGCGACAACCGCAGCAACTCGGCGGATTCGCGCTGGCACGTCGGAGACGAAAACCAGGGCACCATTCCGTTGGACAATGTGATCGGCAAGGCCCGCATGATCGTGCTGCCGCCCGGTCGCTGGGGCATGATCGACTCACCGGAGATCCAGTAATCGTGAACGGTTGGCCACCTCGCCCCGTCGTCCGCCGGTCCTCGGGCCTGTGGACGATGGAATCGACGCTGACCCGCTGCGGTCTCGGACCCGTCGCCGGCGTCGACGAGGCCGGTCGCGGCGCGTGCGCCGGCCCGCTGGTCATCGCGGCCTGCGTCCTCGGACCGAAACCGCACCCGTCGCTCGCGCGGCTCGACGACTCGAAGAAGCTCACCGAGAAGGCGCGCGAGGAACTGTTCCCGATCATCCAGCGTCGTGCGGTGGCGTCCAGCGTCGTCGTGGTTCCCGCGGCGGAGGTCGACGCCATCGGCGTGCACGTCGCGAACATCGAGGGCATGCGCCGCGCGGTCGCGGGACTGGCGACCCCGCTCGGGTACGTCCTCACCGACGGTTTCCGGGTGCCGGGCCTCCCGGCGGCGTCGCTGCCGGTGATCGGTGGGGACGCGGCCGCGGCCTGCATCGCCGCGGCGAGTGTCCTCGCGAAGGTCACCCGTGACCGGATGATGATCGAACTCGACGAGGAACTGCCCGGCTACGGGTTCGCCGTCCACAAGGGCTACGGCACCGCCTTCCACATGGCCGCGCTGCGCGAGCTGGGACCGAGCCACGAGCATCGGCGGTCCTGGGCGAACGTCCGGGCGGTCGTCGGCGCGCGGGAGAATTCCCGGCGATTCGATTCCGACGAGGCGGATGCGGGATGATGGCAGGACACACCAGAACGGGAGGACACCGAGACCGATGAGTGCCGAGGATCTCGAGAAGTACGAAACCGAGATGGAACTCTCGCTTTACCGGGAGTACCGGGACATCGTCGGTCAGTTCGCCTACGTGGTGGAGACCGAGCGCCGCTTCTACCTGGCGAACGCCGTCGAGCTGATCCCGCAGAACGTCGGTGGCGAAGTCTATTTCGAAGTGCGCATGTCGGATGCGTGGGTGTGGGACATGTACCGCCCCGCTCGCTTCGTCAAGCACGTCCGAGTCATCACGTTCAAGGACGTCAACATCGAGGAGCTGGACAAGCCGGAACTGCGGCTGCCCGACAAGCTGGGCTGACGGCGCTCGTTCCGATCCACGACGCGATTCGGAATCCGCTCACGCTGTACGGTAGTTGTCAACCTGCCTGAGACAGGTAGTGGTTGATGTTGATTCCGGTGAGGACGGGGAGCTGTGGCGCGAGCGGGCGACGGTGAAACCGT
>NZ_JBSFRG010000028.1:0-84080 GCF_053589115.1 Rhodococcus sp. NPDC003383 | reverse complement strand
TGGGTCGATCTGCCTTTATTACCCGGGGGGGCCTCCCCGGCGGGGGGGCTTTGGGGGCGGGGGCACCCCCAACAACGGCACACCGGGGGATCAGCGGTCGTGCAGGTGCAGGCGGCGCGGACCCGGACCCTGCTGGGCGAGCACATCGCCCGGGTTCGCCAGCGGACAGCTGCTCAGGCTCAGGCAGCCGCAACCGATGCAGCCGGAAAAGCTGTCGCGCAGCTCGGTCAGTTCCTCGATGCGTTCGGTGAGCCGGTCGTGCCAGCGCTGCGACAACCGCGCCCAGTCCGCGGCGGTGGGCACCCGGCTGTCCGGCAGCGAGTCGAGCGCGTCCCGGATCTCGTCGAGCGACACCCCGACACCCTGCGCGACGCGGATGAACGCCACCCGGCGCAGGGTGTCGCGCCGGTACCGCCGCTGATTTCCGGACGTGCGGCGGCTGGTGATCAGGCCGCGCGACTCGTAGTAGTGCAACGCCGAGACGGACACGCCGGAACGCTCGGACAACTGCCCGGGCGTGAGCCACACGGACGCGGTCATCGGCACCGTCCTCGGATTCGGGGGAAGCACGTCGAGCATCTGCGGTGCACAGTACCGACTTGTCGGAGATTCTGGACCACGGCAGAACATCCGCAGCCCGGGAGGTTCCGTGAACGCCGACATCCCACCCGAGCGACCCGTTCGTCGCTACCGGCGCGGTCGCGCGCACCGCCTCGAGAACACCGTCACGAGTGCACTCGTCCGCCTGGGCCTGATCCCGCACTCGTACCTGCTCACCACCCGCGGCAGGCGCACCGGCCGGCCGCGATCGAACCCGGTCACCGTGGTCGAACACGACGGGCACCGATGGCTCGTTGCCCCGTACGGCGCCGTGCCCTGGGTGCACAACGCGCGCGCGGCCGGGGTGGTGCGCCTGACCCGCCGGTGCACCGCCCGGAGCTACACGGTCGAGGAAGTCTCCGCACGCGAGGCGGCACCGGTGCTGAAACGGTATGTGGCGGTCGCGTCCGCCACGCGCGACTACTTCCGGGCGGATCCGGGCGCGCCTGCCGCGGAATTCGAGAAGGAAGCCGGGCTGCATCCGGTGTTCCGGCTGACCGAGGTGCCGGAGCGCGAAGGGGAGTGACCCCTCGTTTATGTCACTGTGACGATTGGGGTGGAGGGTGGAGCGCAGTCGGGGAGAGGTGGTGCAGCACCGAGGCGTCCGGTGGGGTGGGTGCCGGAGCGGGACGGGACGCGATGCGGCAGGCTCGATTCGTCGGCTGTGCACCTGGCGGGGAGGTTGGGTGCTGCGCGGCGGAGGGGCGGCGGTCCGTTGCTATTCGCAAACGATCTGCGCGAAAGCGTGCGGACGAAAAGGGAAGTGCCGCAAGATATTTGATGGATAACGGTGATTATCCATCATTGAGATTTATCCATCGTCGAGGTGGATGCGGTCGGCGACCCGAGTGGGGGCGGGTGACCTCGGAGTGTGTCTGTTCGGCTGTAGCGCTGTGCGTACAACGACCGCGAAATCTGGATGTGCTGTCGTTGCGACGCCGTGGCGCGAAGGTGCCGGCGCATGTCCGCGGTGTGCGCCGGCGGTACGCAAACCGCGGTCGAGTCGTCGGAAGCCCGGTCCGGGCGGTCGCGAGCCGGGGCTAGGTCGAGCCCGAACCGGGGCTGGTTGGGGCGCCTCGGGTGCCCGGGCGTGTGGGGCCGACCGCCAGTAGGGTGTACGCGCACCCGAGGATTTCACCCCGGGACCACCACCACGCGATCGGTCGGGAAGGCCCGGATCTCAACTACTTGACATAATGTTGATTATCGGCAATTTGGATATGCGCTTCGACCTGGGATTTCACTGACTCTGCCGGGTGTCGCCGCCGCGCCGTGTTCGTGTGTCGCGACACCGTCCGCCTCTGTCGTTCGCCGCCAACTGTCGCTGCGCATCGCGCACCCTCGTCGGGTGTGCGCGCTTCGCTCGGTTCTCGGCGTCCGCCACCGCCCGCGCGCCGCGACCCGTCCATCCGGCCCGCATCCCGGATCTGCCAGGTTCGCGTCGGATCCGGTCTTCCCGGCTCTCGGCGGGTTCGGCCGACCCTGCCGCCTCGTCCCCTCCCTGCAGCCCCGCGAACCCATGAATTCGTCACAGTGACGGTTTGTGGTGGGTGTGCCGGGATGCCGGAACAGATCCGTCGCCGTCGATATCATCGGCGCGACGGTGACGACGCAGAACTGGGAGGTTCGGTGGTGGAACCCCGGCTCGCGCGGTTCTGGGTGGTCCTCGCGCTCACGACCGTCCCGTTCTATATGTGGGGCGCACTAACCGGCGGCGACCTGGTCGTGGCGGGTGCGCAGCTGCCGGTCAGTGCCCTGATGTTCGTGTGCCCGGCCGTCGCGGCCCTGGCGGCCGGCGGCGGACCCCGAGCGGCCTGGCGGCGCATGCTCACGAGGCCGCGTGCCTTCTGGGTGGGGTTCGCGCTCGTGGTTCCGGCCGCGGCGACGAGGGTGTCGTCGCTGATGATCGCCGGCGGCGGACTCGACGGGATCCCGTCGTCGCTGCCGCTGGTGGCCGGTGCGTACCTCGTGGCCGCGGTGTGCGAGGAGCTCGGCTGGACCGGGGTGCTGATGCCGGCGCTGTTGCGTCGTCACGGCGTCCTGTATGCGGGCACCGTGATCGGCGTCGTCTGGGCGCTGTGGCACCTGATTCCGTATCTGCAGGCCGGGTACGCGCCGGGAATGTTGCTCGGTCAACTCGGCTTCACGGTGGTCTTCCGGATCCTGCTCGTGCAGATGACGGTCGCCGGCAACGGTGCGCCGATAATTGCCGTGCTCGGGCACGCCTCCTACAACGTGGCGTGGACCCTGCTGGACGCGCGCGACGCCTACTCGCCCGCGGCGGCCGCGGTGGCGGTGGCCGTCCCCGTGGCCGTCCTGGCGGGGATGCACTTCGGCGAGCGAAACCGGCGGAAACCGGTGCCGGACCGCGGGTGGTGACCCGACTCCCCTGCTTCGGCCCTCCAACCACACCGGCTCAAAACGTCACCGTGACGTAAAGATGCGTCACGACGCTCGGCGGAGACGCCGCAACTGGCCGGACAGGTACTGCCGTGCGCGGCGGTGCCCGCCCTCGCCGGCCAGTTCGACCGCGAGTTCCTCGAGCAGTCGCGTGAGCAGGTCCTCGTCGGGGGTCCAGCCGTCGCGGCGCCGGCATCGGTCGAGCCAGTCGACCGGGCCGGTGTGACCGCGGTCGGCGTTGCAGCGCGAACAGGCCGCGGCCTCGTTGGCGACGGTGCTGGGACCGCCCTTGAGGCGCGGCACGAGGTGTTCGGTGGTCGGCCGGATCAGCCGGCCGAAGGGGCGTCCGCACCACAGGCACCGGCCGTGCTGCCGGTCCACGGCGATGGCGAGTCGGGCGGCGCGGTCCACCTGTCGATGGTGACCGAACGGCGAGCCGGACGCCAGCCGCGTGGATGGCCGGAGGTCGCCCGAGACACGGTCGTTGGACTCTGCTCAGCTGCGGCCGAACGACGTTACGCTGGGCGCACTTTCAACAAAGGAGGGCTCTTTCCGTGAGTGACCACGAAGTGAAGATGATCGTGCTGTCGACCGACGACCTCGACGAGTCGATCAAGTTCTACAGCGAAACCCTGGGGATGGCACTCAAGTTCCGCGACGGCACGCATTTCGCCGCTCTCGACGGCGGCGGGGTGACCCTGGCGCTCGCGACCGCGGTCGATCATCCGATCCACGGGCAGGTGGTCGTCGGCATCAAGACCGCCGACGTGGACGCCGCGGCGAAGGCGATCGAGGAGGCCGGCGGCGGCATCGTGAAGGGCCCGTACGACGACGCACACGAGCGTCGGGCCGTGGTGTACGACAACAAGGGCAACGGCCTGGTGTTCTACAGCCCGCTGAAGCGCTGACGCACCTCCGCACCCCCGGTCCGGTGACCCTGCCCGGATCGGGGGTGCGTGCGTTGTTGCACTGCGCTACGATCGGTAGCAGACTGCTACACACACCCGATGCGTTGCGTCGGACCAGGAGGTTCGTGATGGCGCCCTACACCGACAAGGTCACCCGCTTCGACGCCGAACTCGTCGACAGCGCCATCGCCGAAGGTGGCCGCCAGAACCGCACCGGACGCCAGCAACTCGAGTACTGGGCGCGCATCGGCCGGGCCATGACCGCCCACGAGACCGCGGCCCTGCGCCGCGTGCAGGAGGCCCTCGCCGGGAACCGGCCGACCACCGATCTCACCGTCGCCGAAGGACGATTGTTCAACGCGGAGATCGACGCCCGCATCGCCGACAGCCTCGCGCACGCCGACTACGCCGGCGCTCTCGCCGCGCGCGGCGTCACCACGGTCGTGCTCGACGACGAGGGCCGACTCGTCGAGCAGCGTCCCGACGGCACGACGCGGGTGCTCGACGCCGAATGAGGCGTCTGGATCTGATCATCGGCCCGAACGGTGCCGGTAAATCGACGTTCGTCGAGTTGACCCTCGCTCCCCTGCTGCCGCGCAGCGTGTTCGTCAACGCGGATGTGATCGCGCGGCAGAAGTGGCCGGATCGGGCCGAGGAGATGTCGTACGAGGCCGCGCAGCTGGCGGCCGCCGCACGGGATCGGCTGCTCGAGCAGGGCCGCTCGTTCATCGCCGAGACGGTGTTCTCGCATCCGTCGAAGCTCGAGCTGATCGAGCGGGCCCAGGCCGCGGGGTTCACCGTGGTGGTGCACGTGATGCTGGTGCCCGAGGCGATGTCGGTGCGGCGTGTGGCGTATCGGGTGGAAGCGGGTGGGCATTCGGTGCCGGAGGACAAGATCCGGTCCCGGTATCGGCGGTTGTGGCCGCTGGTGGTCGAGGCGATCCGGCGCGCGGATCAGGCGACGGTGTACGACACCGCCTCGGGGACCCCGGCGGTGGTGGCCAGGTTCGCCGCCGGGGTTCCCGTGGGTGTTCTCCGCTGGCCCGGGTGGGCGCCGGCGGAGCTCACCGAGTTGGGATGAGCCGGATCCTGCGGCTCAGTCCTCGGCGCTGCGCGTGGTGAACGGCAGCACCAGCCGCGAGGGGTGTGCGGCGTCGCGGTAGATCTTGTGCGTGACCGGGCGGCCGACGGGCAGGTGGAAGGCGTCCGGCGGGAGCAGCGCGTTGTGTTCGTCGGCGAGCGGTTCGTTGTTGGACAGTTCCACGACGAGCTTGTGGCCCGGCATGAAGGTGTTGGCGAACGGGTAGAGCCGCAGCACGTATTCCTCGATGGTGCCGGGTTCGACCGGTACGGCGCGGGTGTGCGGGTGGAAGGGGTTGCCTTCGGTGGTGCGCTCGTCGAGTTCGCGGTGGGAGGCCTTGAGGTAGCCGGTGGTGATCAGCTGCCGCTTGCCGTTGGGGGCGTAGTCCCACATGCGGAGGATGAAATTGGTGTCCGGCTGGTCGATCTCGGCGAAGATGTGTGCGGCGCCGGTGCCGATCATCTCGGTGGGCTCCTCGAAGACGGGGGTCTCCCACTCGAGGATCTCGACCTTGTCGGTGACGGTGAGCGGCGCCTGGTAGAAGCCGTCGGGGGCGGCGTACTGCGCGCCCATCGGTTCGGGTTCGGTGGACAGCTTGCGGCGCGGGCGCAGGTACAGCGACCGGTAGTCGACGTCCTTGGGCGGCCACTGGTCGGCGGTGACGCGCTGCCGGGAGCCTTCGACGAAGACGTTCACGGCGGGTTCGTCCATGATGCCGTTGTCGATGCCCTTGATCCAGTAGTCGTACCAGCGGAACATCTTGTCGTGCTCTTCGATGAAGGGCCGGGACTGCATGGGCGGGTAGGGGCCGATGTCGAGCTTCTTCGGTCCCTGCAGGGCGTGGAACAGTTCGATGGTGCCGTCCATCGTCCAGCCGCGGCCCTGATCGATCTGCAGGTAGACGGGGATGTCGATGTTGCGGGCGAGGTTGACGGGGTTGCGTTCCTCGTACCAGTCACCGTCGAGTTCGTTGGTGATGATGTCGAACCACGCCTCGTGGTGCTTGGGGTAGTTCAGCACGTGCACGAGGTTCGGCCAGGCGGCGACGTCGGGGTCGGCGAGGCGTTCGGCGACGCGCTTGGCGATCTCCTCCGGCGTGTAGGTCTCGAGCATGCGGGACTTGACGTTGTCGGTGAACGCCCAGCCGGAGTCGCCGCCGCGGCCCTCGCGGGCGGCGCGCGGCATGAACCACATGATGCCGCCGTGGTAGGTGGTCTCGTAGAAGTCGTAGTGGCCGCCGGAGACGAAGATCGCCTTCAGGTGCGGTGGGCGTTCCGCGGCGGCGAGGACCTGCATCGACCCGAAGTAGGAGATGCCGATCATGCCGACGTTGCCGTCGCACCAGGGCTGGGCGGCGACCCATTCGATGAAGTCGTAGGCGTCCTGGCCGAGCGGGACGCCCCCGGCGTTGTAGTTGCCGATGTGCTCGCCGTCGGAGGCTCCGGATCCGCGGAGGTCGCCGATGACGTGGACGTAGCCCTCGGACACGACGCGGGCGATGTCGCCGGCTTCGATGCAGCCGTCCCACATGGGGCTGGGCCGGCGTTGCGGCGGTGTCGTCAGGGCGAGGGCCTGTAGTTCCTTGCCGTAGGGGCTGAGGGCGACGAGGGCGGGGCGGGGCTTGTCGTCGACGCCCTCGTAGGTGTCCGCGGCCAGTTCGACGCCGTCGCGCATCGGGATCCGCAGGTTCTTGCGGATACGGATGGTCTGTCCGCCCGCGTCGAATTCCTGGAGCTCGGCCATGGGTCTGCGATTCCTCTTCTGTGTCAGGACTTCTGGGTGTACTGGGTGCGGTAGCCGTGCAGCGTCGTGAAGAACGGGGACGGTTCGAGGGTGGGATCGCCCCGGTAGCCGAGTTCGTCGGCGACGGGGGCGAACGGCGAGTACGCCGACTCGGTTTCGAGCAGGCCGCCGCAGAGGCAGCGGTGCGCGGCGCCGCGCACTCCCCCTTCGATCTCGAGGCTTTCGCGCAGCGCCTCGGCCGCCTGGGTGCGGTCGAGTTCGACGCCGTAGGCGACTCCGTCGGCGCGTCGGTAGGGGTGTCCCAGGTACAGGTGCTGCGGGTCGATCTCGTCGCGCAGGTACTGCAGGCTGGCCCGGTAGGCCTCGGGGTCCTCGTAGCCGGGGAATCCGTTGGCGGCGCCGTGGACCTGCACGGCGTCGCCGACGAACACGTCGTTCTGTCCGTCGACGACGTACGCGACGGATCCGGCGGTGTGCCCGGGGATCGAGTGCACCGAGACGGTGACGTCGCCGCCGAGCGAGAGGGTTTCGCCGCCGCGCACGAGCATCGTCGGTTCCATCTCGCCGGAGATGACGGCCTGCGCGGCCGCGGTCACCTTGGCGTCCCCGTCCGGGTCCTTCAGGTATCTGCCGCGGGCCCCGAGGTATTCGTCGACGTGCGCCTGCCGCGAGCGCAGCAGGTGGGCGTCGGCCTCGTGGATGACGACCTGGGCTTTGCGGCCGGTCGCCTCCCACAGGGCGTGCGCTCCCCCGATGTGGTCGATGTGGCCGTGGGTGAGCAGGATCCAGCGCACGTCCTCGATGCGGCGGCCGAGCGCCGCGAGCGCGGGGGCCATGCCCTCGGCCGGGGACGACGCGATGCCGGTGTCGACGATCGCGGGCTGTTCGGCGTCGATGAAGAACGTGTAGAGACCGAACCGGCCCCACGGCGACACGATCGGGTGGATCTTTACCTCGGCCATGTCACTTGCCCTGCCGCAGGAAGTCCGCGGTCTCGTCGAAGACCTGCGCGAATTCGGGGATCCACGCGAAGTTCTGGACGAAGCCGTGGTTGGCGCCCGCGTACCGGCGGACCGTCACGGGCACACCGGCGTCGGCGAGACGCGCGCCGTAGAGTTCGCCTTCGTCGCGCATCGGGTCGTATTCGGCGGTGACGATCAGCGCGGCCGGGAGCCCGGTCAGGTCGGTGCGCTTGATCGGTGAGACGCGCGGGTCGGCGGGGTCGGCGCCGCTGGCGAAGTAGAAGGAGTTGAAGGCGGGCAGCCCGGCGGTTTCGACTCCGTAGCCTTCGGCGTTCTCGCGCAGGGATGGGTAGCGGTCGACGTCGAAGTCCAGATCCAGCGACGGGTAGTACAGGATCTGGTGGGTGATGCGGTCGAAGCCCTGGTCGTGGGCGGCGGCCGCGACGGCGGCGACGAAGGTGCCGCCGGAGGAGTCCCCGGCGAGGGCGAGGGTGTCGCCGTTCCAGTGCAGGTCGTCGCCGTGGTCGGCGACCCAGCGGACGATGGTGAGGCAGTCGTCCAGGCCGGCGGGGAACGCCGCTTCGGGGGCGCGGCGGTAGCCGACGGACACGACCGTGCAGCCGGTGGCCTTCGCGAGGTGGCGGGCGACGTGGTCGTGGGTGTCGAGGCTGCCGAGGAAGAACGCGCCGCCGTGGAAGTACACGACGATGCCGTGGGTGTCGGCCGCATCGGGGGTGTAGATGCGGACGGGCACTCCGTCGGCGGTGGTGTCCTCGACGGCGTGCAGGGGCAGGCGCTCGGCGAGCGGTGGCACATGGGCTTCCTCACCGGCGCGCAGGGCGGCCGGGTCGAGGGGGCCGGGCGGTGGGGCGGGCAGGGTCGCGAGGATCTTCGCGATCTCGGGGTGCAGCGTCATGGGTCAGGCCTGTGCCTCGGTGACGGGCTGCTGGGAGGCCGGCTTCTGGCCCGGGAAGACGTCGCT
This sequence comes from Rhodococcus sp. NPDC003383, assembly GCF_053589115.1. Taxonomy (NCBI): domain Bacteria; kingdom Bacillati; phylum Actinomycetota; class Actinomycetes; order Mycobacteriales; family Nocardiaceae; genus Rhodococcus; species Rhodococcus sp. NPDC003383. The sequence continues at coordinate 75,404 of NZ_JBSFRG010000028.1, read as the reverse complement.
GACCTCGTCCTCGGTCCAGCCCTGCCGGGAGATGCGCTGCAGCTCGTCGGTGACGGGCTTGCGTTCGGCCTGGTACCGGGCGAGCGCCTCCTTGACGGAGTCGGCGTCGCGGAGGGCGTCGGCGAGGACACCGGCGTCGAGGATCGCCGAGTTCGCGCCCTGGCCCTGGTGGTGGAGCATGGAGTGGGCGGCGTCGCCGACGAGGACGACGGAGTCGGAGTGCCAGGTGTCGACGGGGTCGATGTCGTAGACGCCGCGGACGTTGACCTTGTCCATGTCGAGGCCGGCGGTGATCGCGACGATGCGCTCGTCGAAGCCGTCGACGGTGGCGAGCATGTCGTCCTTGCTGACCTGCGGTGCCCAGTTGCTGTCGGGGCACAGGGCGGTGATGTCGAAGGAGACCTGGTTGCGGTGGCGCAGCGGCAGCAGGTACACCTTGGTGCCCTTGCCGATGTACATGCGCAGGTTGTCGTCGGTGACCATGCCGTGTGCGTCGGCGATGTCGATGACGGCGCGATAGGCGCGTTCGCCGGAGAACACCGGTTCCTGCTCGCTGAACAGCTGCCGGCGGACGACGGACTTGATGCCGTCGGCGCCGACGACGAGGTCGGCTTCGACGGTGGTGCCGTTGGTGAAGGTGAGGGCGGCCTTGTCGCCGCGGTCGGTGATGGTCTCGAGCTTGTGGCCGAGTTTGACCATGCCCTCGGGCAGCACACCGACGAGGGCGTCGATGAAGTCGCCGCGGTGGATCAGGTGGGTGTTCTTCTGGTCGCCGTGGGCGGGCCAGGTGTCCTTCATGATCGGATCGTCGGTGGCGGTGAGGATCTCGAAGTAGTCACTCGGGGAGCTGACGTTCGCGATGGCGTCGAAGATCCCCCACTCGCGGAAGCGTTCCATGCTGGACGGGCGCAGGCCGATGCCGGCGCCGACCTCGCGGATCTCGGTGGCCTGTTCGTAGACGGTGACGTCGGCGCCGAGCAGGCTCAGGGCCTTGGCGGCGGCGGCGCCGGCGTAGCCTGCGCCGACGATCGCGATGGTGAGGTTCTTCAGGTCGGAGGACTGCATGAGGGTCTCTCTCTGGGTGGGCGCGGCGATGCGCCGGAGGTGTGGGGTCAGGCCTGGATGGTGAGGAAGTCGGCGGGGTTCTCGACGAACAGCTTGGTGATGGTGGCGTCGTCGAGGCCGGCTTCGCGCAGGTCCGGGATGAGGTCTTCGAACAGGTAGTTCACGGTGTGTCCCTTGACGCCGGGCCAGCCGAGTGGGCTGCAGTTGGCGTCGACGCCGGCGAGGGCCTGATCGAGGTGGCCGGCGCCCAGGAAGCGGAGGAAGTGGTCGAGGCGCTGTTGGCGGGGGCGGGCCCAGAACGGCGGGTCCTCGAGTTCGGTTTCGTAGCCGAAGGTGTCGAATCCGACGCGGCCGCCCTGCTGGGCGATCCAGGTGTCGCGGGTCTTCTCGGAGTTGACGCCGTCGTCGGCGTGCCCGAACAGCACGCGGTGCAGGGGCAGGCCTTCCTCGGTGAAGATGGCGATGGCGTTCTCGGCGTCGATCGCGAGGTGGGTGAGGATCGGGACGCCGGTCTCGAGGGCGGCGCGGGCGGCGGCGCGGTAGATGCGCTTGTCGAGGTCGGTCATCTTGCCGCCGCGGCTGACCCCGACCTTGATGACGCCGGCGCGGCTGCCGGTGTCGCCGATGCCGACGGTGATCTCGTGCACGAACTGGCGGGTCAGGTAGTCGACGTCGGCGCGTTCGAAGAACGGCAGGGCGGTGTCGCCGCCGACGAAGCCGGTGCAGGCGACGATGTGCACGCCGGTCTTGGCGGACAGTGACTTGTAGTAGTCGATGTCGCGGCCGTTGCAGATGCCGGTGACGTCGACGAAGGTGCCGCCGCCGTATTCGTGGAACTTGCGCAGCTTCGGGACGGTTTCCTCGTAGCGGACCTCGGGGGTCTTCCACCAGCGGGTGTCCAGTTCGGAGCCGGGCATGCCGTACCCGATGTGCTCGTGGATGGCGACGATGCCCAGTTCCTCGGGCGCGATCGGACCCAGGACGGTGTTCACTCTCGACACAACAATTCCCCTTCGGGACGAAGACTTCGGTGGTGGGTGGTCGGCGCTCGCGCGGGTCAGCGCACGCCCAGCAGTTGCTGCGGGTTGGCGGTGAGGATGCGCTGCACGGTGTCGTCGGCGACGCCGGCCGCGGTCAGCTGCGGCACGAAGCCGGTCAGCACGTGGCCGAAGGGGATGTCCCGGGCGGGGTGTCCCTTCGCGACGCCGGTGGCGTTGGACGACAACAGGATCCGGTGGCCGAGCCCGGCGTCGACGAGGTCGCGGACGAGGGCGGCGCGTTCGGTGTCGGAGATGTGCTCGTCGTCCTCGGTGCCGACGTGGTCGAGGGCGAGGTAGGCGCCGCGGCGGGCGATCTCGGCGGGGATCCCGGCGGTGACGGCGTCGCGGCGGTCCAGTCCGCCGACGACGATCCGGTCGGCGGCCAGGTTCTCGTCGAGGGCGATGTCGAGGTCGGCGACGGCGTCCTTGCCGTAGCGCAGCGACACGGCGACGCCGGTGTCGCGGCCGGCGCGGGCGGCGCCGCGGAACAGGCTCTCCTCGGTGGCGGTCATGCCGTCCGGGTTGGCGGCGGTGGCGACCAGGCCGGCGGGGCCGCGGCGCTCGACGCGGGGCACGACCATGCCCTCGGTGATCTCCTTGGTGAACAGGTCGGCGAACTTCTCCGCGGGCCACGGGGTGGGCGGGTTGGTCTGCGGGGTGAGGAAGTAGCCGCCGAGCAGGTTCTCCGGGCCGAGGCCGGTGGAGGCGACGATGTGCACTCCGGAAGCGCGGGAGAGGTTTTCGTAGAGGGGCACGTCGCGGCCGTGGAACATGCCGGTGGCGTCGACGAGGGTGCCGCCGCCCGCGGCGCGGAACTCGCGGAGCTTGCCGAGCAGCGTGGTGAAGATTTCGGCGCGGTCGAAGTCGATGTCGTAGGCGTGCTGGGCGCCGGGCAGCACCGAGAGCAGGGCCTCGTGGACGGCGACGATACCGAGTTCGTCGGCGGGAACCGGGCCGAGAACGGTGTGGACGGTGGGGGTCGCGGTCGCGGGGCCGGTCATCGGCACTTCCTTTCGTCGACGTCGCACGGAGACGTCCGTGGTGCGAGTCACAGTACGGATTCGGATTACACACTGTCAAATGACTTTGCGAATCGAATCGTCACTGTACCCGTCGGTAAGGCGGGTGCGCCGCTAGGATTCCTGTTCATGTCACTCCGTGCCGCGCAGAAGCAGATGACCTACGAGCTCTTCCTCACCAAGGCGCTCGAACTGTTCGGCACCAAGGGCTACGCCGCCACCACCATCGACGACATCGCCACCGCCGCGGGCTCCACCCGCACCACCTTCTACCTGCACTTCTCGTCGAAGGCCGACGTGATGAGCGCGCTGCTGACCAAGGTCGACTCGATCCTCACCGCGGCCGACGACCCGTCGCTGACCGCGGTGGTCGCGTCCGGTTCGCGCGCGCTGATCCGCCAGTGGCTCGACCGCAAACTGACCCAGTGGGACGAGATCAAGCCCTACATGACGGCCTCCTATCAGGCGGCGCACGACCCGGTCGTGGCCGCGAAGACCGAGCAGTGGTTCGAGGACGCGGTCACCGACATGACCGAAGGGTTGAACCAGGCCGTCCGGCTGGACCCGGACCGCCGGCGGATCCGGTGCGTGCTCGCCTTCGGGCAGCTCGAACACATGTCCCGGCGCTACTTCTCCATCGGCTGGCGCACCCCGCGCGAGATCTGCCTCGAGGAACTGACCGACTCGTGGTGCTATCTGCTCGGCGCCGAGGACTGAGCGGGCGGCTGCGCCGCCGGTGTGTACTTGTGGCGGTCCCAGGCGCCACAAGTACACACCGGCGCGTCAGCGCACGTCAGCGCCCGGCGTCGAAATCGGTGGCGGTGACCAGGATCTCGCGCAACCAGGCGATGAACTCGGTGTCGGCCAGGCGCGGATTCCACACCATGTCGATGCCCAGGGGCGGCACCGGCAGCGGGAATTCCTCGATGCGCAGCGGCATCTGGCGGCGCATCTGCATCGCGACCCGGTAGGTGTGGATCGCGACCCCACCGGCGCGTCCCACCAGGTGCGGCACCAGCAGGAAATCGGAGACCAGCCGGCCGATCCCGTAGGGCACCCCGGCCGCGTCCAGCGCCGCGTAGGGCGTGATGCGGTGCCGCGCGTCGTAGGTGGTGTGCGGCACCGACTCCAGCAGCTCGAGCGCCGAGGCGTCCGGGGCGGTGTCGGGATGGGCGACGACCACCCACCGGTTCTCGTAGAGCCGCTCGCGCGGATAGGGCGCGGAGAACGCCTCCGACACCAGTACCACGTCCACGCCGTCGTCGGTGAAATCGGCCGGCTGCGGCTCGACGAAGGTACGCAGCCGCACCGTCGCGTGCGGGGCGCGCTGCGCGATCAGCCGGGTCAGTTCCGGGCCGACCACGAAGGCGGTGCTGTTGGTCATCGCCAGGGTGATGGTGCGGGTGTCCCGGGCCGGGTCGAAGCGGGGGAAGTTCACCACCCGCGCGGTCTGCCGCAGCATCTCCCGCAGCGGCGCGATCAGCTCGAGAGCGCGGGGGGTGAGCGCCAGCCCACTCCCCTGCCGCACCACCAGCTCGTCGCCGATCAACCGGCGCATCCGTCCCAGGGCGTGGCTCATCGCCGGTTGCGTCATCCCGACCCGCGCGGCGGCGCGGGTGACCGAGCGTTCCTCGAGCACCGCCAGCAGCGGGACCAGCAGGTTGAGGTTGATCGCGGCCAGCCGCGCGAGGTCGGGATCGGCGGGGTGCTCCGGGGGTGGATTCACCCACATGAATCTAGCCGGACGTCGGGACCGTGCCGGGGAGCTGTCCGGTGGCCGCGGCGCGCCGCAACCGCGGAATCGGGATGCGGTGGTTGATCGCCACCGCCACCCCGGCGCCGTCCGGATGCCGCCAGTGCAGCAGCGCCGGCCCGTGCGGATCCTCGCCGGCGAGGAAGGTCGGGTCCCCGTCCACCGGCAGATGCCCGATCGCCTTGAGATGCAGCCCGAACTGTTCGGTCCAGAAGTACGGGTCGGCATCGAACTCGGGGGCGTCGTCCCCGCGCAGCAGAGCGACCGCGGCGACCCGGGCCTGATCGATCGCGCTGTTCCACAACGGGATCCGGCGCACGATCCCGCGGACCGGCAGGTGCGCGACGTCCCCGGCGGCGACGATGCCCGGCGCGACCCGGCCGCGGGCGTCGGCGACCAGGCGGCCGTCGGTGAGCAGCCCGGAGTCCTGCAGCCACTCGACGTTGGGGATGTCCCCGATCGCGGCGACCACCAGTTCCGCGGTGACGCGGGTGCCGTCGTCGAGGGTCACCGCGCCGGCGTCGACGCCGGCGGCGGTGCCGTAGACGATCTTCACGCCGGCGGCGGTCGCGGCGGTGGTGAACACCTCGGACAGGTACCCACCGAACTGCGGGCGCATCGGTGCGGTGTCGGCGACGACGGTGACCTCGCAGCCGGCCTGCACGGCCGCGGACGCGACCTCCATGCCGAGCGGGCCGGCGCCGACGACCGCCACCGACGGACGCTCCGCGAGCCGGTCGCGCAGCAGCAGCGCGTCGTCGAGGGTGCGCAGCACCAGCGCGTCCCGGCCGAGCCGGCGGGCCCGGGTGCCGGTGGCGATCACGAGCCCGTCGAAGGGCAGGTCGCGCCCGTCGTCGAGCCGCACCGTCCGGGCGGCGACGTCCAGGCCCACCGCGGCGACGCCGAGCAGCTCGGTGGCGCCGTGCGCGGGGGCGGCGAGCTCGTGCGAGCCGCCGTCGGTGAGCAGCGCCTTCGACAGCGCCGGCCGCGAGTAGGCGGGCACCGGTTCGTCACCGACGACGGTGAGCTCCCCGTAGAACCCGGCGGTGCGCAGGCTGTCGCAGGCGGTCTGCCCGGCGATGCCGTTGCCGACCACGACGATCCGGTGCATCCCCGGGGTCTGTGCGGCACTCATGCGAGTTTGAGGGCGGCGACGGGGCACACGCGCACGGCGGCACCGGCGGTGGCGGCCCGCGGGTCGCCGTCGTCGAGATCCTCGACGTCGAGGATCAGCTCACCGTCGTCGTCGAGGTGCATCAGCTCGGGTGCGGCCTCCTCGCACAGTCCGTGGCCTTCGCAGCGGGGGCGGTCGAGGGTGATCTTCATGACGGGACAACCTCCAGGATCTCGAGTGCGTCGATGGAGCGGGTGGTGTTGCTGGGCAGCCGGATCGGGTCGGCGGCGACCAGGCGGCGGGCGTGCTTGGCCAGGGCGGCGATGACCGCGTGCGCCTCGAGCCGGGCCAGTCCCTGCCCGGCGCAGCCGTGCGGGCCGTACCCGAAGGACAGGTGGTCGACCGGGTTGCGTTCGACCCGGAAGGTGTCCGGCTCGTCGTAGTGGCGCGGGTCGCGGTTGCCGGCGCCGAGCAGCACCGCCGCCTGCGCCCCGGCCGGGATCAGGTAGCCGTCGATCTCGACGTCGCGGGTGACCGCGCGGCCCCAGGCGTGCAGCGGCGCCCAGTAGCGCAGCACCTCCGCGAACGCGGCCGGCACCAGCGTCGGGTCGGCGCGCACGAGGTCGAACTGGTCGGGGAACGCCGCGAACAGGGCGATCAGGTTGCCGATCGAGGCGATGGTGGTGTCCACCCCGGCGCCGAGATACTGGTGGATGATGTGCCCGGCGCTGCCGGCGGGGACGGCGCCGCGCGCCTCGGCGTCGAAGATGCCGCGGCCGACCGAGCCGGGGGTCAGATCCTCGGCCTGCACCTGCGAGCACCACGCGTACAGCTCACCGGCGATGGGGAAGTTCTCGGCGGTGCGCTGGTTCATGGGGCCGAGGACCTCCATGGCGGCCTGGCCCCAGCGGAGCATGTTGGCGCGGACCTCGCCGGTGAAGCCGATGAGGTCGGCGACGATCTCGAGCGGGAAGGCGCGGGCGAGGGCGTCGATGGCTTCGAACGAGCCCTTTTCCACCAGGTCGGCGACGAGCGCGTCGGCCTTGGTCTCGATGGTGGACTTGAGGCCGCGCAGGGCCCGCGGCGAGAGGTTCTCGGTGAGGGTGGCGCGCAGTTCGGTGTGGATCGGTGGGTCTGATGCCAGGGAGGTGCCCTGGAGGGCCTCGTTTGCGGCCGGGTTGAAGGCGATGCTGCGGGAGGAGAACGTCGCGGTGTCGGCGAGGGCGCCGCGGATGACGTCGTAGCGGGTCAGGGCGTAGAGGTCGTGGGCGGGCAGGTACACCACCGGGCCGAGTTCCCGCAGTTCGGCGAAGGTGGGATAGGGGTCGGTGAGGATCTCGTCGGCGAACAGGTCGAGGTCGGAGCGCGGGGGGCTGGTGGTCATGCCTCCAGTGAAGAGGCCACCGTCACATAATTCCAATTCATAAACCACATGTAAGTTCATGTGTGTGGTTCATATCTAGAGGCGCGCTGCCCGGCAGGTCGGCCGGTGACCGGCTCAGGACGTGGCGAGGGCCGGTCGCAGCTCGTCCGCGTAGAACCGGAAGAACCCGTCGACGTCCGGCCCGGCGTTCACCAGCGCCAGGTGGTCGAACCCGGCGTCCGCGTAGCCGCGGATCGTCTCCAGGTGACGGTCGGGGTCGGGGCCGTACCCGAAGCTGTCGGCGAGGTCCGACTCACGGACCGTCGAGGCGGCCGCCTCGAAGTTCACCGGATTCGGCAACTCGGCCTGCACCTTCCACCCGGCCGCCGAGAACCGGAACAGCCTGTGCGCCGACGCCAGCGCCGCCTCCTCCGTCGGCGCCCACGCCAGGGACACCTCGCCGTAGCGCGGCCCGGTGCCCCCGGCCTGCCGGTACGCGGCGATCAGCTCGGGGTCGGCTTCCGTCGCGAACAGGCCGTCGCCGAGTTCGGCGGCGGTCGTCACCGCCGGACCGCCCGACCCGGCGACCACGATCGGCGGCAGCTCGTCGGGCAGGTCGAACACCCGCGCGTCCTCGAGCCGGATGTGGCGGCCGTCGTAACTGTGGTAGCCGCCGCTCCACAACAACCGGATCACTTCGATCGATTCGCGGAGCATCTGCGTCCGGGTCGCGGCGGCCGGCCAGCCGCGCGCCACCACGTGTTCGTTGAGGTTTTCGCCGCTGCCCAGGCCCAGCACGAACCGGCCGTCGGACAGCAGCGCCGTGGTGGCCGCGGCCTGCGCGATGATCGCCGGGTGGTAGCGCAGGAACGGGCAGGTCACGCCGGTGGCCAACCCGAGGGTGGAGGTCTTCGCGGCGATCGAGCCGAGGATCGACCAGGCGAAGCCCGAATGGTTCTGGTCGTGCAGCCACGGGTGGTAGTGGTCGCTGATCTCGACGAAGTCGAAGCCGGCCTCCTCGGCGCGCACCGCCTGGCGCACCAGCTCGGTCGGTGAATACGCCTCGGCGAACAGTTTGTATCCGATCTTCACGCCCGTCTCCGTTCGTTCCCGCCGCGCGGATCCGCCGCGCACACGCTCGTCCGTGTGATGCGGCTACCCGCGGCGGCGGTCCGCGAACCCGGCACGGTCAGCGCGGTGTGAAGGTGCCGTGGAAGGGCATCGGCACGTGGTGGCGCAACCCGAGGGTCGCGACCGGGCCGGCGTCGGGACGCTCGGCGGGCAGGATCAGCACCCGGGACCGGCGCTCGGCGGCGCTGTGCTGGACGGTGAGCAGCCACCCGTCGCCCTCGGTGTCCGAGGCGGGCGCGAACAGCGGCTCGCACACCGTGTCGCCGGGGTCGCCGACGAAGCGCCGGATGGTGCCGGTGGTGTGTTCGACGGTGGCGACGGAATCGGGGTCGCCGCCGCGGACCGAGGCCTCGGCCAGGTAGGTGTGGCGGTGCGCGGTGGTGGTGCGCCGCGGGTCGAGCTGCGGGAATTCGCAGCCGCGGTCGCCGAGGACCTCGCGGGTGATGCGGCGGCCGCGCCGGTCGATGCGCAGGCGGGTGAGGATGCCGCCGAAGGCGGGTCCGGCGTTGCCGCGGTAGTCGCGCAGGTGCCCGTTCCAGTGTTCCCAGCTTTGCGTGGGATCGTGGGCGACCAGGTCGACGACCGTGGTGGTGTCGTCGTCCTCGTAGGCGTTGGTGACGTGGAAGTGGAACAGCGCGTCCTGTTCGATCTGCACGGGCCGGCCGCCGTCGCGCGGCACCAGCACCACGGTGGTGCCCTTCTCCGGCGCGAACGTCAGGGCGTGGTCCATCGGGCGCAGCCCGAGCAGCATCGACACCGGGCGGGCCACGATCAGCGGATCGACGACGAACACCAGGTGGCGTGCGGTGAGCGCGAAGTCGTGCACGAACGCCGGTTTCGGGATGGGGAACGCGGCGATCTCGGTGAACGCGCCGCGCGGGGTGCGGCGGTAGCAGCGGATCAGCGGCCGCGGGTAGAAGTCGAGGCCGAAGTTGTAGAGGTCCCCGGTGCGCGGATCGATCTTGGGGTGCGCGGAGAAGGCGCCGAGCCGTTTGAGGCGGCCGCCGAAGTCCTCGATGCCGAGGGTGTCGAGGGTGGCCGGGTCGAGGGCATGCGGTTTGCCGCCCTCCCACAGCGCGTAGAGGCGGTCGCCGTGCCGGATCGCGTTGGTGTTGGCCATGTTCGCCGGGAAGCGCAGGGCGTTGGCGAGCGGCCCGCCGCGGCGGGGGGTGCCGAATCCGCGGGGCATCTCCGCGGTGCGGTTGCTGCGCCGGTAGCTGCGGGTGCGCACGTAGCGGTTGCGGAAGCGGATCTCGTCGTCGCCGATGTGCAGGCGCGAGATCATGCCGTCGCCGTCGAAGATGTGCTCGACCGGGTGGCCGGCGACGTCGAGGCGTCCCGGTCCGATGCGGTAGAGGGTGCCGCGCAGCCCGTCGGGGATGCGGCCGGTGATCTCGTCGACGGTGTAGTCGTGTTCGTGGTGCAGGGAATCCCACGGGGAGCTGCCGAGCGGTGCGGTGCGGTCGTGGACCCCGGAACCCGGTGAAACAGTCATGGAGGAAATGTCTCACCCTGAAACACTTTCTTCAATAGTGTTTCATCACAGCGGGGGTCGCTAGGATGACCCGGTGTCCCCCGACGATGTGCTGGCCGCCGCGCGATCCTTCGTGCAACGCAAGGGAATTGCGGCGCTGACCCTGGTCGCCGTCGCCCGCGAGGCGCACATCAGCCGCGCCACGATGTACCGGCGCTTCCCGTCCCGCAACGCCCTCGTCGAGGCGCTGATCGACGCCGAACTCGGCGCGCTCGAGGAGGTGGTGCGCGGCCGCGTCGACGTCGTCGACGACCCGCGCGCCACCGTCCGTGCCCTGGTGCGGGACGTGCTCGAGCATCTGGCGCGCAACGCCCCACTGCAGGCGGCGCTGCGCATCGACGGCTCGGTGCTGGTGCCGTGGCTGATCCGGCGCGGCGACTCCCGGACCCTGGTCGACATCGTCACCGACCGGGCCCTGACCCACGTGGCCGGCTCCGCGCTGGCGCCGCACCTGCACCCCGAGCCCGCGGCGGCCGTCGAGTTCATCGTCGCGGCGATCTACGCCGAGCTGTTGTCCCCGGCGCGGCACCTGACGCACGAGCAGATCGCCGACAACCTCGCCGCAGCGGTGGTGCGCTGACGCGCCGGTGTGCCGAAATGGCGGCTCCCACCGCCACAAAGGCACACCGGCGCGTCGGCGCCCCGCGTCAGCGCCGCGGGGTGCCGACCTCGCCGCGACCCCAGTGCCGGAACGCGCTGTCGCTCTCCTCGAGCCGGGCCGCGAGCACCGCGACGATCGTCTCCACCGCCCGCGGCGAGACCATCTCGTGGTGCTCGCAGTCGAGGCGGTACTGGTGGATCTCCCCGGAGACCACGTTGTGCCAGGCGGCGACCGCGGGGATCGACGCCGCCGACCGGCTCGCGGTGAAGAACAGTACGTCCCCGTCGAAGGTGTCCGGGGAATGCCGCCGGGCCGCGCGGGACGCCTCGGTCGATCCGGAGTGGATGCGCTCGAGATGCGCGGCGGTCAGGCCGGTGCTGCCGCCGAGCGACTCGTCGAGGATCGCCGCGGCCCGCTCGAAGCTCGGTTCGGGGCCGCCGTTGACCGACACACCGAGGTCGCGGAGCATGTCCTTGACCCCGACCGCCGGGGCGCCGCCGGGGGTCGCGAGGTGGCTGTCGAGCAGCGCGAGGGTGTCGACGACCTCCCCGGCGCGGCGCAGTTCCACCGCGACGGCGTGCGCGATGACCCCGCCGAGGGACCAGCCCAGCAGGTGGTACGGCCCGTGCGGCTGTACCCGCCGGATCTCCTGCACGTACCGGTGGGCGAGCGCCCGGATGGTGTCGGTGCGTCCCTCCCCGCTCAGCGTCGGCAGCTGCAGCCCGTACACCGGCCGGTGCCCGTCCAGGCGCTGCGCGAGCGGGGCGTAGGCCCAGGACAGGCCGGCCGCCGGATGCACGCAGAACAGCGCCGGGCCGGTGCCCTCGCGCAGCTGCACCAGCACCCGCAGCGCGTCGTCGACGGTCGCCGGTTCGCCCGGTTCGGTCAGGTGCGCGGCCAGGTCCGCCGCGGTCGGGTGCACGAAGATCGCCTGCAGCGGCACCCGCCGGCCCAGGCGTTCCCCGAGCGCCGGCAGCATGCGGGTGGCCAGCAGCGAGGTGCCGCCCAGGTCGAAGAACCCGTCGTCGACCGACACCCGCTCCAGGCCGAGGTGCTCGGCGAAGACCTCGGCGACGATGCGTTCGAGCTCGTTCTCCGGGGCCCGGTAGCGGCCGGTGAAGGTCCCGAAGTCCGGGGCCGGCAGCGCCCGGCGGTCGAGTTTGCCGGCCGGGGTGAGCGGGATCTCGTCGAGCACGATCACCGCCGTCGGCACCATGTGCAACGGAAGCTGCTGCGCCACATGGGCTTTAAGTTCGGCGGGGTCGGGTGCACTGTCCGGGGCGCAGCGCACGTAGGAGACGAGCACGGTCTGCCCGGACGGGGCGGTGTGCCCGACGGTGTGCGCGAAGACCACCTGCTCGTGGCTGCCGAGCGCGGCGTCGATCTCGCCGAGTTCGATGCGGAACCCGCGCACCTTGACCTGGAAGTCGGAGCGGCCCACGTACTCGAGGTCCCGCTCGTGCGTCCAGCGGACGATGTCGCCGGTGCGGTACATCCGCTGCCCCGGCACGTGCGGGTCGGCGACGAACCGGGCCGCGGTCAGATCCGGGCGGGCGTGGTAGCCGCGGGCCAGGCCCGGCCCGGCCACGTACAGTTCCCCGGCCACCCCGACCGGCACCGGCCGCAGCCGCGCGTCGAGCACCAGCGCCCGGAACCCGCGGGTGGGCCGGCCGATGGTGACCGGGTCCCCGGCGGCCAGCGGCGCACTCAGCGAGGTCATGATCGTCGCTTCCGTCGGCCCGTAGGCGTCGATGACGCGCCGGCCCGGCGCCCAGCGGGCCACCAGCTCCGGCGGGCAGGCCTCCCCGGCGACCAGCAGCACCCGCAGCGCCGGCACCGCGGCCGGATCCAGCGACGCCAGCGCGGTCGGGGTGATGAAACTGTGCGTGACCCGGTGGGTGTCGAGCACCGCGGCCAGGTCCTCCCCGCCGTACACCTCCGGCGGGACGATCACCAGGGTCGCGGCCGCCGACAGCGCCATCATCTGCTCGAACACCGACGCGTCGAAGCTCGGCGACGCCAGGTGCGAGACCCGGCCGGCCGGGTCGACCTGCAGGTGCTCGCGTTCCTCGGCGGCCAGGTCCGCCAGGCCCCGGTGGGTGACGGTCACCCCCTTCGGGCGGCCGGTGGAGCCGGAGGTGTAGATGAGATAGGCCGGGTGGTCCGGGCGCAGCGTCGCCGGCCGGTCACGGTCGGTGACGGCCGCGGCGGGCCGGGCCGCGAGCTCGCCGGCGGTGTCCGGATCGTCGAGCACGATCCACCCGACGCCGCGCGGCAGCGTGCCGCGGTGCGCGGCGGTGGTGATCCCGAGCCGGGCCGCGCTGTCGTCGAGCATGTAGGCGATCCGGTCGGTCGGATAGGCCGGATCCACCGGCACGAACGCGGCCCCCGAGCGGATGACCGCCCACACCGCGGTGACCGACTCGATCGAGCGGGTCAACGCGAGCGCGACGACCCGGTCGGGTCCGGCGCCGCGGTCGAGCAGCATTCGCGCCAGCCGGTTCGCGGCGGCGTCGAGGTCGCGGTAGGTGACGGTGCGGTCCCCGTCGACGACCGCGACCGAATCCGGGGCGGCGGCCACGGCCGCATCCAGCAGCTCGGTCCACAGCCCGGTGCCCACCCCGGCCGGGCCGTACGCCGGCACCAACGCGCGGGTCTCGTCGGCGGTGACCAGGTCGATGTCGCCGACGGGCCGGTCCGGGTCGGTGGTGAGCGCGTCGAGCAGCCGCACGAACCGGTCCGCGAACCCGGCGACGGTGGAGGCGTCGAACAGGTCGGTGGCGTACACGAACGCCGCATCCAGTCCGCCGGTGTCGGTTTCGGCGAGCAGCAGTTCCAGGTCGAAGTTGCACACCGTCGGATCCAGCTGCAGCCCGGTGACGGTCAGGTGCGGCAGTTCCAGGCTGGGGCGGGCGTTGTTCTGGAACTCGATGGACACCTGGAACAGCGGCGAGTGCGCGGTCGAGCGGACCGGGTCCACTTCCTCCACGACCCGTTCGAACGGCACGTCCGCGTGCGCGAACGCGTCCAGGTCGGCGGCGGTGACCCGGCCGAGCAGCTCCGCGAACCCGAGCCGGCCGGGCACCCGGGTGCGCAGCACCAGGGTGTTGACGAACATGCCGACCAGATCGTCGAGGGCCCGGTCGCCGCGGCCGGCGATCGGGGTGCCGACGGCGATGTCGTCGCTGCCGGACAGCCGCGCCAGCAGCACCGACAGGGCGGCGTGCACCGCCATGAACAAGGTGGTGTCGCGGCCGGCGGCGAGCCGCTGCAGCCGCGCCTGCAGCTCGGCGTCGATGTGGAACCGGACGATGTCGCCGCGGAAGGACTGCTGCGGCGGGCGCGGCCGGTCGGTGGGCAGGGTCAGCACGTCCGGCAGGCCCGCCAAGGCACGGCGCCAGTGCGCGAGCTGCGCGGCGGCGCGGGAGGTGGGATCGCCGGCGTCGCCGAGCCGCTCGTTCTGCCACAGCGCGTAGTCGGCGTACTGCACCGGCAGCGGCTGCCACGCGGGCCGCTCCCCGCGGGTGCGGGCGTGGTAGGCGGTGATCAGGTCGCGGGCCAGCGGCTCGGCGGACGCCCCGTCGGCGGCGATGTGGTGGACCACCAGCACCGCGATGTGCTCGTCGCGGCCGACGGCGAACAGCCGGGCCCGCAGCGGCACATCGACGGTGACGTCGAAGCCGGTGGCGACGAACTCGCGGATCCGGTCCAGCGCGTCCTGTTCGTCGGTGGTGACCACGTCCAGGTTCAGCGGCACGTCGTCGGCGGCGAGGATGCGCTGGCTCGGGCCGTGCGGCCCGGCCGGGTAGACGGTGCGCAGGCTCTCGTGCCGGCCGAGCACGTCGTGCAACGCCGCCCCGAGCGCGGCGACCGACAGGTGCCCGCTCAGCCGGATCCCGAGCGGAATGTTGTAGGCCGCCGAGGCGGTGTCGAACTGGTTGATGAACCACATGCGCTGCTGCGCCGGGGACAGCGGGATGCGGTCCGGGCGCGGCTGCGGCACCAGCGCCCCGGCGGCCGGGGCGGCGCCGATGTCGGCCAGGTGCGCGGCCAGGGCCCGCACGGTCGGGTTCTCGAACAGGGCGCGCACCGGGATGTCGGTGCCGAGGGTGGCGCCGAGGCGCGCGACCGCGCGGGTCGCGATCAGCGAGTTGCCGCCGATGTCGAAGAAGCTGTCGGTCACCGAGATCCGGTCGGTGCCGAGCACCGCGGCCAGTTCCGCGGCGACGATCGTCTCCAGGTCGGTGGCCGGCGCCTGGTAGGAGCCGTCGGTCGCGGTCAGGTCCGGCACCGGCAGGGCGCGGCGGTCGAGCTTGCCGACCGGGGTCAGCGGCAGCTCGTCGAGGGCGACCACACCGGCGGGCACCATGTGCGCGGGAAGCAGCTCGCCCACGTGGGTTTTCAGGGTGTCGGCGTCGACGGTGCGGCCGGGTTCGGGCAGCACGTACGCGACCAGGACGGTGTCGCCGGACGCGGCGGTGTGCCCGAGGGTCACCGCGAAGGACACATCCGGGTGGGCGGTCAGCGCCGCGTCGATCTCGCCGAGTTCGATGCGGAACCCGCGGACCTTCACCTGGAAGTCGGAGCGGCCCACGTACTCGAGTTCCCGCGCCTCGGTCCAGCGGGCGATGTCGCCGGTGCGGTACATCCGCTCACCCGGCTGCCCGTAGGGGTCGGCGACGAACCGGGCGGCGGTCAGGTCCGGGCGGGCGTGATAGCCACGGGCCAGGCCCCACCCGGCCAGGTACAGCTCGCCGGGCACCCCGACCGGCACCGGGCGCAGCGCCCGGTCGAGGATCACCGCGTGCACCCCGGGCAGCGGGCCGCCGAGGGTGAGGGGGCCGTCGACGCTCATCGGGTCGCTGATCGCCGCCATGATCGTCGTCTCGGTCGGCCCGTACGCGTTGACCAGCCGCCGGCCCGGCGCCCACGCGTCGCGCAGCTCGGGCTGCCAGGCCTCGCCGCCGACGGCGAGATCGACGAAGTCGGGGATGTCGGCGGGCCGCAGCGACGCCAGCGCCGCCGGGGTGATGAACCCGTGGGTGACCTGCTGCTCGCGCAGCACCCGGGCCAGTTCGTCGCCGCCGTACACGGTCGGGGGCACCACCACCAGGGTGGCGCCGGACCCGAACGCGCCCAGGTACTCGAAGATCGACGCGTCGAAACTCGGCGACGAGAAGTGCATGACCCGCGACCCCGGGCCGGTCGCGAAGCGGCGCCGCTGGTCGATCGCGAAGTTCTCCAGGCTGCGGTGGGTGGTCACCACGCCCTTGGGTCGGCCGGTGGAGCCGGAGGTGTAGATCAGGTAGGCGGGATGGTCGAGCCGCAGCGTCGCCGGCCGGTCGGCGTCGGTGACCGGGTCGGCGGGGGCGGTGGCGATCCGCGCGGCGAGCGCGGGATCGTCGAGCATCAGCCACGGCACCGCCTCGGGCAGCCGGTCGCGGTGCGCTGTGGTGGTCACCCCGACGGTGGCGCCGCAGTCGTCGAGCACGAACGCGATGCGCTCCGGCGGATAGTTCGGGTCGACCGGCACGAACGCCGCGCCCGTCTTGGTGATCGCCCACATCGCGGCCACCGACTCGAGGGACCGGGCGATGCCCAGGGCCACGAACGTTTCCGGGCCCACCCCGTGATCGAGCAGCACCCGCGCGGCGCGGGTGGACCATTCGTCGAGGTCCCGGTAGGTCAGCTGCCGGTCCCCGGCGGTGACCGCGATCGCGTCCGGGTGCGCGGCCGCGGTCGCGGCGAACAACTCCGGCAGGGTGCGGGTGGTGCCGCCGGCGGGGCCGCGGACCGGGGCCAGCGCGGCGTGTTCGGCGGCGGTGAGCACCCGCACCGCCGCGACCCGGGTGTCCGGATCGCCGGCGAGGATCTCGAGGACCCGTTCGATGCGGTGCGCGATGGTGGTGACCGCGTCCCGGTCGAACAGTTCCGGCAGGTACTTCATCTTCAGGTGCAGCGTCGCGTCGCTGTGCGCGACGATGCTCAGCGGATAGTGCGCCGCGTCGTGGCCGGTGATGTCGGCGACCCGCATCCCGGCGATGTCGGTGTCGGAGGTCAGCCCGGCGGAGTCGACCGGGTAGGACTCGAACACCGTCAGCGTGTCGAAGCGGGCGGCGGCCCCGACCCGCTGCTCGAGGGTGCTCAGCCGCACGTGGTGGTGGTCGAACAGGGCGGCCTGCTCGGCCTGCACCCGGTCCAGCAGCGCCCCGATCGTCTCGCCCGGCGCCGCGGTGATGCGCACCGGCACCGTGTTGATGAACAGGCCCACCATCGTTTCGACGCCGGGCACCTGCGGGGGCCGGCCGGAGACGGTCGCGCCGAACACCACGTCGGTGCGGCCGGTCAACGCGCCGAGCACCAGACCCCACGCGGTCTGCACCAGGGTGTTGAGGGTGATGCCGCGGCGCGCGGCGACCGTCTCGAGCCGGTCCGACAGGTCCGCGGTCAGGTCGACGAGCAGGTCCTCGGAGACGGCGTCGGTGGCGCCGGTGCGGTGCTCGGGGGCCAGCAGCGTCGCGTCCTCGACCCCGGCCAGGGCCCGGGTCCAGGCCTCGAGCGAGCCCTCGACGTCGCGGCCGGCGAGCCAGGCGAGGTAGTCGCCGTAGCTGTGCGGCCGGTCCAGTGCGGTGGTGTCGCCGTCGGTGGCGTACAGCACCAGCAGCTCCCGCACCAGCAGCGGGGTGGACCAGCCGTCGAGCAGGATGTGGTGGTTCGTCAACGCCAGCCGGTACCGGTCGGCGCCGGTGCGGATCACGGTGCCGCGCAGCAGCGGCGCGGTGGCGGTGTCGAAGCGGGTGCGCCGGTCGGTGGCGAGGATCCGGTCGGCGTCGCCGTCGGGGTCGTCGTGCCCGGAGACGTCCAGCACCGTCCACGGCAGTTCGACGTGCGCCGGGATCACCTGCACGAACCCGCCGGTGCCGTCGCCGGTGAACGCGGCCCGCAGATTCGGGTGCCGCCCGAGCAGCCGGGTGGCGGCGCGGCGCAACCGGTCCGGGTCGACGGTGCCGCGCAGCTCGAAGCACAGTTGCACCATGTACGCGTCGGCGGCGGCGTCGGCGCCCTGACCGGCGAGCAGCGCGTGGAACAGCAGCCCGGTCTGCAGCGGCGCCGGCGGCCACACCGTCTCGAGCGGGCCGTAGCGCTGCTCGAGCCGTTCGACGGTGTCCTGGTCCAGCCGCACCAGCGGCAGATCCGACGGGGTCAGCCCGCCGGCGTGCGGGTCGCGCACGTGATCGGCCAGCGCGGTCGCCGCCCGGGTCCACGCCGCGGTCAGGGCGGTGACGGTCGCGGTGTCGAGCAGCCCGGCCGGGAACGACCAGTGGGCGCGCAGCACCGGGCCGTCGGGGGTGTCGACGGTGACCGCGTTGATGTCCACGACGGCGGGGGCGGGCATGTCCGGGCTCTGCGCCCCGGCACGATCGAAGCCGGTGACCGGCAGCCACGGGGCGTCGCCGCCGGTGTCGACGCCGGCGGTGACCCGGCCCAGGTAGTTGAAACTCAGCTGCGGCGCCGGGTACGCGGCCAGGGCGGGCGCGGTGTCCGGGTTCAGGTAGCGCAGCAGCCCGAACCCGAGGCCCTGCCCGGGCACCGCGGCGAGCTGTTCCTTGACGGTCTTGACGGCGCGGCCGGCGGCCGGCCCGCCGCGCAGCGCGTCGTCGAGGTCCAGGCCGGTGACGTCCAGGCGCACCGGGTGGATGGTGGTGAACCAGCCGACGGTGCCGGACAGGTCGGCGCCGGGCACCGCGGCGGTGTCGCGGCCGTGCCCCTCGACGGACACCAGCACCGGCGCGGGCCCGGTGCGGGCCTGCCGCCACCCGGTGACCGCCAGCGCCAGCGCGGTGAGCAGCGCGTCGTTGACGGTGCCGTGGAAGGCCTGCGGCACCGTGGTGAGCAGCGCCTCGGTCACCGACGTCGGCAGATCCGTGCTCAGCGTGGTGACGGTCGCGGCGGTGTCGAGTTCCGGATCCAGCGGCCGCTCCCCCAGCAGCGGGTCGCCGCCGGCGAGCACCCCGCGCCAGAAGTCGAGTTCGGCGACGCGCTCGGGCCGCTGCGCCTCCTCCACCAGGGCGTGCGCCCACCGCCGCATCGAGGTGCCGGCGGCCGGTTCCAGGGGCGGGGCCGCCGGATCCAGCGCCGCCACCCAGGCCGCGGCCAGGTCGGGCACCAGGATCCGCCAGGACACCCCGTCGACGGTCAGATGGTGCAGCACCAGCAGCAGCCGCCCGGCGCCGACGGTGGCGTCGAACCACACCGCCTGCACCAGCACCCCGCCGGCCGGATCGAGCCGGTCCGCGGCGGCGTCGAGTTCGGCGCCGGCGAGCGCGAAGAAGTCGTCGCTGTCGGCGGCGGAGGTCACCGGCACCCGATGCACCAGGTCGGCGGCGTCGACGCTGCCGGGCGCCCGCACCTGCAGCGTCACCCCGGCCGGGTCGCCGTCCACGGCGGGCACGAGGCGGGCGCGCAGCATGTCGTGCTTGTCCAGCACGGCCTGCAGCACCGTGGTGACGGTGTCCGGGTCGAGACCGGCCGGCAGCCGCAGCAGCGCCGCCTGCGCGTACCGGTCCAGGTTGCCGCCGCGGTCGAGCAGCCACCGCACGATCGGGGTGGCCGGGACGTCGCCGAGACCGCCGCCGGGCAGCTCCGGCAGCGCGGTGCCGGCGGTGGCGCCGAGCGCGGTCACCGCCGCCAGCGCCGCCGGGGTCTTGTGTTCGAACACGTCGCGGGGGGTGAAGTCCAGGCCGGCGGCGCGGGCGCGGGACACCAGCTGGATCGACATGATGCTGTCGCCGCCGAGCGCGAAGAACGAATCGTCGACGCCGACGGTGTCCACGCCGAGCACCTGCGCGAACAGCTCCACGAGGCGGGTTTCGATCTCCCCGGCCGGGGCGCGGGTGCTGGTCGACAGCGCCGCGAAGTCCGGGGCCGGCAGCGCGCGGCGATCCAGCTTGCCGGTCGCGGTGGTCGGCAGCGCGTCCAGCACCACCAGCGTCGCGGGCACCATGTACGCGGCCAGATCCGCCGCGACCGTCGCCAGTGTCGCCGCGACGTCGACGTCCACGCCGGTTTCCGGGACCACGTAGCCGACCAGCCGGTCGGTGGTGGTGTCGGTGCCGGCCCGGTCGTCGTGGTGCACGACCGCGACCGCGCGGGCGATGCCCGGGCACCGCATGAGCGCCGCCTCGACCTCCCCGAGTTCGATGCGGAAGCCGCGCCACTGCACCTGGAAGTCGCTGCGGCCCAGGTACTCCACGTCGCCGGAGCGGGTGCGGCGGGCCAGGTCGCCGGTGCGGTACAGGCGGGTGCCGGGGGCGCCGTACGGGTCGGCGACGAACCGGGCCGCGGTCAGGTCCGGGCGGCCCAGGTAGCCGTGGGCGAGCTGGTCCCCGGCGACGTACAGGTCGCCGGTCACGCCGACGGGCACCGGATGCAGCCGGGCGTCGAGGATGCGCAGCCGCAGCCCCGGCACGGCGTCGCCGATGACGCTGGCGGTGGCGGCGGCCGCGGACCGCCGGTCCAGCGGCAGCGCGGTCACGTGCACCGTGGTCTCGGTGATGCCGTACATGTTCACCAGCGTCGGCGCGGTGTCCGGGTGCCGCCGGTACCAGCGTTCGAGCTGCGCCAGATCCAGGGCCTCCCCGCCGAAGATCACCCAGCGCAGCGACAGGCCGCTGTCGGCGGCGGCCCGATCCGCCTCGACCAGCTGGTAGAACGCGGTCGGGGTCTGGTTGAGCACGGTGACGTGTTCGCGGCGCAGCAACGCCAGGAACGCGTCCGGGGAGCGGGCGGTGTCGTGGTCGACGACGACGAGCCGGCCGCCGTAGGCCAGTGCCCCCCACATCTCCCACACCGAGAAGTCGAACGCGTAGGAGTGGAACATCGTCCACACGTCGTGCCGGTCGAACCGGTAGCGCGGGGCGGTGGCGTCGAGCAGCGCCACGACGGTGCGGTGCGGCACCATCACGCCCTTGGGGCGGCCGGTGGAGCCGGAGGTGTAGATGACGTAGGCGGTGTGGTCGGGGCGGCGCGGGCCGCGGCGTTCCCGCTCGCTCAGCGCGGTGTCCGGCAACGCCGCGATCTCCGCGGCGATGATCGCGTCGTCCAGCAGGATCGTGGGAATGTCGGTGCGCGGCAGCGACTCCCGGTATCCGTTGGTGGTGACCACGCACACCGGCCGGGCGTCGTCGAACATGAACGCCAGCCGCTCCGGCGGATACGCCACGTCGACCGGCAGATACGCGGCGCCGGTGTCGAGGACGGCCAGCAGCACCGCGACCAGATGGGTGGTGCGCGGCAGCGCCACCGCGACGAGCGTGCCCGGCGCGGCGCCGCGCGCGGCGAACGCGCGGGCCAGCCGGTGCACGTGGCTCGACAGCTGCCGGTAGGTGAGCTGCCCGTCGACGCCGGTGACGGCGACCGCGTCGGGGGTGGTGGCGGCGGCCCGGTCGAACAGGCCCATCAGGGTCGGCCCGGAGCCGGGGACGGGGGGCACGACCGGTTCGTGTTCGGCGGGTTCGAGCAGGTCGATGTCGCCGACGGGCACGGTCGGGTCGGTGGTGACCGCGTCGAGCAGCCGCAGGAACCGCTGCGCCAGCGCGGTGACGGTGTCGGCGTCGAACAGGGCGGTGGCGTAGGTGAACGCGGCGTCCAGGCCCGCGGGTTCGGCGACCCCGGTGGTGGGTTGCTCCCCGATCGTCAGCTGCAGGTCGAACTTGGCGACGTGCGGGTCGGCGTCGAGGGCCTCGACGGTCAGGCCGGGCAGGTCCAGGTGGGGGCGTTCGTTGTTCTGGAATTCCAGGACCACCTGGAACAGCGGGGTGTGGTCGAGGGCGCGGGCCGGGGCCAGCGCGTCGACGAGCTTCTCGAACGGCAGCTCGGTGTGCCCGAACGCGGCGAGGTCGACCTCGCGGGTGCGTTCGAGGTGGTCGGCGAAGGACAGGGCGCCGGTGACCGGGGTGCGCAGCACCAGGGTGTTGACGAACATGCCGACCAGGTCGTCGAGGGCGCGGTGGCCGCGGCCGGCGATGGGGGTGCCGATCGTGATGTCGTCGCTGCCGGAGACGCGGGCGAGCAGCACCGACAGGGCGGCGTGCACGGTCATGAACAGGGTCGCGCCGTGCCGGGCGGCCAGGTCCTGCAGGCGGCGGTGCACCTCGGCGGGGACGGTGAAGTGCACGGTGTCGCCGTGGAAGGACTGCTGCGCGGGCCGCGGCCGGTCGGTGGGCAGCGCCAGCACCTCCGGGACGCCGGCGAGGGTGCGGCGCCAGTGCTCGAGGTGCCGGGCGGCCAGCGAGTCCGGGTCGTCGAGGTCGCCGAGCAGCTCCCGCTGCCACAGGGCGTAGTCGGCGTACTGCACCGGCAGCGGTTCCCACGCGGGGGCGCTGCCGCTGCTGCGGGCCAGGTAGGCGGTCATCACGTCGCGGGCCAGCGGCGCCATGGAGGCGCCGTCGGCGGCGATGTGGTGCACGACCAGCACGAGCACGTGCTCGTCCGGGCCGGGGGTGAACAGGGCGGCGCGCAGCGGGACCTCGGTGGCGACGTCGAAACCGGCGGTGATGGTGGCGAAGATCCGGTCCGGCAGGTCGGCCGCGGCGATGGGGATCGGCTGCAGGTCCGGCATGGCCCGCTCCGGCGGCGCGATCCGCTGCACCGGGCCGCCGGCGTCGGCCGGATACCAGGTGCGCAGGCTTTCGTGGCGGGTCAGCACGTCGTGCACGGCGGTGGTCAGCGCCGCGGTGTCCAGCCGCCCGGTCAGCCGGATGGCGAGGGGAATGTTGTAGGCCGCGGAGGTGGGGTCGAACTGGTTGACGAACCACATGCGCTGCTGCGCCGGGGACAGCGGGAGCTGCTCCGGCCGCTGCCCCGCGGTGAGCGGGATGCGGGTGCTGCCGCCGTGGTCGTCGAGGATGCGGGCGGCCAGCGCCCGCACGGTCGGGGCCTCGAACAGTGCGCGGACCCCGGCGTCGGTGCCGAGCGCGGTGTTGATGCGGGCCAGCACCCGGGTGGCGAGCAGCGAGTTGCCGCCGATGTCGAAGAAGCTGTCGTCGACGGAGACCCGCTCGTGGCCGAGCACCTCGGCGACGAGTTCGGCGATGGTCGCCTCGAGCTCGGAGCTCGGCGGGTGGTAGTCGCCGCCCCCGACGGTCAGGTCCGGTATCGGTAGGGCGCGCCGGTCGAGTTTGCCGACCGGGGTCAGCGGGATCTCGTCGAGCACCACGATCGCGGCGGGCACCATGTGGGCGGGCAGCCGGCCGGCGGCGTGGACGCGCAGGGCGGCGGTGTCGACGGTGCGGCCGATGTCGGGCAGCACGTAGGACACCAGCGCGGTGTCGCCGGAGGGGGCGGTGTGGCCGAGGGTGACCGCGAAGGTCACGTCCGGGTGGGCGGCGAGCGCGGCGTCGATCTCGCCGAGTTCGATGCGGAAGCCGCGGACCTTGACCTGGAAGTCGGTGCGGCCGAGGTATTCGACGGTGCCGTCGGCGCGCCAGCGCACCACGTCGCCGGTGCGGTACATCCGTTCCCCGGGGCGGCCGTAGGGGTCGGCGACGAACCGGGCGGCGGTCAGGTCCGGGCGGCGGTGGTAGCCGCGGGCCACCCCGGGGCCGGCGATGTAGAGTTCGCCGGCCACCCCGACCGGGACCGGACGCAGCCGGTCGTCGAGGATCACCTCGTGGAAGCCGATGGCCGGGCGGCCGACGGTGACGGTTTCCCCGGGGTGCATGTCGGGGCTGACGCTGGTTTCGATGGTCGCCTCGGACGGCCCGTAGCCGTTGTACATGTGCCGGTTCGGGGCCCAGCGTGCCACCAGTTCCGGTGGGCACGCCTCCCCCGCGACGACGAGCACGTCCAGGTGGTCGAGCCCGGCCGGGTCGAGCGAGGCGAGCGCGGTCGGGGTGATGAACGCGTGGGTGACGTGTTCGTCGCGCAGGATGCGGGCCAGTTCGTCGCCGCCGTACACGGTGGGCGGGACGATCACCAGCGTCGCGCCGGCGCAGAACGCCTTGGTCAGCTCGAAGATCGACGCGTCGAAACTGGGCGAGGCCAGATGCGACACCCGCGCCCCGTGCGTGATGGAGAAGTGTTGCCGCACTTCGGCGTTGAGGTTGGTCAGGCCGCGGTGCGCGACGACGACGCCCTTGGGTCGGCCGGTGGAGCCGGAGGTGTAGATCAGGTAGGCGGGGTGGTCGAAGTGCAGCGGGGTGCGGCGGTCGGCGTCGGTGACCGGGTCCGCGGAGACGGTGGCCAGGCGGGCGCGGACCTGCGGGTCGTCGAGCACCAGCCACGGCACCGTCTCCGGCAGCGCGGCGCGGTGCGCGGCGGTGGTCAACCCGATGGTGGCGCGGCAGTCGGTGAGCATGTAGCCGATCCGCTCGGCCGGATAGGTCGGGTCGACGGGCACGAACGCGGCCCCGGACTTGGTGACCGCCCACACCGCGGCGACCGACTCGATGGACCGGGAGATACCCAGGGCGACAAATGTTTCCGGGCCGGCGCCGGCGTCGATCAGCACCCGCGCGACGCGGTTGGACCAGGCGTCGAGTTCGCCGTAGGTGACGGTGCGGCCCTCGAAGGACAACGCCACCGACTCCGGGACGATCGCGGCGACCGAGGACAGCAGTTCCGGCCACAGCTGCGGGGACACCGGCGGCAGGCCCCGCGCCGGGGCGAGGGTCGCCAGCTCGGTGGGGGTGACGATCTCGATGTCGCCGACCGGCCGGTCCGGGGCGGTGACGATCGCGGTGAGGATCCGCCGGAACCGGTCGGCGAAGGAGACGACGGTGTCCGGATCGAACAGGTCGGTGGCGTAGGTGAACGCCGCCCGCAGCCCGGCCGGCCCGTGCTCGTCGGTGGATTCGGCGATCGCCAGCTGCAGATCGAAGTGCGACAGGGCCGGTTCGAGGTCGAGCACCGTGGCGGTCAGGCCGGGCAGGGTCACCTCGGGGCGTTCGATGTCCTGGAACTCGAGCAGCACCTGGAACAGCGGCGAGTAGGCGGTCGAGCGGGGCGGATCGAGCACCTCCACGAGCCGCTCGAACGGGATGTCGGCGTGCGTGAACGCGGACAGGTCGGTGGTGCGCACCCGCTCGAGCAACGCGGTGAACGACTCCCGGTCGTCGACGCCGGTGCGCAGCACCACGGTGTTGACGAACATGCCGACCATGTCGTCGAGGGCGCGGTCGCCGCGGCCGGCCACCGGCGTGCCGACCACGATGTCGGTGGACGACGACAGCCGCGCCAGCAGCACCGACAGCGCCGCGTGCACCACCATGAACAGCGACGCGTCGTGGGTGCGGGCCAGGGTGGTCAGCGCGCGGTGGGTGTCGGCGTCGACGGTGAACGGGATGCGGGCGCCGCGCTGGCTCTGCTGCACCGGCCGCGGCCGATCCAGCGGCAGTTCCAGCAGTTCGGGTACCTCGTCGAGGGTGTCGCGCCAGAACGCCAGCTGCCGCCCGGCGGTCGAGTCGGGGTCGGTGTCGTCGCCGAGCACCGCGTGCTGCCACATCGTGTAGTCGGGATACTGCACCGGCAGCGGCGTCCACTGCGGGGCCTCGCCGACGCTGCGGGCCGTGTAGGCGGCGATGACGTCGCGGGTCAGCGGCAGCATCGAGAACCCGTCCGCGGCGATGTGGTGCACCACGAGCACCAGGATGTGTTCGTGCTCGTCGACGGTGAGCAGCCGCAGCCGCACCGGGACCTCGGCGGCCACGTCGAAACCGGCGGACACCACGGCGGTGATGTCGGGGATCGGGTCGGTCGGGTCGGTGACGGCGGCGACGGTCAGCTCGGGCAGCGCCGCGGTCGCCGGCACCACCACCTGGGTCGGCCCGTCGTCGGTGAGCGGGTAGCGGGTGCGCAGCGAATCGTGGCGCAGCGCCACGTCGGCGAGCGCGTGCCGCAGCGCGGCCACGTCGAGGGTGCCGGTCAGCCGCAGCGCGACGGCGATGTTGTAGGCCGGGGAGGCGGTGTCGAACTGGTTGATGAACCACATGCGCTGCTGCGCCGGGGACAGCGGGATCCTCTCCGGCAGTTCCACCGGCTGCAGCGGCGGCCGGGTCGGGCGCAGCGCGGTGTCGTCGCCGAGTTCGAGGCGGGCGGCCAGCGCCGCGACGGTGGGGCTGTCGAACAGGTCGCGCACCCCGATGTCGGTGCCAAGTGCCGCGGAGATCCGCGCGGCCAGGCGCATCGCGAGCAGCGAATTGCCGCCGAGATCGAGGAAGTTGTCGTGCACCCCGACCCGGTCGACGCCGAGCAGGTCCGCGAAGATCGAGGCGAGCAGTTCCTCGACGGTGCTGCGCGGGGCGGTGTGGTCGGCGGGGGTGACCGGTTCCGGGGCGGGCAGGGCGCGCCGGTCCAGTTTCCCGGTGGGGCCCACCGGCATCCGGTCCAGCACCGTGAGCTGGGCGGGCACCATGTAGTCGGGCAGGCGCCCGGCGGCGAACGTGAGCACCGCGGCGGGGTCGACGGAGCCGCCGGCGGCGGGCACGACGTAGCCGACGAGCCGGTCGTCGGCGCCGTGGTGCACGAGCACCGCGGCCTGCGCGACGTGCTCGTGGGCGCGCAGCGCGTGTTCGATCTCGCCGAGTTCGATGCGCTGGCCGCGGAGTTTGACCTGGAAGTCGCTGCGGCCGAGATAGCGCAGCGCCCCGTCGGCGCGCCAGGACACCAGATCGCCGGTGCGGTACATGCGTTCGCCGGTGCCGTAGGGGTTCGCGACGAACCGGTCGGCGGTCAGATCGGGGCGGAACGGATAGCCGCGGGCCAGCTGGATGCCGGACAGATACAGTTCGCCGACGCCGCCGACCGGCACCGGCTGCAGCCGCGCGTCCAGCACGTGCACGCGGGTGTTCCACACCGGGGTGCCGATGGGCACGTCGCCGGTGTCGGCGTCGGTGACCTGCCAGGCGGTGACGTCGACGGCCGCCTCGGTGGGCCCGTACAGGTTGTGCAGCGCCGTGGTGGGCAGCGCGGCGCGGGCGGCGCGGGCGGTGTCGGCGGGCAGCGCCTCGCCGCTGCAGAACACCAGCCGCAGCGAGCGGCAGCGGTGCGGGTCGATGGCCTCGACGAACACCGCGAGCATCGACGGCACGAAGTGCACGACGGTGACGCCGGTGTCCTCGATCAGCCGGGTCAGGTAGGCGGGGTCGCGGTGTCCGTCGGGGGCGGCGACGACCAGCCGCGCCCCGGTCTGCAGGGGCCAGAAGAACTCCCACACCGACACGTCGAAGGTGGCGGGGGTCTTCTGCAGCACGGTGTCGTCGGCGGTCAGCGGGTAGGCGTGCTGCATCCAGCGCAGCCGGTTGACGATGGCGGCGTGGGAGACCGCCACGCCCTTGGGGCGGCCGGTCGAACCGGAGGTGTACAGGACGTAGGCGAGGTCGTCGGGGCGCAGCGGCGCGGTGCGTTCGGCGTCGGTGACCGGGGTGTCCGGGTAGCCGCCGGTGTCGAGCCGGTCCAGATACACGACGGCGGAGCCGGCGGGCAGGTCGGCGTGGTCGGCGGTGGTGGTCAGCACGCAGGCCGGGGCCGCGTCGGCCAGCACGTAGCCGAGCCGGTCGGCGGGATGGTCGGGGTCGAGCGGCAGGTGCGCGGCGCCGGTCTTGCCGGCGGCGTACATGCCGACGAGCAGGTCGATCGAGCGGTGCATGGCCAGCGCCACGATGGTGCCGGGGCCGACGCCGAGGCCGATGAGGTGGCGGGCGAGGCGGTTGGCGCGGGCGTCGAACTCGGCATAGCCGAGGGTGGTGTCGCCGAACACCACGGCCGGGGCGTCGGGGCTGCGCCGGACCTGCGCGTCGAACAGGTCGACGAGGGTGCCGTCGACGCGGGGGACGTCGGTGGCGTTCCACTCGGCGAGGATCCGGGTGCGTTCGGTGGGGGTGAGCAGATCCAGGTCGCCGATCGGGACGTCGGGGGTGTCGACGGCGGCGGTGAGCAGCCGCACGAACCGGTCCGCGAACGCGGCGGCGGTGGCGCGGTCGAACAGGTCGGTGGCGTAGGACAGCGCCCCGCTGAGCGCGACCGGGCCGCCGTCGTCGCCGGGCACCTCGGACAGCAGCAGGTGCAGGTCGAATTTGGTGGTGTCGGTGGCGATCTCGCCGGCGTCGACGGTCAGCCCGGGCAGCTCGAGGTGGGCGGCCTCGTTGTTCTGGAAGGCGAGCATCACCTGGAACAGCGGCGAGTAGGCGGCGGAGCGGCCGGCGGCGACGGTGTCGACGACCAGTTCGAACGGCACGTCGGTGTGCTCGAAGCTGTCGAGATCGATCGCGCGGACCGCCTGCAGGTGCTCGGCGAAGGAGCGCCCGCCGGACACCGGGGTGCGCAGCACGACGGTGCCGACGAACATGCCGACCAGCTCGTCGAGGGCGCGGTCGCCGCGGCCGGAGACCGGGCTGCCGATGCTGATGTCGTCGCTGCCGGACAGCCGCGCGAGCAGCGCCGCCAGCGCGGCGTGCACCGTCATGAACGGGGTCGCGGCGTGGGCCTGCGCGATCGCCCCGATGCGCCGGTACAGCTCCGGGGCGATGTCGAACCGGACGGTGTCGCCGCGGAAGGACTGCTGCGGCGGCCGCGGCCGGTCGGTGGGCAGGGACAACAGTTCGGGGGCGCCGGCGAGGCGGTCGCGCCAGAACGCGAGCTGGCGGCCGGCGACCGACTCGGGATCGGCGGGGTCGCCGAGCCAGCCGCGCTGCCACAGCGCGAAGTCGGCGTACTGCACCGGCAGCGGTTCCCACGCGGGGGCGCTGCCGCTGCTGCGGGCCAGGTAGGCGGTCATCACGTCGCGGGCCAGCGGCGCCAGGGACGCACCGTCGGCGGCGATGTGGTGGGCGATCACCGCCAGGACGTGCTCGTCGTCGCCGAGTTCGAACAGCGTGACCCGCAGCGGCAGGTCGGTGGCGACGTCGAATCCGGTGGCCGCGCAGGCGGCGAGGGCGTCGTCGAGGCGGTCGGCGGGGACCGGGACCGGGTCGAGGGCGGGCACGGTGTCCGGGGACAGCACCCGCTGGACCGGGCCGTCGGCGGTGGCGGGAAACACCGTGCGCAGCGCCTCGTGGCGGGTCACCACGTCGCGGACCGCGGCCGACAGCGCCTCGACGTCGAGCCGGCCGGTCAGCCGGATCGCCATCGGGATGTTGTAGGCCGCCGACGCGGTGTCGAGCTGGTTGACGAACCACAGGCGCTGCTGCGCCGCGGACACCGGCACCGGGTCCGGGCGGGGCCCGGCGACCAGCGGCGGCCGGTCCACGGCGCCGGCGGCGTGCAGGGCCGCGGACAGGGCCCGGACCGTGGGCGACTCGAACAGCGCGCGCACCCCCAGGTCGGTGCCGAGCGCGGCGTTGATGCGGGCCAGCACCCGGGTGGCGATCAGCGAGTTGCCGCCCAGATCGAAGAAGCTGTCGTCGATCCCGACCCGGTCGAGGCCGAGCTGGTCGGTGAACACCTCGGCGACGGTGCGTTCGATGTCGGTGGTGGGGGCGGTGAACTCGGTCGCGGACGTGAACACCGGGTCGGGCAGCGCGCGGCGGTCGAGCTTGCCGACGGGGGTCAGCGGGATCCGGTCGAGCACGGTAACCGCGGCGGGCACCATGTACCCCGGCAGCCGGCGGCCGACGTGCGCGAGCAGCGCGGCGACGTCGACGGTGTGCCCGGTCTCGGGCAGCACATAGGAGGCGAGCAGGGTGTCGCCGGACGGTGCGGTGCGGCCCAGGGTGACCGCGAACGCGACGTCCTCGTGGTCGGTGAGCACCGCGTCGATCTCGCCGAGTTCGATGCGGAACCCGCGGATCTTGACCTGGAAGTCGGAGCGGCCCAGGTACTCGGCGTTCGCCCGCTCACCGTTGGAACGCCAGCGCACCACGTCGCCGGTGCGGTACATGCGGGAGCCCGGGGGGCCGTAGGGGTCGGCGACGAACCGGGTGGCGGTCAGCCCCGGCTGGTTGTGGTAGCCGCGGGTGACGTCGGGTCCCCCGATGTACAGCTCGCCGGCGAGCACGGGAGGCAACGGGTGCAACCGTTGATCGAGCAGGACCTCGTTGACTCCGCACACCGGGGTGCCGAGGGTGATCGGATTGCCCGCTCGCAGCGCGGCGATGTTCACGACCACCGTCGTCTCGGTCGGCCCGTACCCGTTGTACATGCGGCAGCGGGGCGCCCAGCGGGCCGCCAGCTCCGGGGGGCACGCCTCCCCGGCGACGATCACGACCTCCAGGTCGACCTGGGCGGGGTCGACCGAGGCCAGCGCGGCCGGGGTCGCGAACGCGTGGGTGACGCCCTGCTCGCGCCAGATCCGCGCGAGCTCGTCGCCACCGTAGACGGTGTCGGGCACGATCACGAGGGTCGCGCCGACACCGAACGCGGTCATGTACTCGAAGATCGACGCGTCGAAGCTCGGCGACGAGAAGTGCGACACCCTGGCGGTCGGCAGCGGCGCCAGCCGGTTGTGCAGCGACGCGGCCAGGTTCGACAGGCCCCGGTGCGGGACGACGACACCCTTCGGGCGGCCGGTGGAACCGGAGGTGTAGATCAGGTAGGCGGGATGGTCGACGTGCAGGTCCGCGCGGCGATCGAGGTCGGTCAGCGGCAGCGGGGACGCCGCGTCCACCCGCTCCTTGAAGTCGGGGCCGTCGAGCACCAGCCACGGCACCGTGTCGGGCAGGGTTCCGTGATGCCGGGCCGTGGTCAGCCCGAGCACGGCACCGGAGTCGGTGAGCATGTGCTCGACGCGGTCGCGCGGGTAGGAGGGGTCGACGGGCACGAACGCCGCGCCGGACTTGGCGACCGCCCAGATCGCGGCGACCGACTCGATGGAGCGGGCGATGCCCAGCGCCACGAACTTCTCCGGGCCCAGACCGGCGTCGACGAGGACCCGGGCGGCACGGTTGGACCATTCGTCGAGTTCGCGGTACGTCACGGTGCGGTCCAGGCAGGACAGTGCCACGGTGTCGGGCACGATCGCCGCGACCGAGGAGAGCAGCTCGTGCCACAGCTGCGGCGACATCGTCGGTCGTCCCCGCGCCGGGACGAGTCCGGCCAGGTCGGCGGGTGCGACGAAGTCGATGTCCCCGACCGGGACCTCCGGGTCGGTGGTGACGGCGGCGAGGATCCGGGCCCAGCGGTCGACGAGTTCGCGGATCGCGGCGGCGTCGAACACCTCGTCGGCGTAGGTGCAGTGCACCCGCAGTTCGGTGTCGCCGGGGGTGACGTGCAACGCGACGTCGACCGGGGCCGGCGGACGGCCGGGCGCGGCGTCGGTGGCGGTGGTGTTGATGGCGGGGTCGGGGTCGTCGACGCTCAGCACCACCGGCAGCACGAGATCGGCGGCCCGCTCCAGGGTTTCCGCGCTCACGTCGGCGTGAGCGAGGGCGCCGGCGACGACGTCGTGCACCCGGGCGAGGACGGTGCCGAACGACTCGGCGCCGAAGACCGGGATCCGCAGCGGCAGCACCGTGGCGCCGGAAGGCATCCCGACGACGGTGTCCTCGCTGCCGGTCAGGCGGGCGACGAGCACCGCCAGCGCGGCGTGCAGCACCCGGGACAGGTGCGCGCCGCCCCCGGCGAGGTCGGTGAGGGCGGGCAGGTCGGCGGGGATCGTCACGTCGAGTTCGGCGGTGCCGGACGGCTGGGCGGGACGGCGCCGCAACGCGGGCAGTTCCAGCCGTTCCGGGGCGCCGGCGAGGGTGCGTTCCCAGAACGCGGCGGTGGCGGCGGCGCGGCGGACCCGCCGGCCGATCGCGGCGGACTCCGGGTGGATCCGGTCCACCGCGGTGCCGGCGGCGGCCCGCACGAAGTCGTCGAGCAGCGTCACGAACCGCTCGTGGTGGATCCGCAGCTCGTCCTCGTCGTACCGGTTCGGGTTGCCGCGGAAATCGACGAACGTGCGGGCCGGAGTGCCGGACTGGTAGATGTTCACCAGCAGGTCCTCGACGGGACCGGAGGTCATGATGTGGAAGTCGCCGCGCAGCGGGCCGAGCTGGATCCGCTGATCGAACAGCATGATGTTGATCTGCGGCCCGGCGTACCGGCTGCTGTCCCCCGCCGCCCCGGTTTCGCGGCGCACGTCCTCGAGGCTGCACCGCTGGTGCCGCAGCGCCCCGGTCAGCTCGAGCTGCACCCGGCCGACGAGGGCTTCGCGGGTGTCGTCGGGGTCGACGCGGATGTGCAACGGCACCGTATTGACGAGCATGCCGCCGGACCGCCGCACCAGCGCGGTGGTGCGCGCCGACACCGGCAGGTTGACGACCACGTCGTCGTGGCCCGTCAGACGGGTCAGGTAGGTGGCGAACGCGGCGACCAGCACCGCGCTGGAGGAGGACACGGTGCTGGTTTCGGTGGCGGTCAGATCCCGCACCAGCTCCTCGGGCAGCGCGGTGCCGGTCAGGGCGCTGTGCGCCGCGACCGGTCCGGTGCGCCGGGCCAGGGTGGTACCGGCGTCCATGCCGGCGACCCGGCCCACCCAGTAGTCGCGGTCGGCGACGAAGCGGCTGGACTCGCGGTAGTCGCGGTCCCAGTCGTAGAGGGTGCGCAGGTCCGCGGCGCGGGCGGGTTCGGGATCTCGGCCTTCGAACGCCGCGGTGTACAACTCGGCGATGCGGTTGACCACCGTCATGGCCGCGTAGCCGTCGAGGGCGACGTGGTGAATCCTGCTGTACCACAGGTAGTGCCGGTCGGCGACCTGCAGGATGGTCATGTTCACGAGCGTGTCGCGGGCCAGATCCACCGGGGTGGCGTAGTCGGCGTCCATCCAGGTCCGGGCCGCGGCGAGCGGATCGGGTTCGTCGCGGAAGTCGAGCACCGGGATGTCCTGGTTTTCCAGGGCGGGGTCGACGAACTGGTGGGGTTCGCCGTCGACGTCGATCACCCGCAGGAAGGCGGACTGGAATTCGGCGCCGGCGGTGCGGCCGGCACGCCGCAGCAGATCGATGTCGAGGTCGCCGTGCAGATCGACGTATTGGGCGATGCAGATCGGGACGTCGGGTTCCAGTTGCTGAGCGAACCAGATCGAGCGTTGCGCGGAAGATAGGGGGAAGGCTTCCGACGGCGTCTGCTGAGCGTCTCGCAACAGAAATCTCCCCTCAAGAAAGCGATTCCGGTACGGGCCTGCTCGTCCCCCGACCAATGGCAGGTCCGACCTCGTCGAATCGACGGTGGTGTTGCTCTCTCTCGTTTCGATCGTCCGCTCGCCGGTGATCGTGTCAAGGCGGAAATCCGGCGTGGACGCTCCTCAAGCTAGACCATTGCCGAACCACACGACGCAAAACCGGCACGGGAATTCCGGACCCTCACGGAGCCCGAAACAAAACCGATATCCGAATCCGACATACCGAGTGCATTTACCGTCATGTCAGCGGTTTGATGTCACCATTCGATAGCGATTCGATCACTGCACGATCTCCGGATACGAATTGTCGGTTCTGTTACTGGATGTAACGCGAATTCACCGAGTGGCCGGTCCCCACCCCGTTATTCTCGGGCGCACCGGACAATCCCCACGCACGCCCGCGCGACCCGAAGGAGCACGAGATGCCGCGTCGCTGGACCGTTCGATCGCTCTGCACCCTGTTCGCCGCGACCGCGGCCGTCGCCCTGCCCGCGCACGCGAGCGCGCAGCCGGCGCCACCCGGACTCACCCCCGACGACCTGCGCGTCGCCGCCACCGCCGACTCCCCCGACGCCGCCGCGGCCGTCGACGCCCTGCTCGACGCCGCGAAGAACCCCGCCGGCCTGATCGAGGACCTCCTCTACCCGCCGCGCAACACACCCCAGCCGTTCATGGAACCGGCGCCGACCTTCGGCATCGGCTGCGGCGGCGGGTTCATCCCCTACGCCATGACCACCGGGTGGGCGCAACCCGGCCCGAACGTCAACCCGGACGTCGCGATCGGGCAGCTGAAGATCTTCGTCGCCCCCACCATCCCGGTGCAGCCCGCCCGCGCCGACCTGAAGTTCGTGTGGCTGAACATGGACAACTTCCGCGGCGGCATCGAAACGCTCGACGACACAGTCAACGGCGTACCCCAGCTGTCGAAAACCGTGAACACCGGAACCGGACCGGTCCTGTCCGCCTTGTTCGGGTCCGTGGAATACGTCAACGGCACCTTCTGCCAGGTCGTGTACACGATGGGCGGCTTCTTCGCCTGACGGCGAGGGGGCGGCTTCTCCGCCCGACGGCGACAGCGGGTGGCTTCCGCGTCCGAGAAGGACGGGGCGGGTCAGCGGATCCGCTCGGCGGCGCGGGCCACCCGCAGCAGCTCGGCACACAGTTCGGTCAGCTCTGTAGTGTCCGCGCCTTCGGCGACCGCGGTCGCGACGTCCTCGGCGGCGCACCGCACCTCGAACGCCCGGTCGGCGAGCGCGACCGCTTCCTCCGCCGAGAGCACCACCGCGCCGTCGGGCAGACCGGCCTCGCGGGTCAGGGACCGCTGCTCGTAGGCGCGTTGCCGGCACGAGCGGCGGCAGTACCGGCGCCGGCGGCCCACCCCGGCATCGGGGACCGGTCGCCCGCACCAGAGGCAAGTCTCCGGTTTGCGCTCACGTCCGGTCATGGGCCGACACCTTACCGGGGCCGGGCACGCGGCCGGTAAAATGATGCATCCCCGCTGCGCCGCGGGCTGCGGGAACGGATTCGCCCGCGTCGACGTTGTGCATACAGGACGCATCGACGCCCGGTCGTTGCTCGCCGTCCGACGGCGGCCCCCGGGCGGAGCACACAAGAGAGGACACCACCATGGCAGATCGTGTACTGCGAGGCAGCCGGCTCGGAGCGGTGAGCTACGAAACCGATCGGGACCACGATCTGGCGCCACGCCGCATCGCGCGATACCGCTGCGACAACGGCGAGGAATTCGACGTACCGTTCGCCGACGACGCCGAGATTCCCGGCACCTGGATCTGCAAGAACGGCCTCGAAGGCACGCTCGTCGAAGGCGCCGCACCGGAGCCGAAGAAGGTCAAGCCGCCGCGGACCCACTGGGACATGCTGCTCGAGCGCCGCTCGATCGAGGAACTCGACGAGCTGCTCAAGGAGCGCCTCGAACTGCTCAAGACCAAGCGTCGCGGAGCCTGATCCCGGACGACCGAAACTCCGCCGAATGCCGCCCCGTGGCACCGTCCACGCGGCGGCATTCGTCGTCTTTCCCGACGGTGTGTGAAGGCCGCGACGCGGGCACGCCACAAAACGGTCAATCGAAGGCATCATGATCGTTTCGCGTGTAATCATGAGCGCACTCCGATCGATATTCGAAAGCGACGACTCGTACGTGCGAATCGGAAATTCCGCAGGGAATTCCGTGTTTGCTGCACCAGGGAGTGACGGCCATGAACGACAACCACGCACCGGATCCGGAAGTGGAACTCGCCAGGCTGCGCGCCGAATTGGACCACGTGGACGGCAGATTGCTCGACGACGTCCGCGACCGGCTGAACATCATCGCGCGGATCGCCGATCTCAAACAGCGCCACGCCATCCCCGTGCTGCAACCGGCACGGATGCAGCAGGTCCACGAGCGCGCCGCGAACTACGCCCACCGCCACGGTCTGTCCATCGAATTTCTGCACGACCTCTACGCGTTGCTGATCGACGAGGCCTGCCGGGTCGAGGACCTGCTCGTCGACGGCGACCCCCCTGCCCGCCAGCGCCTCGCCGATGTCGGCGAGAACCGGAGCTGAGGCCGCCATGCCCATCGACGCACGGCCCACCCGCACCCTGCTCGTCGACAACTACGATTCGTTCACCTACAACCTCTACAGCCTGCTCGCCGAGGTCAACGGCGTGCCGCCGACCGTGGTCACCAACGACACCCCGTGGGACCACATCGATCCGGCCCGGTTCGACAACATCGTCGTCTCGCCCGGACCCGGCCGTCCCGACCGCCCCCGCGACTTCGGGATCAGCGCGCGGGCACTGCTCGACGGCGGACTGCCCGTGCTCGGTGTCTGCCTCGGTCACCAGGGCTTGTGCCACCTGTTCGGCGCGCCGGTCGTGCGGGCCCCCGAACCGGTGCACGGACGCCTGGCCCGGATCGTGCACACCGGCACCGGGCTGTTCGCCGGTCTGCCCCCACGCTTCGCCGCGGTGCGCTACCACTCGCTGATCGTCGAGCAGGTCCCCGACGCACTCGAAGCGGTCGCCTGGACCGAGGACGGTCTGCTCATGGGGGTGGCCCACCGCACCCGACCCTTGTGGGGGGTGCAGTTCCATCCCGAGTCGATCTGCACCGAACACGGCCGCGACCTGCTCGTGAACTTCCGCGACGCCACCCCCACCCGCGGCCCCGTCGTCGTCGCCGCCCCACCGCCCCCGCCCCCGCCGAAACCCCGCTATCTCATCGAAAGTCGCCGTCTCGACCGCAATCTCGACCCGCAGGCGGTGTTCGAGCGGCTCTTCGCGGACGGCCCGCACAGTTTCTGGCTCGACGGCAGCGCCGCGGCCGAACCCGGATCCCGGTTCACGGTGATGGGCGACGGCTCCGGGCCCCGCTCCGAGTTCGTCACCTACAGCGTCGCCGAAACCCTGGTGCGCGAACACGCCGTCGACGGCACCGTCACCGAACACCACAGCACGTTCTTCGACCACATCGACCGGCGCCTCGCCGAACGTCCGGTCGCGCGCCGCGACGACCTGCCGTTCGCCTTCGGCCTCGGCTACGTCGGCTATCTCGGCTACGAACTGAAGGCCGACGCCGGCGCCCAGCTCGTGCACACCTCGCCCACCGCGGACGCGGCGATGGTGTTCGCCGACCGGGCCGTCGTCCTCGACCACGAAGCCGGCCACTGCTACCTGCTCGCGCTGAGCGCGCAGCCCGGCGAGCGCGCGACCACCGACTGGTTCGACCGCGCCGCCGCCGCCCTGGCCGAACTCGACGACGTGACCGTGCCCGCACCCGACGCGGCGCCGCTGCTGCGCCTGGACCGCGACCACCCGATGCGGCTGCGGCACGACGGGCAGCGCTATCTCGATCTGATCGGCCAGTGCGTCGCCGAGATCCGCAGCGGCGAAACCTACGAGGTGTGCCTGACCAACATGGCCACCGTCGAACGCAGCATCGATCCGCTGCGCACCTACGAATGCCTGCGCGAGATCAGCCCCACCCCCTACAGCGCGTTGCTGCAGTTCCCCGGCATCTCGGTGCTCAGCGCGTCCCCGGAACGGTTCCTGCGGATCGACGCGGACGGTGTCGTCGAATCCAAACCGATCAAGGGCACCCGGCCCCGCGGCGCCACCGAGGCCGAGGACGAGATGCTGTGGCAGGACCTGCACTCGAGCGAGAAGGACCGCTCCGAGAACCTGATGATCGTCGACCTGGTGCGCAACGACCTGTCCCGGGTGTGCGTCCCGGGTTCGGTGCACGTGCCCAAGCTGTTCGACGTCGAAACCTACGCGGCGGTGCACCAGCTGGTGTCCACCGTGCGCGGCACCCTGCGACCGGACGTGTCCGCCGTGGACTGCGTGCGCGCGGCGTTCCCCGGCGGGTCGATGACCGGCGCCCCGAAACTGCGCACCATGGAGATCATCGACAAACTCGAGGACGGCCCCCGCGGCGTGTACTCCGGCGCCCTGGGCTATCTGTCCCCGACCGGCGCCGCCGACCTGTCGATCGTCATCCGCACCATGGTCGCCACCGACCACGAGGTGAGCTTCGGCATCGGCGGCGCCATCGTCGCTCTGTCCGACGCGGCCGACGAACTCGACGAAACCCTCGTCAAGGCGGTCGCGATGCGCCGCACCCTGTCCGAAACCCCGCCCCTCCCGGAAGATCCCGGGCGATGACCGGCGGCCCGGTGATCGTGGCCGGCGGCGCGGGCGCGGTCGGGGCACTGCTGGTGACGGCGCTGCGCGCGGACGGCGCCGAGGTGCTCATCCTCGATCCGACCCCGCCCCCGGACGACGACACCGCGCTGGCCACGGACATCACCGCCCCCATCGCCCGCGCCGCCACCGCGCTGCGCGCGGCCTCCACCGTGGTGCTGGCCGTCCCCGAACCGGTGGCGCTCGCGGCGATCCCGGTCCTGGGCGGGTTGCTCGCCCCGGGCACGTTGCTCGTCGAAACCCTGTCGGTGAAATCCACGGTGCCCGCCGTGCTGCACACCCACGCCCCGCAGGTGCAGGCGGTCGGCATCAACCCGATGTTCGCGCCGTCGCTCGAACCGGCGGGCCGGCCGGTCGTGGCCGTCGCGCACCAGCGCGGACCGGCGGTGACCGGGTTCCTCGCCGATCTCACCCGCTGGGGCGCGCACGTGGTGGAACTGTCCGCCGACGAACACGACCGGGTCACCGCCGCCACCCAGGCCCTCACCCACGCCGCGATCCTCGCGTTCGGCCTGGCCCTGGATCGGCTGCGGGTCCCCGACATCGCCGCCGCGACCGCGCCGCCGCCGCACGTGCTGATGCGCTCGTTGCTCGCCCGCGTGTCCACCGGCGTGCCGGAGGTGTACCGGGACGTGCAGACCGGCAACCCCTACGCCGACGCGGCCCGGCGGGCGCTGCGGGCCGGGCTCGACGAACTCGACGCGGCCGTCGACACCGACCCGGCCGGGTTCGCGGACCTCATGGAACACGCGCGGCGGCCCCTCGGCGACCGACTCGAGCGGTACCGTGAAACCTGCGCGCAGATCTTCGCCGACCTACCACAGACGACGGACCGTCCGCCGCCCGGGGAGACAGGGGTGCCGTGATGGCTGAACCCGACATCACCTCGCTACGCGCTCAACTGCGCCCACCGTCGTTGCCCCGGCACGACCCCACCGAGCCCGTCGAGAGCAGCGTGATCCGGGCCCTGACCCGGTCCTGGGGCATCCGGGCCACCGTCAAGAAACGCGAACCCGACCTCGACGACCTGTTCGATCCGGACCGCCTCGATTTCCCCGAGGTGCTGATCCCGTTCCACACCCATCGGCGGTACCGCGAGCTCGACGAGCGGCGTCGTGCCCGGCTGCGCGCCTGGGCCTGGATCGCCTACAACAAGAACGTCGTCGACATCGAGCAGTACGTCGTGAATCCCGGATTCGCCTCCGTCACCGGCGACGCCCTGGGCATCGGACCGCACGACACCCTCGTGCTCGGGGTGATGCAGGCGATGGTCGACGAGCAGTACCACACGCTGATGCACCACAACGCGAGCGCGCTGACCCGGCGGCGGCGGGGATGGATGCTGCCGGAGTCGGTGCTGCCCCCGTCCCGGACCGTGCGCGCGCACCGGGACGCGGTCGCCCGCGCCGGTTCCCCCCGCGCCGAGGCGCTGGTGCGTCTCGCGTTCACCACCGTCGCGGAAACCTCGATCAGCGCCTACCTCGGGCTGCTCACCGAGGACGACGCGCTGCAACCGGTCAACCGGGCCACGGTGGCCCTGCACCGACGGGACGAACTGTGTCACTCGTCGCTGGCTGCGGAACTGCTCAAGATCGTCTTCGCCGAACTGGGGCGGACCGATCGGCGCGTGCTGCTCGACGCGCTGGCCGACGGCATCGTCGCGTTCACCGGCGGTGACGCCGCGACCTGGGCGGCGATCGTCGAGCACGAACGCATCCCCGGCGGCAAGGAACTGATCGCCGAAGCCGTCGCCGCCGCCGAGTCGGGGCGGGTGGTCCAGGACTGCAGCGCGATCCGGTCGCTGTGCACGGAACTCGGTGTCGCGGAGGAGCTGCACATCGACTGGTGATCTTCCGGACGGGTGTCCGCCGGCGCCGGCCGGGCGTACGGACAGTCGCTCGACCGGCGCCGGCGGGTGACCGTCAGGCGCGGCCGACGAGGCCGCGCAGCTTGCCCCACCGGTTGCGCAGACCCCACACGGTGACCTTGAGCAGCGCCTCCTGCACGATGTTGCCGCTCATCTTCGAGTCGCCGATGACGCGTTCGGTGAAGGTGATCGGCACCTCGGCGACGGTGAACCCGGCCTGCAGGGTGCGCCAGGCGAGGTCGACCTGGAAGCAGTAGCCGTGCGATTCGATCGCGTCCAGATCGAGGGTCTCGAGCACCTCGCGCCGGTAGGCGCGGTAGCCGCCGGTGATGTCGGCGATCTTCACTCCGAGGGCGAGCCGCGAGTAGAGGTTGCCGCCGCGGGAGAGCACCTCGCGGTGCCACGGCCAGTTCACGACGGTGCCGCCGGGCACGTACCGGGAGCCGAGGACCAGATCGGCGCCGGCGTCGACCTTTTCGAGCAGCAGGTGCAGCTGTTCCGGGGCGTGGCTGCCGTCGGCGTCCATCTCCACCAGCACCGTGTAGTCCCGTTCGAGACCCCACCGGAAGCCGGCGATGTAGGCGGCGCCGAGACCGTTCTTCTCGGTGCGGTGCAGCACGTGGATGCGGCCCTCGCTCGCGGCGGCCAGCTCGTCGGCGACCGCGCCGGTGCCGTCCGGGCTGCCGTCGTCGGCGATGAGCACGTGCACGTCCGGCAGCGCCGCATGCAGCCGGCCGACGATCAGGCGGATGTTCTCCCGCTCGTTGTACGTCGGAATGATGACCAGGGTCCGTGCGCTCGGCGCGCTGTGATCCCCGGCCGGCGTCGCCGCTGCCATCAATGGTCCTCCCTGTCGAAACCGGCCTGGGCCGGTGATCCTGCGGTGCCGGCGTCGGCCGGCTCGGTGCCGTGTCCGGGCTGTGGACGCGACCCCGCGGTGTTGTGTCGCCGGGCCCGCACGAGGGCGGCACCGGCGGCGGCGACGGCGCCGACGCACAGAACGAGTTCCGGGATCGGGCCGAGCCGACTAGCCAGCGTAGTCGTCGTGCGCAGCGGCACTTGCGCCACCAACACCGCGGGCTCGAACAACGGGGTCTGTTCCAGGACCGATCCGTCGGCGGCAACGATCGCGCTGACCCCGCTGGTGGCGGCCACCACGACGGTGCGGCCGTGTTCGACGGCCCGCAGCCGGGACATCGCCAGCTGCTGATAGGTCATCTCGGTGTCGCCGAAGGTGGCGTTGTTGGTGGGTACCGCCAGCAGTTGCGCGCCGGCGTCGACGGCCTCCCGCAGCGCCCGGTCGAACGCCACCTCGTAGCAGGTCGCGACCCCGATGGGGATGCCGGCCGCGTGCACGACCCCGTCGCCGTGGCCGGGCACGAAATGCCCGGCGCGGTCCGCGTATTCGGAGAACAACCGGAAGAAGGACCGGTACGGCAGGTACTCGCCGAACGGCTGGATGATCTTCTTGTCGTGCCGCTCCCCCGGCCCGGTCGCCGCGTCCCACACGATCACCGAGTTGGTGGTGGTGCCGTCGCCGTTGACGAGGACCGCACCGACGGAGATGGGCGCACCGATCGCGGCGGCCGCGGCGGTGATGTCGGCGGCGGCGTCCGGGTTGCGCAGCGGATCGATGTCCGAGGCGTTCTCCGGCCAGATCACCACGTCCGGGCGCGGTGTGGTCCCGGCGCGCACCTCGGCGGCCAGTTCCAGGGTGCGGGCGACGTGGTTGTCGAGGACCGCCTTGCGTTGCGCGTTGAAGTCCAGGCCCAGCCGCGGCACGCTGCCCTGGATCGCGGCGACCGTGATCGTGCGGTCCCCGGCGTCGGGGGCGGGCAGCAACGGCCACACCGCCGCCGCGCACAGCGGGGCCGCCACGGTCACCGCGGCGGCCCGCAGCAGCGGTCCGCGCCGCGGCGCGCGGGACCGGACGACGAGGGCGGCCACCCCGGCACCGGTGAGGGCGACCGCGAAGGACACCAGCGGGGCGCCGCCGGCCGC
This sequence comes from Rhodococcus sp. NPDC003383, assembly GCF_053589115.1. Taxonomy (NCBI): domain Bacteria; kingdom Bacillati; phylum Actinomycetota; class Actinomycetes; order Mycobacteriales; family Nocardiaceae; genus Rhodococcus; species Rhodococcus sp. NPDC003383. Next base: position 34,113 of record NZ_JBSFRG010000028.1, on the reverse strand, counting down.
GGCCAGGGCGACCAGCAGCCCGTCGGGTTGCCCGAACGCCAGCCGCCCCCACGGGAATCCGCCGAACGGCACGCTCGCGCGCAGGAACTCGGTCAGCGACCAGCACGCCGCGATCCACAGCGGCGCCGCGGGCAGCGACCGCACGTGCACGACCAGCGCGCCGAACAACCCCACGAACAGGGCCTCGACCGCGGCCAGCGCCAGCCACGGCAACGGCCCGACGTACACCCCGATCCACGGCAGTAGCGGTACCAGAAAGCCCAGGCCGGCGAGGTATCCATAGCAGAACCCGGCACGTCGATGCAGCGGTTGTGCAATCAATACAGTGATCAGCAAACCGATGCCGAGCGGGGCGAGGAACCACAACGGGCGCGGCGGGAAACTCGCGAACAGCAACAACCCGGCGAGCACCGACAGCACGGCCCGCACCGCCACCGCCCGCACCGCCCGCGCGGCCGGCCCGGTCACCGCTCGTACACGATCCGGCCGCGGTGCACGCTGCGCACCAGCACCGGATCGTCCGTGCCCGGTGCGAGATCCGGCAGCGGCGCCACCCGCGACCGCGGATCCGTCGACCACCGCTGCACGCTGTCCTTCGGGGCGCTGATCACCAACTCCCCCGCCTCCCACACCGCATACGAGGCCGGCGCCCCCGGATCGAGGGTGCCGGCCAGCCCGTCGCGGACCCCACCGGCCCGCCACGCGCCGCGGGTCGCGGCGGCGAACGCGGCGCGCGGTGAGATGCCGCTGCCCGGTGTGTGATGGTGCACGGCGGCGCGCAGCATCGGCCACGGCCGCGCCGCGGTCACCGGCGCGTCGGAGCCGAACGCGAGCGACATCCCGGTCGAGGCGATCCCGGCGAAGTTGTTCAGTCCGGCCGCCCGGTCGGCGCCGAGCCGTGTGGCGTACATCCCGCCCGGGCCACCCCACAGCGCGTCGAACATCGGCTGCATGCTCGCGATCACCCCCCACCGGCCCAACCGGGTGGCCTGCTCGACGGTGAGGGCTTCGGCGTGTTCGAGCCGGTGCCCGCGGGCAGCGACGGCGGGCCCGCCCAGCTCGTCGGCGACGGCGGCGAACGCGGCGGCCGCGGCGGCGACCGCCGCGTCCCCGATGACATGGAACCCGGCCTGGATACCGGCGGTGGTGCACGCCCGCACGTGCGCGGTGATCTCCTCGCCGGTCAGGTAGGCGGTGCCGCAGCAGTCGGGGCGATCGGCATAGGGGCCGGTCGTCCACGCGGTGTGGGAGCCGAACGCGCCGTCGACGAACAGGTCACCGCCGAGGGCGTGCGCGCCGGTGGCGGCGAGCAGCTCGGCGGCCTGCTCGGCGGTGCCGACCGCTTCCCCCCAGTAGCCGCGCACCTGCACCGGGTGGTCGGTGCCGAGCAGTTCGGTGAAGTCGTCGCGGCCGGAGATGTCGGGGCCGCCGCATTCGTGGACGGCGACGATGCCCGCCGCGGCGTAGTCGTCGAGGGCGGCGGCCCGCGCCCGGGCCCGCTGCGCCGCGGTGAGCCGGGCGCGCGCGGCGGCGCGCACCGCGTGATGCGCGGCGGCGGTGAGCGGCTGCTCGGGGTGGCAGCCGGCAAGTGCGGCCGGGTCGGCGGCAGCGCGCAGCGCGGTGGACGCGGCCGCCGAATGCGCGTCGATGCGGGTCAGGTACACGGCGCGGCCGGGGGCGGCGGCGTCGAGGTCGGCGGTGGTCGGGGCGGTCGCGTCCGGCCAGCGGCTCTCGTCCCAGCCGTGCCCCCACAGCACCGGGTCGTCGCAGCCGGCGGCGTGCTCACGCAGCCGCCGCAGCGCGTCCTCCCGGCTGGTGGCGCCGGTCAGGTCCAGCCCGGTCAGGGCCAGGCCGTGGGCGGTGACGTGCACGTGGGTGTCGACGAACGCGGGGGCGACGAAAGCGCCGTCCAGGTCGACGATCTCGGCGTCCGGGTGCAGCGCGCGGCCGGGCCGGTCGGCCCCCACCCACACGACCTGCCCGTCGGTGACGGCCATCGCGGTGGCATCGGGGGCGCCGGCGCTGTAGATACGGCCGCCGACGAGAAGCTGGGTGTGCGGTGCTGGACTCACGAGCGTCCAGTGTGCCCCGTCAGGGCCGCTGCGGGCGCTGCGGGGTCTCGACGATCTCGCCGTCGAGGATCGGCGCGGACGTCAGCCGCGGCGTGGTGTCGACGACGGTGTGCTCGACGACCTGCCCATCGACGACGGTGATGCGCTCACCGTGCCAGCTCCCGCGGGCCGCGAGGTTCGCCATCTTGCGGGCGGCGAGAACCTTGACGGCCGGGCGGAGCAACGCCCGGGTCGGCGGCAGCAGCAGCAGGATGCCCAGCACGCTGGTCAGCAGACCGGGCACCAGCACCAGGCCGGCTCCGACCCCGACGAGCGCCCCGTCGGTCAGCGCCCGATCCGGCGAGCCGCCGGCCCGCACCTTCCCGAGGTTCTGCAGCGCCCGGCGGCCCTGCGCCCCGAGGATCAGATAGCCGAGGACGCTGACACCGAGGAACAGCAGCACGGTGTACCCGGCCCCGATGGCGGAACCGAGCACCGCCAGCACCGCGATCTCGGCGACGACGTAGACGAGGAACAACAGGGGCAACATCAGGGCTCCTTCCGGGCGGCCACACCGGTGCAACGAACGGGCCGGTGAATTTGCTCCCGATCGGCCGGCACCGCGGCTCCATGATCGAATCACGGGCATGGATGCCGGTGACTGGGCGCTACTGCTGACCGCGGCGACCGCCGCCGGATGGGTCGACGCGGTGGTCGGGGGCGGCGGGCTGATCCTGCTGCCCGCGCTGCTGCTGGTGGCGCCGCACCTGACCCCGCAGGCCGCGCTGGCGACCAACAAGCTCACCGCGATCTGCGGCACCAGCGCCGCGGTGGTGACGTTCGCGCGGCGCATCCGGCTGCCGTGGAAGGTGCTGGCCCCGGGTGCGGCGGTCGCGGTGGTGTCCGCGGCGTGCGGGGCGGCCGCGGTGGCGCTGATCGACAAGGCGCTGTTCATCCCGATCGTGATGGTCGCCCTCGTCGCCGTCGCGATGATGGTGACGCTGCGGCCGCAGGTCGGCACCACCCTGGCCCGGGAACGGCCGAGCCTGCGGCGCACGCTGATCGTCGTGCTCGGTTCGGCCGCGGTGATCGGGTTCTACGACGGCATCCTCGGTCCCGGCACCGGCACCTTCCTGATCATCTCGTTCGCCACCCTGCTGGGTACCGAGTTCGTGCGGTCGGCGGCGATGGCCAAGGTGATCAATCTCGGCTCGAACCTCGGCGCGCTGGTGTTCTTCGCCGCGACCGGGCACGTGTGGTGGGCGCTGGGGCTGACGATGGCGGTGTGCAACGTCGCCGGGGCGGTGCTGGGGTCGCGGACCGCGCTGGCGCGCGGCGCCGGGTTCGTGCGGGCGGTGCTGCTGATCGTCGTGCTGGTGATGGTGGTGCGGCTCGGTTGGCAGCAATTCGGATGATCGAGTTCTACGGTGAGCGGGTGAACACCGTCGACTCCGATTTCCTCGATCTGCCGTTACGTGCGCTCGCCGAGGCGGCGCTGTCGGTGGCCCGCAGCGGCGGGGCCACCCACGCGGACCTGCGGGTGCACCGGGTGCGCAGCCAGTCGCTGGCGCTGCGGGACGGCGGGGTGCAGGCCGCGGTGGACGGCGTCGATGCCGGGCTCGCGGTGCGGGTGCTGGTCGACGGCACCTGGGGCTTCGCCTCGCACGCCGAACTGACCGCGGACACGGCCGCGGCGACGGCCCGGCAGGCGCTGGAGGTGGCGCGGACGTTGCGGCCGCTGAACCGGGATCCGGTGTTGTGGGCCGACGAACCGGTCTATCCGGACGCGGTGTGGGTCTCGCGGTACGACCTCGATCCGTTCGCGGTGCCGACCGCCGACAAGGTCGCGATCCTCACCGACCTGTCGCAGCGGCTGCTCGCCGCCGACGGCGTCGACCATGTGACGGCGCACTGTGTGCAGGTCAAGGAGCAGACCTTCTACGCGGACCTGGCCGGATCGACGATCACCCAGCAGCGGGTGCGGATCCAGCCGCAGTTCGAGGCGACCACCGTCGATCAGGCGGCGGGGGTGTTCGAGACCATGCGCACCCTCGCTCCCCCGACCGGGCGGGGCTGGGAGTATCTCGCGACCGACGATCACTGGGATTGGACCGGGGAGCTGGCGGCGCTGCCGCAGTGGCTGGCGGAGAAGGCCGCGGCGCCGTCGGTGGTCGCCGGGCCGACGGATCTGGTGATCGATCCGACGAACCTGTGGCTGACCATCCACGAGTCGGTCGGGCACGCCACCGAATACGACCGGGCCGTCGGCTACGAGGCGGCGTATGCGGGCACGTCGTTCGCGACCCCGGATCTGCTCGGGTCGCTGCGTTACGGCAGCGACGTGATGCACGTGACCGCGGACCGCACCGACCCGCACGGCCTCGCGACCGTCGGCTTCGACGACGACGGGGTCGCCGCGCAGTCCTGGGACCTGGTCCGCGACGGGGTGCTCGTCGGGTTCCAGGTGGATCGGGCGTTCGCGCCGCGGCTCGGGTTGCCGCGCTCGAACGGCTGCGCCTACGCCGACTCGGCGCACCACGTGCCGATCCAGCGGATGCCGAACGTGTCGCTGCAACCGGATCTGCACGTGGATCGCTCCACCGCGGACCTGATCGCCGGCGTCGAGGACGGGCTGTACATCGTCGGCGACAAGTCCTGGTCGATCGACATGCAGCGCTACAACTTCCAGTTCACCGGCCAGCGCTTCTACCGCATCCGCGGCGGGGAACTGGCCGGTCAGGTGCGCGACGTCGCCTACCAGGGCACCACCACCGACTTCTGGGGTGCGCTCGAGGCGGTCGGGGGGCCGTCCACCTGGCGGCTCGGCGGCGCCCTGAACTGCGGCAAGGCGCAACCCGGGCAGGTCGCGGCGGTGAGCCACGGCTGCCCGTCGGTGCTGTTGCGCGGCATCAACGTGCTCAACACCCGGACGGAGGGCGGACGATGATCGAGCCGCAGGAGCTGGTGGAGCGGGCGCTGCGCGCGTCCACCGCGGACGAGACGATCGTGCTGGTGACCGAGGTGTCGGAGGCGGCGCTGCGGTGGGCGGGCAACTCGATGACCACCAACGGGGTGTCGCGGTCGCGGTCCTGGACGGTGCTGGCGATCCGGCGCGAACCGGTGACCCGCGTCGGGATCGTCACCTCGAGCAGCGTCGATCCCGGGGACGTCGCCGCGGTGGTCGCCGCGGCGCAGGCCGCCGCCGAGGACGCGGCCCCGGCGACCGACGCGATGCCGCTGCTCGACGGCACCGGCAGCCCCGGGGACTGGGGGGACGCGTTCACCGGCACCGGCATCGCGGTGTTCGACGAGGTCATCGACGCGCTGACCGAGGGATTCGGCGGCTCCGATCTGCTCTACGGGTTCGCGCACCACCAGGTGTGCACCACCTGGCTCGGCACCTCCACCGGGCTGCGGCGCCGGTACACCCAGCCGGAGGGCTCGATCGAGGTGCACGGCAAGCGGGGCGGACCGACCGGTCCCGGCGCCTGGGCGGGCGCCGGGACCCGTGACTTCCGGGACGTCGACAGCACCGCCCTGCTCGTGGAGCTGGACCGGCGCCTGGACTGGGCCCGCAAGTCCGTGGAACTGCCGGCGGGACGCTACGAGACGCTGCTGCCGCCGTCCGCGGTGGCCGACCTGATGATCTACCTGATGTGGTCGATGGAGGGCCGCGGCGCCGAGGAGGGGCACACCGCGCTGTCCCGGCCGGGCGGCACCCGGATCGGCGAGATCCTGACCCCGCTGCCGCTGACGTTGTACTCGGATCCGGCCGCGCCGGGTCTCGAATGCGCGCCGTTCGTCACGGCGACCGCCTCCACCGACGCGGTGTCGGTGTTCGACAACGGACTCGACACCGGCCGGGTCGACTGGATCCGGGACGGGACCGTGCACGCGCTGACCTATCCGCGGGCCGCGGCCGCCGAGTTCGGGGCGACCGTCACCGCGCCCGGCGACAACCTGCTGCTCACCGGCGGATCGGCGGCGAGCATCGACGACCTGGTGGCCTGCACCGAGCGGGGTCTGCTGCTGACCACCCTCTGGTACATGCGGGAGGTCGACCCGGCGACGCTGCTGCTGACCGGGCTGACCCGCGACGGGGTGTACCTGGTGGAGGACGGCGAGGTGGTCGCGGCGGTGAACAACTTCCGGTTCAACGAATCCCCGCTGGACCTGCTGCGGCGCGCCACCGAGGTCGGCGCCACCGAACGCACCCTGCCGCGGGAGTGGAAGGACTGGTTCACGCGCACCGCGATGCCGCCGATGCGGATCCCCGACTTCCACATGTCGTCGGTCAGCGCGGCCCGCTGACCGGCAGGGCCCGGGAACCGCGCGGGTTCCCGGGCCCCGGGTCTCAGGCCAGTTCGGCGATCTGCCGGCCGATCTCCTCCGGGGTGACCGTCGGCTCGAAGCGGCGCACCACCGCGCCGGCCGGATCGACGAGGAACTTGGTGAAGTTCCACTTCACCGCGTCGGTGCCGATCGTCTCCGGCATCGTCTTGCTGACGTGCTCGTACAGGAACCCGTGGTCCGGACCGAAGTCGCCGGGGGCCTCGGCGCGCAGGTGCCGGTACAGCGGATGCGCGTCGTCACCGTTGACGTCGATCTTCCCGTACACCGGGAACGTCACGTCGTAGCTGAGGCGGCAGAACTCCTGGATCTCGGCGTCGGTGCCGGGTTCCTGACCGGCGAACTGGTTGCACGGGAACCCGATGATCTGCAGCTTGTCCCCGGCCTGCCGGTGCAGCGCCTCGAGTCCCTCGTACTGCGGCGTCAGCCCGCACTTGCTGGCGACGTTGACGATCAGCAGGTACTTGCCGGCGTAGCCGCTCAGGTCCTCGGTGGTGCCGTCGGCGGTGGCGACGGTGAAGCTGTGCACGCTCATGAAAGTCGTTTCCTCGTGGTCGGGTGGATGGAACGGGGTTTGCGCGGCGATCGACTCGAGATCGCCGGCCTCCGGCGAGATTACGGTTCGTCGACGCTGCAGGCGAGACCGATCGTGCCGGACCGGCCGCGGCGCAGCAGGCTGGCCTTGACCAAGAGCCGGCCGAGGATCCCGTACTTGCGGGTGATCGCGGCGCGGGCACGGTCGGTGCCGGCGTCGTCGAGCACGACGGCGGTGCCCGCGACCGCGGCGCTGTGCGGCTTGCCCCGCGCGTCGCACACCGCCAGGGTGATGCGCGGGTCCCGGCGCAACCGGCGGACCTTGTACGAGTCGGTCTCGGTCCACACCAGCAACCGGTCCCCGTCGGCCGCGGCCCACACGGGTGTGGGCACCGCGGTGCCGTTCTTGCGGAAGGTGCTGAGCAGCACGAACTTGGCGGCGGCGAGGTCGGCGAACGACGGCCGCGTGAGATCCCCATCGGACATGACCACACCCTACGCAGGCGCGCGGGCCCCCGCGGCATCCGACGGGCGACCGTTCTAGCCTGGACCTCATGTCCGAGTCCCGATCCGCCGTCGACGTGCACCTGCCGGGCGGTGCCCTGACTGCCGCGCAACTGCAGGCCCTCGCCGAACTCGCCCACGCCCACGGCGACGCGGAACTGCTGCTCACCGATCACGCCGGGCTGCGGATGCACGGCGACCGCGACACCCTGACCGGGTCCCTCCACGCGGCCGGGCTCACCGTGCACGGCGCCTACCGCCGCAGTGTCGTCGCCTCCCCGCTGTCCGGGCGGATCGGCGGGCTCGCCGACGTGCGCGCGATCGCCGCCGAACTGCACCGGCGGCTGCACGGCACCGCCGCGACCGCCGACCCCGTGCACGGGGTCACCGCGAGCACAGACACCGTCCTCGGCGTCGACGACGGCAGCGGCGACATCGTGGCCCTGTCCCCCGACGTGGCGGTGTGCGCGCTGCCCGACGGGTCGTGGATGCTGACCCGCGGCGGCCGCGACACCGGGGTGCGGGTCGAGACCGGCGACGTCGTCGACGTGCTGCTCGAACCCGCCGACGCTACGGCACCGGACACCGACACGGCGCCGCTGCCGACCCCACCCCCGCACCCCATCGGCTGGCTCGACCGCGCCGACGGCACCGTCGTGCTCGCCGCCGCCCTCGCCGGCGGGGTGCTCCCGGCCCGCACCGCCGAATTCCTCGCCGCCGTCGAACGCCCGGTGGTGATCACCCCGTGGCGTTCGCTGCTGCTGTGTGACCTCGACGAATGGGCCGCCGAACAGGTCGTGCGGGTCCTCGCCCCGATGGGGTTGATCTTCGACGCGGACTCCCCGCACGTGGAGTGAACCGGCCGAACCGGTCCGGACGGCGCCGGATCCGCCTACCGTAGAACGGGTGAGTCCCGATACCGCCGGCTCCGACCACGACGTCTTCGATGTGATCGTGATCGGCGGCGGCCCGGCCGGAGAGAACGCCGCACACTACGCGATCAACGGCAGCGACCGCACCGCCGCGCTGATCGAGCACGAACTCGTCGGCGGCGAATGCTCGTATTGGGCGTGCATGCCGAGCAAGGCGCTGCTGCGTCCCGGTCAGATCCTTGCCGCCGCCCGCCACATGCACGGCGTCGAGCAGAAGATCAACGCGCACGGGGTCGACGCCGCCGCGGTGCTGGCCCGCCGCGACGAGTTCACCCACCGCCGCGACGACAGCTCCCAGGTGTTGTGGGCCGACTCCGTCGGCATCGACGTGCTGCGCGGACACGCCCGCATCACCGGGGAATGCACCGTCGCCGTCGACGGGGACCGCCCCCGCACCCTCCGCGCCCGGCACGCGGTGGTGCTCGCCACCGGCTCCGTCGCGGCCGTCCCCGACATCCCCGGACTGCGCGCGGCGCTGCCGTGGACCTCGCGCGACGCCACCAACCTCGTCGAGATTCCGCGGCGGGTGCTGCTCGTCGGCGGCGGGGTGGTCGCGTGCGAGGCCGCGACGTGGCTGCGCCAGCTCGGCGTCGAGGAACTCACCGTCGCGGTGCGCGGATCACGGCTGCTGCCGCGCGTCGAACCGTTCGCGGCCGCCGCCGTCGCCGACACCTTCGGCCGCCACGCCGTCGACGTGCGGTTCGGCACCGAGATCAGCCGCGTCACCCGAGAAGACGCCCGCGACACCGGGATCGGGCGCATCCACGGCGGCCCGGCGACCGTGCAGCTCGACGACGGCACCACCGTCGAGGTCGACGAAATCGTGGTCGCCGCCGGCCGCCGCCCCGCCACCACGGACCTCGGGCTCGACGTGCTGGGCCTGGACCCGGGGGCGGCCACCCCCGTCGACGATCACCTGAACGTCACCGGGGTGGACGGCACCTGGCTGTACGCGGTCGGGGACGTCGCCGGCCGGGCCGCGCTGACGCACATGGGCAAATACCAGGCGCGGGTGTGCGGCGACGTGATCGCCGCCCGCGCCGAGGGCCGCGACCTCGATCACCCCCGCTACCGGGCGACCGCCGACCACGGGCAGGTGCCGCAGGTGATCTTCACCGAACCGGAGATCGCGTCCGTCGGGCACACCGCCGCCTCTGCCCGCGACGCCGGCCTCGACGTCGAGACCCTCGAGGTGGAGCTGGCGGTGGCCGGCTCGGCGCTGGCCCGCGACGACTTCGCCGGGCACGCCGCGCTCGTCGTCGACCGCGCCACCGACACCCTCGTCGGCGCCACCTTCGCCGGCACCGAGGTCGCCGAACTCGTGCACGCGGCGACGGTGGCGCTCGTCGGGAAGGTGCCGTTGGACACGCTCTGGCATGCGGTCCCGTCGTATCCGACGGTCAGCGAGGTGTGGTTGCGCCTGCTCGAAACCCGCCGGCCCTGACCCGCGACCCGAAGGGAGAACCCCGTGGAGCTGAGCGTCGTCGCCATCGACAAACCCGAGGACACCAACGTGATCGTCGGCCAGTCCCACTTCATCAAGACCGTCGAGGACCTGCACGAAACGCTCGCCGGATCCAGCCCGCACCTGCGGTTCGGGATCGCGTTCTGCGAAGCGTCCGGGGTGCGCCTGGTGCGGCACTCCGGCAACGACGACACGCTCACGGACCTGGCCACCCGCAACGCCCTCGCGCTCGCCGCCGGACACTGCTTCGTCGTGTTCGTCGACAACGGCTACCCGGTGAACATCCTCAACGCGATCAAGCTGGTCCCGGAGGTGTGCGGCATCTACTGCGCCACCGCCAACCCGGTCGAGATCGTCATCGCCGAAACCGATCTCGGCCGCGGCATCATCGGTGTCATCGACGGCAGCCCGCCGCTCGGGGTGGAATCCGACGCCGACGTCGCGGACCGCAAGGCGCTGTTGCGCACCATCGGCTACAAACTGTGACGGCCGGTCAGCGCGGCAGCCGCCGCCAGATCGCCCGCGGCAGCAGCCGCATCCCGAAGAACACCGGCCTCAGCAGGCCCGGCACCCACACCTCGCCGCGACCGCGGCCCAACGCCCGCACGGTCGCGTCGGCCACCTGATCCGCGGTGCTCGACAACGGCGCCGGGCTCATCCCCTCGGTCATCCGGCCGATCACGAAACCGGGCCGCACCAGCAGCAACGACACCCCGCTGCCGTGCAGGGCGTCCGCCAGCCCGGACGCGAACCCGTCCAACCCGGCCTTCGCCGACCCGTACACATAGTTGGCGCGGCGCACCCGCACCCCGGCTACCGACGAGAACACCACGATCCGGCCCGCACCCTGCGCGCGCAGCCGCGTCGCGAGCCGGGTCAGCAGCGCGACCTGCGCGACATAGTCGGTGTGCACGACCGCGACCGCATGCGCGGCGTCGGTTTCGGCGCGGGACTGGTCACCGAGGATCCCGAAGGCGAGCACCGCCACGTCGATCGGCCCGTGCGCCGCGGTGATCTGCGCGAGCACCCGCTCGTGGCTGTCGAGATCGTCGGCGTCGAACTCGACGGTGTGCACCGCGCTCGCGCCCGCCGCCCGCACCGCGTCCCGGGGTTCGTGCAGGTCGTCGGCGCGGCGCGCGGCGAGGATCACGGTGCGGCCGGGGGCCAGCCGGCGGGCCACCTCGAGTCCGATCTCGCTGCGGCCCCCGAAGATCACGATGCTTCCCTGCGCGATGGTCATGGCTGCCAGTGTTCCGTGACCGCCGTGCGCGGGTGTGGTCGGGGCCGGTGCCCGGGACAGGGCGGGCGCTCTAGGCTCGCGGGTATGGCCCGCACCCCGGACGCGCTCGGCGAGCGCGCACTGCAGTTCCTGTCCGAATACCACCTCGGCACCCTCACGACGCTGCGCAAGGACGGCACCCCGCACGTCGTGGCGGTCGGGTTCACCTGGGATCCGCAGGCCCGGGTGGTGCGGGTGATCACCAACGCCGGCTCGCAGAAGGCCCTGAACGCCGACCGGGGCGGCTACGCCGCGGTGTCGCAGGTCGACGGCGGGCGTTGGCTCACCCTGGAGGGCTCGGCGCGGGTGTGCAGCGACGTCGCCGCGGTCGCCGAGGGGGTCGACCGCTACACCCGGCGGTACCGGCCGCCGCGGGAGAACCCGACTCGCGTGGTCGTCGAGATCGCCGTGGACCGGGTGATGGGGTCGGTGCTGGACTGATCCCGGTGCTGGACCGACCCACATCGGCGTTTCCGTCCCCTACCTGCCCCCGGTTGTTCCGAGCGAGCGGTACATTCGGTCGATCTGAGGAGACGAACGGTACATTCGCTCGGGTCAGGTGGGGTTGCCTCGCCGCGTGAGGCGCCCGAGCAGGGTGTTCGACCACGGCCGATAGCGGGTGTTGTGGAAGGTGTCCACCAGCCAGGTGCCGTCCCGCCGGACCAGGACGAAGGTCACCGAGGAGCGGCGCTTCGCGGTCGGGACGGTGCGCCGCTTCTGCCAGGACATGACGATTCCGCCGCGTTCGCACGCGACCGCGACGTCGGGAGCGGGGAAACGCACGTCGCGACGTTCGGTCACCATGCGGGAATTGCGCATGATGCCCGCGAACAGTGCGCGGTGACCGTCGGCGATGGCTCTGCGTCCGCTCATGCGGGTGCCGTCGAAGGCCGTGTAGTCGGCGTCGGCGGTGAAGGCCTGCGCGTAGGACTCGGGATTTCCTTCTTCCCAGGCAGCCGCGACGCGTGCCAGTGCCCGGTCCACACCGACGGTGTCGTGGGTCGATGCAGTCATCTCACCCTCCTTCGATTCAGTGCGGTATATAGTTTAGAACACTGAAATAATTTGGGGTAGGCATGACGAACGAACCGATCACACCCGGCGACCTCCTCGGCCGGGATTTCGCGACGGCCGTGGTGATGTTCCACGAGGCCGTCGCGCACCGACTCGGCCTGACCGCCACCGACAATCGGGCCCTGGACGTGCTGTCCCGGTCCGGGCCGACCACCGCCGGGGATCTGGCCCGGGCCCTGCACCTGACCCCGGGGGCGGTGACCGGCATCGCGGACCGACTGGCCGCCGCCGGCTACGTCACCCGCGTCCCCGACACCACCGACCGGCGCCGCATCCTCCTGGTCGTCGCCGCCGACCGGGTGGCGGCGCGACTGCAGCCCCTCTACGAGCCGTTCGCGCGCGAGGTCGCGGAACTGTTCGCCGCCCACAGCGACGACCAGCAGGCGGCGATCACCGCGTTCCTCACCGATGTCACCCGGACCCTGCGCGCCCACACCGAGCGGGTCACCGCTCCGGACGGCCGATAACCGCGCCCGGAACCGGTGTCGACCCACCCCGAGTCCGAGCGAACGGTACATTCGGTCGATCTGAGGAGACGAAGGGTACATTCGCTCGGAAACGGGTGGCCGCTCAGCCCGGCAGCACCGTCAACCCGTGCGGCCGGCGGTTCACCGGCTCGCAGCCGTCGGCGGTGACCACCACGATGTCCTCGATGCGGGCACCCCACTCGCCGCGGAAGTAGATGCCCGGCTCGATGCTGAACGCCATCCCCGGCCGCAGTTCGTCGGTGTTCCCGCCCACGATGTACGGCTCCTCGTGCACCGACAGGCCGATGCCGTGCCCGGTGCGGTGCACGAACACCTCCCCCAGCCCCTGCGCCGCCAGCAGATCCCGCGCCGCGGCATCCACCGACTCGGCGGTCACCCCGGGCTTGACCGCGTCGACCGCGGCCTGCTGCGCCTCCTCGAGCAACGCGATCTTCGCCGCCACATCGGGATCCGGCTCGCCGAGGCTGTAGGTGCGGGTCGAATCGGAGTTGTAGCCGGGTTCGACCGGTCCGCCGATGTCGATGACCACGATGTCCCCGGACTCGAGCACCCGGTCGGACACCTCGTGGTGCGGGTCGGCGCCGTGCGGACCCGACCCGACGATGACGAACGCCGCCGCGGTGTGGCCCTCCTCGAGGATCGCCGCGGAGATGTCCGCGGCCACCTCCGCCTCGGTGCGGCCGGGCCGCAGCCACTCACCCATCCGGGCATGCACCCGGTCGATCGCGGCACCGGCCCGGCGCAGCGCCTCGATCTCGTCGTCGTCCTTGATCATCCGCAGCTCCCGCAGCACATCGGTGGCCAGCACCGGCACCGACCCGAACAACCCGGCCAGCGGCACCAGGTGCAGCGCCGGCATCGCATCGGTCACCGCGGTGCGCGCGGCACCCGGCAGCAGCGCCGCCACCAGCTCGTACGGGTTCTGCCCATCCACCCAGTCCCGCACCGGCACCGACAGTTCCTCGACCGCCGAATCGTTCAGCGACGCCAGCTCCAGACGCGGCACCACCACCGTCGCGGCGCTGCCGTCGGTGGGGATCACCAAACAGGTGAGCCGTTCGAAGGATTCGGCGCGGGACCCGAGCAGGTACCGCAGGTCCGGTCCGGGCGTCACGAGCAGCGCATCGAGACCGGCGGCGGCACCGAGCTCGGCTGCGCGGGTGAGACGTTCGGCGTAACGGGCGGCGGGAAATCGGGATGCGGCAGCACTCATGGGCATCAGCGTAGTGCGAGTCGGGGATGGCAGGATGTGGACCGTGACGACTCCTGTGACGACCCCGGACGGTGACGCCGGGCGGCGCCCGCTGCTGCTGCTCGACGGGGCGAGCCTGTGGTTCCGCGCCTACTATGCGCTGCCCGACTCGATCACCGCCCCCGACGGGCGTCCCGTCAACGCGGTGCGCGGCTTCACCGACATGGTGGCCTCGCTGATCACCCGGCACCGGCCGCACCGGCTCGTGGTGTGCCTGGATCTGGACTGGCGTCCGGCGTTCCGGGTCGCGGCGGTACCCAGCTACAAGGCGCACCGGGTCGCGGTCGGCTCGGACGGCACCGTCGAGGAGGTTCCCGACACCCTGACCCCGCAGGTACCGATGATCCTGGACGTGCTGGCCGCCGCCGGAATCGCCACCGGCGGCGCCGCCGGGTTCGAGGCCGACGACGTGCTCGGCACCCTCGCCGCCCGGGAAACCACCGACCCGGTGGTCGTGGTCAGCGGCGACCGCGACCTGCTGCAGGTCGTCGCCGACGACCCGGTCCCGGTGCGGGTGCTCTACGCCGGGCGCGGACTGGCGAAGGCCGAACTGTTCGGGCCCACCGAGGTCGCCGACCGGTACGGGGTGCCCGCCGAGCGGGCCGGCGCCGCCTACGCCGAACTGGCGTTGCTGCGCGGCGACCCGTCCGACGGGCTGCCCGGCGTCAAGGGCATCGGCGAGAAGACCGCGTCGGGCCTGCTGCTGCTGTACGGATCGCTCGACGGGATGCGGGCGTCCGCGGCCGATCCGGAATCGGGCATGGCCAAGGGCATGCGCGCCAAACTCGCCGCGGCCGCAGACTATCTGGATGCGGCACTGCCCGTGGTGCGGGTCGCGCGCGACGCCCCGGTGCAGCTGTCCGGTGCCGACACCCTGCCCGCGGCGCCCGTCGACGCGCCGGCGCTGGCGGCGCTGGCCGACACGCTCGGGATCGGACGGTCCGTCACGACGCTGACCACGGCACTGGCCGCGGCCGCGGGCTGACCGGACCGTCCGCTCCGATCGGTTTGGGGCCGGTCAGTTGGGGCGGCTGACCTCGTAGGTGCCCTCGTCGTCGGTGAAGGTCAGGGTGACCGAACGATGCTGCCCGTCGACGGTGACGGTGCATTCGAAGCTGTTGCCCGCCTCGACCTTCTGGCCGTCGGGGCAGGACACGTCGTCGACGGCGGTGGCGCCGTAGGACTGGGTCAGCACCTTCGCGACCCCGGCCTCGGCGGCCGCGGAATCGAGGGTCTTCGACCCGAGGGAGGTGGCGACGAGGACCCCGACGATCGCGAGGATCAGCACCAGGGCCAGCGCCCCGAGACCGAGGATCAGCGGCTTCTTCGACTTCGGTGGCTGCTGACCGGCCTGGGCCGGCGCCCACTGCGGCTGCTGACCCGGCTGGGGTTGGCCCGGTTGCGGCTGGCCCCAGGGCTGCTGACCGGCCGCGGGCTGTCCCCACTGCGGCTGCTGACCGGGCTGCGGGGGCTGTCCCCACTGCGGCTGCGCCGTTCCCCACTGCTGCTGCGGTTGTCCCCACTGCTGGCCGGCGGCGGGAGCGCCCTGCCCCCACTGCTGACCCGGTTGCGGGTGCGGTTGCCCCCACTGCTGCTGGGGCTGGGCGGGCTGCTGACCCCACTGGGGTGCGGCGGCGGCCGGCTGACCCCACGGCTGCTGTCCGGGCGCCGGCTGCTGGCCCCACGCCTGGCCGGTCTGGCCCCACTGCGGCTGAGCCTGACCGCCCTGCGCACCGGCGGCCCCACCCGGACCGGGCTGCGGGCCCCACTGCGGGGCCTGCCCGGCGGGCGAGTGACCGGCGGACGAGGCGTCGAACGCCTGCGTCGGCTCCGCACCCGGGGCGGCGCTGCCGGGGCGCGCCCACTGCTGGGTCGGTTCCTGACCGGCCGCGTTTCCGGACTGGTCCTGGGGTTCGTTCGGCCCGCTCATCGTCGCCTCCCACTCACCTTCACTTCGTTGATCCACTTCGCGCCCATCCACCGCGTGGAAGCCGTGCCGCAGCGCGAATCAAACCACATCCGGCCGTGACGGTGTCCGCCGAGCCGAACCGCAACGCCCTGCCGCCCAGGCAATCACCCCGCCGGGGCGATCACACCGCGTCCACGTCGACGACCCCGCGCCGGATCGCGGCGACGGCCCGACCCGCCGTCTTCACGATCTCCGGGTCCTGCGCGCACGTGCGGATCTGATCGAGCAGATCGATCACCTGCCGGCACCAGCGCACGAAATCGCCGGCCGACAGGTCCCGGCTGCCGCCCCCGGCGGCGAGCAGCGCCTCGGCCAGCGACTGGGTGTCCACCCACGTGTACAGCGCCGCGACGAACCCGAGATCCGGTTCGCGCGTCGGCGGCAGCTTGTGCCGCACCTCGTCGGCGCGCAGCCCGTCGCACAACCGCACGGTCTCGGCGAGCGCGCGGCGCACCGGTTCGGTCGGGCCGCGCATCACCTCGCCGCCGCCTTCGATCCGCGACTCGTACACCACCGCCGACACCACCGCGGCGAGCTCCGCCGGGGACAACCCCGCCCACACCCGCTTGCGCAGGCATTCGGCCACGAGCAGATCGGCCTCGCCGTAGATGCGGGCCAGCCGCTCCCCCGCCTCGGTGGTCTCCGGGTCCGGTCCGGCGGTCAGGTAGCCGCGTTCGGTGAGCAGCGCGACGATCCGCTCGAACGTGCGGGCCAGCGAGTTCGTCGTCGCCGCGACCTTCTGCCGCTGCTGGGCCAGTTCCCGCGCCAGCCGGTTGTAGCGGTCCCCGACCCGGGCGAGCTTCTCCAGTTCGGGGTCCTTGCGGGCCGGGTGCTGCCGCAGCCGGCGCCGCAACGCGTCGATCTCCCGGGTGTCGCCGCCGGTCTTGGTGCGCTTCGGGCGGCGCGGCACCGGGATGCCCGTCGACCGCAGCGACGACGCGAGATCGCGCCGTCCCCGCCCGGTGCGGTGGTTGACGTGCCGCGGCAACCGCAACCGGCCCACCACCTGCGCGGGCGCCGGGAAGTCCGCGGCCGACAACCGGCCGGACCAGGCGTCGGCGGTGACCACCAGCGGGCGCGGCTCGTCCACGCTCTGGTCGGGTTCGATCACCACGGCCAGTCCCGCGCGGCGCCCGCCGGGCACCGCGACGATGTCGCCGCGCCGCAACGCCAGCAGCGATTCGACGGCCGCCCGCCGCCGGTCCTGCCGGCCCTGCCGTTCCCGGGCCCGCTCCAGGTCGGTCAGCTGCGCCCGCAGCCGCAGGTAGTCGAGGATGTCGCTGTCGTCGCCGCCGAGCCGGTCCCGCAGCTCCGCCAGGGCCGCCTCGTTGCGTTCGATGCCGCGGGTCAGGCCCACCACCGATTTGTCGGCCTGGAACTGGGCGAACGACATCTCCAGCAGGGCCCGCGACCGGGTGATCCCGACCGCGTCGATGAGGTTGACGGCCATGTTGTAGGACGGGCGGAACGAGCTGCGCAGCGGGAAGGTGCGGGTGGAGGCGAGCCCGGCGACGGCGGCCGGTTCCACCCCGGGCTGCCACAGCACCACCGCATGCCCCTCGACGTCGATGCCGCGCCGCCCGGCCCGGCCGGTGAGCTGCGTGTACTCGCCGGGGGTCAGTTCGGCGTGGGTTTCCCCGTTGTACTTGACCAGGCGTTCGAGGACGACGGTGCGGGCCGGCATGTTGATGCCGAGCGCGAGGGTTTCGGTGGCGAACACCGCCCGCACCAGCCCGCGCACGAACAGGTCCTCGACGGTGTGCCGGAACGCGGGCAGCATGCCCGCGTGGTGCGCGGCGATGCCGCGTTCGAGGGCGAGGCGCCACTGCGAGAAGCCGAGCACCTCGAGGTCGGCGCGCGGCAGGTCGCGGGTGTGTTCGTCGACGATCGCCCGGATCCGGGCGGCTTCCTCGTCGGAGGTGAGCCGGATGCCGCCGCGCAGGCACTGGGCGACCGCGGCGTCGCAGCCGGCGCGGCTGAAGACGAAGGTGATCGCCGGGAGCAGCCCCTCGCGGTCCAGGCGGGAGATGACCTCGGGTCGTGGAAGCGGCCGGAAGGCGCCGGGGCCGCGGCCCCGGTCCCAGGCGTCGGCGCGGTCGAGCGTCAGCCGGCGGCGCACCTGCGAGAGCAGTTCGGGGTTGACCACGACGCTGCGGCGGCCGCCGTCGTCGGGGTGGGCGCGCCGGTCGAACAGGTCGTAGATGCGGGGGCCGACCATCATGTGCTGGTGCAGCGGGATCGGCCGCACCTCGTCGACGACGACGGTGGTGTCGCCGCGCACGGTGGTGATCCAGTCCCCGAACTCCTCGGCGTTGGACACGGTCGCGGACAGGCTGACCAGCCGGACGTCCTCGGGCAGGTGCAGGATGACCTCTTCCCACACGGCGCCGCGGAACCGGTCGGCGAGGAAGTGCACCTCGTCCATCACCACGTAGGTCAGCCCGATGAGGCTGGTCGAGGACGCGTAGATCATGTTGCGCAGCACTTCGGTGGTCATCACCACCACCGGCGCGTTCGGGTTGATCGACTGGTCGCCGGTGAGCAACCCGACCGCGTCCTTGCCGTGGCGGGCGCACAGGTCCGCGTACTTCTGGTTGCTCAGCGCCTTGATCGGGGTGGTGTAGAAGCACTTGCCGCCGCCGTGCAACGCCAGGTACACCGCGAACTCCCCGACCACGGTCTTCCCGGCGCCGGTGGGCGCGCACACCAGCACCGAGTGGCCGCCGTCGAGGGCGCGGCAGGCCTGCACCTGGAACGGGTCGAGGGGGAACGGCAGCGCCGCGGCGAAGGCGGTGAGCCGATCGGGCGTGGCGGCCGGGGCCGGCTGATCGGTCACAGCGTGTCGGAGTAGTCGGGGTGCGTCGGGGTGGGGCGCTCGACCGGGGTGGGCGCGGCGATCGGGGAGCTCTCGTCGTCGTCGAGATCGGCCCAACCGTCCTCGCGGTCGCGGCGGGCGCGGCGCTTGTCGTTGATCCGGGCGATCTGGATGGCGATCTCGAGCAGCAGGGTCAGCGCCGCGGCCAGCGCGATCATCGAGAACGGATCCTGGCCGGGGGTCGCGACGGCCGCGAACACGAACATCGCCATGATCAGGCCCCGCCGCCAGGACTTGAGCTTGGCGTAGGACAGCACCCCGACGGCGTTGAGCGCGACGATCACCAGCGGGATCTCGAAGGACACCCCGAAGATGACCAGCAGGTTGATCATGAATCCGAAGTATTCGGATCCGGACAGGGCGGTGACCTGCACGTCGTTGCCGACGGTGAGCAGGAACGACAGGGCGTGGGTGACGACCAGGTACGCCAGCACCGCGCCGGTGACGAACAGCGCGGCACCGGAGACGACGAACCCGATGGCGTAGCGGCGTTCCTTCGCGTACAGGCCGGGGGTGATGAACGCCCACAGCTGGTACAGCCAGATCGGGCAGGCCATCACGACGCCGGCGGTCGCGGCGACCTTCAGTCGCAGCATGAACTGTTCGAACGGGCCGGTGGCGAGCAGGTGACAGCCGCCGTCGGCGCTGATGTCGGCGCGCGAGGACGCCGGCAGCGAGCAGTAGGGGTCGAGCAGGATCGAGCCGAGGCTGGGCAGGCCGAACAGGTTGCGGCTGTACCAGACGAACCCGAGGACGGTGGTGACCAGCACCGCGGCGAGCGCGATCAGCAGACGGGTGCGCAGTTCGTACAGATGTTCGACCAGCGACATGGTGCCGTCGGGATTGGTCTTGCGCCGGCTGCGGCGCGGATCGAACGGGATGCGCACGTGCGGTTCTCAGCTCCTGTCGAAGCCCCCGGATCAGCGGAGGACCGGGGCACCCGTCACGGATGCCCCGGTGGGGTGGTCGATGGTCAGGCCGACCGCGGGTGGGTCTGCGTCGGGTCGGTGACGGTCGCGTCCACGGACTGGGCGGGGGGCTGACCGGCGGGCAGCGAGTTCGGAGCCTGCTGCGGCGGCGCCGGACGGGCGTCGTCGTTCTGCATCTCCTTGACCTCGCTCTTGAAGATGCGCAGCGACCGGCCGAGACCGCGCGCGGCGTCCGGAAGCTTCTTCGAGCCGAACAGGATGACGACGACGATCGCGACGATGGCCCAGTGCCACGGGCTCATTGCACCCATTATCTACCTCCACAGATGGTGTGCTGCCGATGCTACCGGACCCGAACACGCCCGATCCCGGCCCACAGCCGTTTGACCGGGAGTTCGCGCAGGGTTCACAGCTCCGTTACACGCCCGGCTGCGGGTTCGTCGAGCGGCAGTGTGTCGTACGCCTCCAACGCGGCCGCGGCGCGGGCCCGCACCGCCGCCACCAGCTCCGGCGGCCCCAGCACCGTCACCCCGCCGCCGAGCCCGACCGCCAGCCGCGTCATCCACTCCGGAGACGCGAACCGCAGCACCGCGGTGCACGACCCGTCCGGCTGCAGCTGCACCTCGGTGAGCGGGTAGTAGTCGATCAGCCAGCTGTAGCCGGGATCGATCCGCAACCGCGCGGCCGGCAGCGTCGGATCCCCGGCGAACAACTCGAAGCTGTCCTCCTCGTCGACCGCGACCGGCGGCCGGGCCGGTTCCGGCAGTTCCTCGGCCGCATCGATCCGGTCGAACCGGAACAACCGCACCCCCTCCGCGGTGCGGCACCACGCCTGCAGATAGGTGTGCTCGTCGATGAGCACCACCCGGATCGGGTCCACGTCCCGCTCCGAGACGGTGTCCCGGGACGCCGAATAGTAGGTCAGGTGCAGGGCCCGGCCGCGGTGCACCGCGGCCCGCACGGTCGCCGCGACCGGATCGTCGGACACCGGCACCGGGGTGTCGCGGTCGGCGGCGGCGCTGCCGGCGGCCGCCTCGATCTTCGCGATGGCGCCCTGCGCCGCCGACGGATCGACCACCCCGGGCATCTCCAGCAGCGACCGCAACGCCACCAGCAGCGCCGTCGCCTCCGTGGAGGTCAGCCGCAGCGGCCGGTCGATGCCGGCGGTGAAGGTGACCACGATGCTGTCCTCCGACAGCGACAGGTCGATCAGATCCCCGGGCCCGTACCCGGGCAGACCGCACACCCACAGCTGGTTCAGATCGTCCATGATCTGTTTCGGCGTGACCCCCAGGTCGCGGGCCGCCTCGGCCGCGCTGATCCCCGGGTTCGCCGTGAAATACGGCACCAGATTGAGCAGCCGCGTCAGCCGCTCCGACAGTCGTGTGCTCACCGTTCCCCCTCCACGGCCGTGCCGGCGACCACCCGGGTCAGGATGGCCCGCACCTGCTCACGCAGCTCGCTCGGCGCCAGGACCAGGGCATCGGCGCCCTGCCCGGCGATCACCCGCGCGATCCAGCTCCACGACCGCACCGGCACCTCGAGCACCGTGCCGTCGCGGTCCCCGATCCGGCGGCGTGCGGTTTCGGTGCCGAGCCGGCGCAGCTCGGCGGCCCGCCCGTCCGGCACCCACACCCGGGCGGCGCCGGTGACATCGCCGGTGCTGGTGGCCTCGAGCACCCGCGCCCGCAGATCCACCCCCTCCGGGATGGTGACGGCACCGGCGGGACCGACCGCGGTGACCTCGTCGCCGATGCGGGAGAGCCGGAAGGTGCGGGTGGCGTCGCGGTCGCGGTCGTGCCCGACCAGATACCAGCGGCCGTGCACGGTGACGATGCCCCACGGTTCGACGGTGCGCCGCGTCCACGGGTCCGTGGGGGACGCGCGGTGGTCGAACTGCACGGCGCGGCGTGCGTCGATCGCGGCGAGCAGCGCGTGCAGCGCCGGTTCGGAGCCGCGGGCCCGGGCCGGCAGCGAGGTCACGGTGCCGGTCGGATCGGCGTCGACCTGCACCCCGGCCGCCCGCAGCTTCAGCAACGCGCTCTGCGCCGCCGACGTCAGCTCCGGCGACGACCACAGCGCCGCCGCGACCGCGACCGCCGCGGTTTCCGCGCTGGTCAGCTCGATGTCGGGCAGCTCGTAGGCGTCCCGGTTGATGCGATAGCCCTCGACGGTGGAGTACCGCGACGGCATGCCCGTCTCCAGCGGGATGCCCAGGTCGCGCAGTTCGTTCTTGTCGCGCTCGAACATGCGGCTGAACGCTTCGTCGCTCGCCGAGTCCGCGTAGCCGGCGACGGACGCCCGGATCTTCTCCGCCGTCAGGAACTGGCGTGTGGACAGCAACGCGATGACCAGGTTGACCAGCCGTTCGACTTTCGAGATCGCCACGCCCGCAAGCCTAGTGTCCCGCCCGCGGCGGTCCGCAGGCGTGGTCGCGCGACACGCCTGCCGGCGATGATCTCCGTGACGCGATGTTCTACATCGAGGCGATCAGCCGCTCCACGCGTTCGTCGACGGACCGGAACGGGTCCTTGCACAGCACGGTGCGCTGCGCCTGGTCGTTGAGCTTGAGGTGCACCCAGTCGACGGTGAAGTCCCGGCCCGCGGCCTGCGCCGCCGCGATGAAGTCGCCGCGCAGCTTCGCGCGGGTGGTCTGCGGCGGGGTGTTCACGGCCGCGTCGACGGCCTCGTCGTCGGTGGCGCGTGCGGCGAGCCCCTTGCGCTGCAGCAGATCGAACACGCCGCGGCCGCGTTTGATGTCGTGGTACGCCAGGTCGAGCTGCGCGATCTTCGGGTCCGACAGTTCCATGCCGTAGCGGTCCTGGTAGCGCTGGAACAGCTTGCGCTTGATCACCCAGTCGACCTCGGTGTCGACCTTCGCGAAGTCCTGCGACTCGACCGCATCGAGCACCCGGCCCCACAGGTCGACGACCTGCGCCACGTGCGGGTCCGGTTCCCGGCTGCGCAGATAGTCCACCGCCCGCGCGTGGTATTCGCGCTGGATGTCCAGGGCGCTGGCCTGCCGACCCCCGGCCAGCCGCACCGGGCGCCGCCCGGTCAGGTCGTGGCTGACCTCCCGGATCGCGCGGATCGGGTTGTCCAGCGCGAAGTCCCGGAACGCGACCCCGGCCTCGATCATCTCGAGCACCAGCGACGCCGACCCCACCTTGAGCATGGTGGTGGTCTCGGACATGTTCGAGTCACCGACGATCACGTGCAACCGCCGGTACTTCTCGGCGTCGGCGTGCGGTTCGTCGCGGGTGTTGATGATGGGCCGGGACCGGGTGGTCGCCGAGGAGACGCCCTCCCAGATGTGCTCGGCGCGCTGCGACAGGCAGAACGTCGCCGCCTTCGGGGTCTGCAGCACCTTCCCGGCGCCGCAGATCAGCTGCCGGGTCACCAGGAACGGCAGCAGCACGTCGGAGATGCGGGAGAACTCCCCCACCCGCGCCACCAGATAGTTCTCGTGGCAGCCGTACGAGTTGCCGGCCGAGTCGGTGTTGTTCTTGAACAGGTAGATGTCGCCGCCGATGCCCTCCTCGGCGAGCCGCTGCTCGGCGTCGACGAGCAGATCCTCGAGGACCCGTTCCCCGGCGTGGTCGTGCTCGACGAGCTGCAACAGGTCGTCGCACTCGGCGGTCGCGTACTCCGGGTGCGACCCCACGTCCAGATACAACCGCGCCCCGTTGCGCAGGAACACATTGGAGCTGCGGCCCCACGACACCACCCGGCGGAACAGGTAGCGCGCCACCTCGTCGGGGCTCAGTCGGCGATGCCCGTGGAAGGTACACGTGACGCCGAACTCCGTCTCGATACCCATGATTCGTCGCTGCACACTTCGACAGTACCGCTCCGAACAACCGACCATCGGCTGCAACGGCATCTACGGTCAACCTGTGATGTTCGATGCCGCCCGGTACAGCCGCGCAGACCGTGTCCTGTTCGAACGCAGCGGCGCGCTGCGCCCGTCCCCCGCGGACCCGGCGCTGCGGATTCTCAGCCGCCTCGCCGACCACAGCGTGCTGTGGATGGGGTGCGCCGCGGTGGGCATCGCGGTCGGCGGCACCCCCCGCCGCGCCGTGGTCCGCGGGCTGCTGTCGGTGGCCGGCGCCAGCGCCCTCGCCAACGGGGTCCTCAAGCCGCTGCTGCCGCGCCGCCGCCCCCCGGCCCGCGTCGAACCGCACTTCCGGCGCCGCACCGTGCCCATGCCCACCTCGTCGTCGTTCCCGTCCGGGCACTCCGCCTCCGCCGCCGCGTTCGCCACCGGGGTGGCGCTCGAATCCCCCGCCACCGCCGCGGTGGTGGCGCCGCTGGCCGCCGCGGTCGCCTATTCGCGGGTGCACACCGGGGTGCACTGGCCCACCGACGTGCTCGTCGGCGCCGCCGCCGGGGCCGCGGTCGCGCTCGGCACCCGCCGCTGGTGGGCGGTGCGCGTCGACGAACCCGCGGTCGCCGGGACCGCGGTGGAGGCACCGGCGTTGCCCACCGGCCGCGGGCTGCTGGTCGTCGTCAATCCCGGCTCCGGGACCGACGAGAGCGACCACGAGGACCTGCGGGCGGCGCTGCCGGAGGCGCGCATCGTCACGCTGCCGACCGGCGAGGACCTCGCCGCGGAACTGGACCGGTTGATCACCGAGCACCACCCGGTGGCGCTCGGCGTCGACGGCGGCGACGGTACCGTCGTCGCGGTCGCGGCGGCCGCGGTCGCCGCGGGTCTGCCGCTGGCGGTGTTCCCCGGCGGCACCCTCAACCACTTCGCGCGCGACGCCGGCGCCGCCGAACCGGGCGACACCATCCGCGCCGTCGCCGGCGGGCACGCCGTCCGCATCGACCTCGGGCGGGTCACCGTCCCCGACGCCCCCGGCACCGGCACCGCCACCGGCGACGGCGGCACCGAGTACACCTTCGTCAACACCGCCAGTCTCGGCGGTTACCCCGATTCGGTGCGGCTGCGGGAGCGCTGGGAACCGCGCATCGGCAAGTGGCCGGCCGCGGCGGCGGCGATGACGCGGGTGCTGGCGACCGCGTCACCGTTGACGGTGCGGATCGACGGCACCGAGATGGCGCTGTGGCTGCTGTTCGTCGGCAACGGTCGGTACACCCCGACCGATCGGGTCCCGATGTCCCGGCCGGCGCTGACCGGCGGCACCCTCGATCTGCGGTACCTGCGGGCGGACCGGCGCTGGTCCCGGCTGCGGCTGCTCACCGCGGTGGTCACCGGCAGCCTGGACCGGTCCCCCACCTACACGCAGCAGAACGTGGCCGCGGTGTCGGTGCGGATCGACGGGCCGCCGGTGGCGCTGGCCACCGACGGCGAGGTCGTCACCGACGGCACCGTCTTCGAATTCCGCAGTGCCCCCGCGGCATTGACGCTCTACCGGCTGCCCGACCCGTCCTGACCGGCGGTGCCGGTGTCGGTGTCGGTGCCCGGCGTCTCCGCCGTCTCCGGGGTGTCCGCCGCGGCGGCGCCGTCGCCGGTGGTCGGCAGCATCGCCTCCAACGCGGCGCCGGTGATCCGCCGGAACGCGCGGCGCGGCCGGGGCTTCTCGAGCACCGCGACCTCGAGTTCCCCGATGCCCAGGGTCCGCGGCGTCGCCTCCGAGCCGGTGCCGCGCTGCAGCGCCGTCACCGCCACCGCGACCGCGGCATCGAGCTCGAGACCGGGCCGATAGGCCTCGCGCAGCGCGGTCGCGATCGGCTCGGTGGTGCCGCCCATCACCACGAACTGCGGTTCGTCGACGATCGACCCGTCGTAGGTGATCCGGTACAGCTGCGGCGCGTCCTCGGTGTCGGACCGGCCCACCTCGGCCACGCAGATCTCCACCTCGTACGGCTTGGGCTGGTCGGTGAAGATCGACCCGAGGGTGGAGGCGAACGCGTTCGCCAGCGACCGGCCGGTCACGTCCCGCCGGTCGTACGCGTAGCCGCGCATGTCCGCGTGCATGATCCCGGAGCGGCGCAGGCTCTCGAACTCGTTGTACTTGCCGACCGCCGCGAAACCCACCCGGTCGTACAGTTCGCTGATCTTGTGCAGCGCCTTCGACGGGTTCTCCGCGACGAACAGCACCCCGTCCGCGTAGATCAGGGCGATCACGCTGCGGCCGCGGCCGATGCCCTTGCGGGCCAGCTCCGAGCGATCGCGCATGATCTGCTCGGCGGACGCATAGTACGGCAGCGTCACTGCCCACCTCCTGCGGTGCGGTCGGCCACGATCGCGCGGGCCAGTTCGGACAATGTCGCCTCGGGCACCATCGTCGCCCCGGACGCGGTGATCACCGCGGCGGTCGGATAGATGCCGCGGGTGGTGTCGGGGCCGCCGGTGCCGCTGTCGTCGTCGGCCGCGTCGTACAGCGCCTCCACCGCGGTGCGCAGCGCGTACTGCTCGTCCGCGTCCGCCCGGAACAGCTTCTTCAGCGACGACTTGGCGAACAACGACCCGGACCCGACGGCGTGATAGCCGGCGCGTTCCTCGTACCGGCCGCCGACCACGTCGTACGAGACGATGCGGCCGGCGCGGTGCGAATCGATGGCGTCGAGATCGAACCCGACCAGCAGCGGCACCACGGCCAGACCCTGCATGGCCGCGCCGAGGTTGCCGCGCACCATCGAGGACAGCCGGTTGGCCTTGCCGTCGAACGTCAACGGCACACCCTCGATCTTCTCGTAGTGCTCGAGCTCGACCGCGAACAGCCGCACCATCTCCACGGCCAGGCCCGCGGTCCCGGCGATGCCGGCCGCGGAGTAGTCGTCGGTGATGTGCACCTTGTCCACGTCGCGGCTCGCGATGAGGCTGCCCATCGTGGCGCGCCGGTCACCGGCGAGCAGCACCCCACCGTCGAAGGTCACCGCCACGATCGTCGTGCCGTGCGGGGCGATCTCGCCGAGCGTCCCGAGCCGACCGGCGAACCGGTTCTCCGGCAGCAACTCCGGGGCGTGCATCCGCAGATGCTCGGTGAACGACGACATCTCAGACGCGAGGTGCAGCCGGGGCTGCACCTCGCGATAGGGAAGGGACGAACGATCCGTTGTCACTGGCCGCCCTTCTGCACATAGGCCCGCACGAAGTCCTCGGCGTTCTCCTCGAGCACGTCGTCGATCTCGTCGAGAAGATCGTCGGTTTCCGACGCCAGCTTCTCGCGCCGTTCCTGACCGGCACCACCGTCGCCGACGACCTCGTCGTCGTCGCCACCACCGCCGCGTGTGGTCTGCTCCTGCGCCATAGCCGCGACCTCCTCGATCACTGGGGTGTCCGGCTCCGGTCGACGACCGGACGGGCCACCATCCTGCTCAGAACTCCACCCTACCGAGCCGACCCGGTACCGAGTGCGACTTGTGGTGCGGCGCGCCCGTGTGTCGGCGCGCACGCACCCCGGTCAGTGCGTCAACTGGTCCACCAGCTCGGCCGCCGACTCCACCGACTCGAGCAACGCCCCGACGTGCGCGCGGCTGCCGCGCAGCGGTTCGAGCGTCGGGATCCGCACCAGCGACTCCCCGCCGAGATCGAAGATCACCGAATCCCAGCTGGCCGCGGCGATGTCCGCGCCGAACCGGCGCAGGCACTCCCCGCGGAAGAACGCCCGGGTGTCCGCCGGCGGGGTGTGCACCGCGTCGAGCACCTGCTGCTCGGTGACCAGCCGCTGCATCGACCCGCGGGCCACCAGCCGGTTGTACAGGCCCTTGTCCAGGCGCACGTCGGAGTACTGCAGATCCACCATGTGCAGCCGCGGCGCGGACCACGCCAGCCCTTCCCGGTTGCGGAAACCCTCCAGCAGCCGCAGCTTCGCCGGCCAGTCCAGCAGGTCCGCGCATTCCATCGGGTCGCGTTCGAGCAGGTCGAGCACCATCGCCCACTTGTCGAGGATGTCGAGGACCCGCTTGTCCTCGGTGCCGTCGTGGAACTCGGCGGCCCGCTCGTGGTAGATCCGCTGCAACGCCAGCCCGGTCAGCTCCCGCCCGTCGACCAGCGCCACCGTCTTGCGCAGCGTCGGGTCGTGGCTGATGTGGTGCACCGCGGTCACCGGCCGCGCCAGCTGCAGATCGGACAGGTCGACACCGGCCTCGATCAGGTCCAGCACCAGCGCGGTGCTGCCCACCTTCAGGTAGGTGGCCATCTCCGCCAGGTTCGCGTCGCCGATGATCACGTGCAGCCGCCGGTACTTGTCGGCGTCGGCGTGCGGTTCGTCGCGGGTGTTGATGATGCCGCGCTTGAGGGTGGTCTCGAGCCCCACCTCGACCTCGATGTAGTCGGCGCGCTGCGAGAGCTGGAACCCGGCCTCGTCCCCGGACTGCCCGATCCCGACCCGGCCGGACCCGCAGATCACCTGCCGGGACGCGAAGAACGGGGTCAGGCCCGCCACCACCGCCGAGAACGGGGTGTCCCGCGACATCAGGTAGTTCTCGTGGGTGCCGTAGGAGGCGCCCTTGCCGTCGACGTTGTTCTTGTACAACTGCAGCCGCGGTGCCCCCGGCACGCTGGACGCGTGCCGCGCCGCGGCCTCCATCACGCGTTCGCCGGCCTTGTCCCAGATCACCGCGTCCAGCGGGTCCGCGACCTCCGGCGCCGAATACTCCGGATGCGCGTGGTCGACGTACAGCCGCGCCCCGTTGGTGAGGATCATGTTGGCGGCGCCGACCTCGTCGGCGTCGATGATCGGGGCCGGCCCGTTGAAGCGGCCCAGGTCGAAGCCGCGGGCGTCCCGCAGCGGCGATTCCACCTCGTAGTCCCACCGGGTGCGCTTGGCGCGCGGCACCCCCTCGGCCGCCGCGTAGGCCAGCACCGCCTGGGTGGAGGTCAGGATCGGGTTCGCCGTGGGTTCGTTGGGTGAAGAGATCCCGTACTCGACCTCGATACCGATGATCCGCTGCATGGCATCGAGACTAGGTGATCACCGCCGCGGCGGGAGTGCGGCGGCCCCGATCACCCGGCCACGGCGGTGCAGTCCAGGTAGTGGTGGGCCCCGATCGTGGTGAGCACCCAGCGCACCGGCGGCGGCGCCCACGCCGCGTGCGGGTCGTGGCCCAGCCGCGGGTCGGCCACCGGCACGGCGCGGCCGCGCGTGATCACGGTGCAGCCGCCGGCGGCCCGCACGTTGCGCAGCCAGTCCACGTCGGTGCCGTAGGTCAGCGCGAACCGGTACCGGTCGCCGTCGACGAAGACGTTGACCGGGGTGCGGTAGAGCCGCCCGGAACGGCGGCCGCGGTGCTCGACGACCGCCATGTACGGCAGGTGCGCCGCCAGTGGCCGCAGCAGACGGTTGGTGACGACCCGGTTGAACCGGGCCAGGGTGGCGGGCAGCGGCATCGGGGCTCCCTCCGGGTGGGCCGGGCGCACCGCCTCGACGCTACGCCGCCCGGCCGCCGTCCGGGCCCGGGTGGCAGCATGATCCCAATGGATGCGACACCCTGGTTCGAGCGCGGCTCCGACGAACTCGTCGCCGTGTACGACGACGCCGGCCGCTGCACCGGGCAGGCCCCGCGTTCGCAGGTGTATGCGCAGGGGCTGTGGCACGGCAGCGCCGGGGTGCTGCTGCGTTCCCCGGACCGCACCCGCGTCTACGTGCACCGCCGTTCCACCACCAAGACGGTGTTCGCGGCGCACCACGACTGTCTCGCCGGGGGGGTCATCGACGCCGGGGAAACCCCGATCGAGGCGGCCCGCCGGGAGTTGGCCGAGGAACTCGGCGTGACCGGAGTGGATCTGACGCCGCTGGCCGAGGCCTCGTGGGACGGCAGCTGGCGCGGCCATCCCCTGCGGTGTCACCTGTGGGCGTTCGAAACCTGCTGGGGCGGGGAGGTGCGGCACCAGGACAGCGAGATCGCGGCGGGCTGGTGGTGGACCCTCGACGAGCTGCGCGCGCATGTGCGGGACCCGGCGTGGCCGTTCGTGCCGGACAGCCGGGTGCTGCTGGCGGACCTGCTGCAGCCGTGACGGGGTGGGCCGGAAGACACCCTCCCGGCCCACCCCGTCGGTTCACGCCGCTACAGGTACTGGCCGGTGTTCGACTCGGTGTCGATGGCCCGGCTGGTGCTGGCGTTCTTGCCGGTGACCAGGGTGCGGATGTAGACGATCCGCTCCCCCTTCTTCCCGGAGATCCGGGCCCAGTCGTCCGGGTTGGTGGTGTTGGGCAGGTCCTCGTTCTCGGCGAACTCGTCGACGATCGAATCGAGCAGATGCTGCACCCGCAGACCCGGGGCGCCGGTCTCGAGCACCGACTTGATCGCGTACTTCTTGCCGCGGTCGACGATGTTCTGGATCATCGCGCCGGAGTTGAAGTCCTTGAAGTACAGGACCTCCTTGTCGCCGTTGGCGTAGGTCACCTCCAGGAACCGGTTCTCCTCCGACTCGGCGTACATCCGGTCGACGACCCGCTCGATCATCGCCCGCACACACGCGCCGCGGTCGCCGCCGAACTCGGCGAGATCGTCGGCGTGCACCGGCAGCGCATCGGTCAGGTACTTCGAGAAGATGTCCAGCGCCGCTTCCGCATCCGGACGTTCGATCTTGATCTTCACGTCCAGGCGGCCGGGCCGCAGGATCGCCGGATCGATCATGTCCTCACGGTTGGAGGCGCCGATGACGATGACGTTCTCGAGACCCTCGACACCGTCGATCTCCGACAGCAGCTGCGGCACCACGGTGGTTTCCACGTCGGAGGACACGCCCGAGCCGCGGGTCCGGAAGATCGAGTCCATCTCGTCGAAGAACACGATCACCGGGGTGCCCTCGGACGCCTTCTCCCGGGCCCGCTGGAAGATCATCCGGATGTGCCGTTCGGTCTCGCCGACGAACTTGTTCAGCAGCTCCGGGCCCTTGATGTTGAGGAAGTACGACTTGGCTTCCTTCGAATCCTGCCCGCGGGCCTCGGCGATCTTCTTCGCCAGCGAATTGGCGACCGCCTTGGCGATCAGCGTCTTGCCGCAGCCGGGCGGCCCGTACAGCAGCACGCCCTTGGGGGGACGCAGCGCGTACTCGCGGAACAGGTCCTTGTGCAGGAACGGCAGCTCCACCGCGTCGCGGATCTGCTCGATCTGCCGGCCCAGGCCACCGATGTCGCCGTAGTCGACGTCCGGGACCTCCTCGAGGACGAGGTCCTCGACCTCCGCCTTCGGGATGCGTTCGAACGCGTACCCGGCCTTGCTGTCGACCAGCAGCGAATCGCCGGGGCGCAGCTTGAAGTTGTCGTCGGTGTCGGCGAGGTCCGCGTTCCCCGGGTCCAGGGTGCGCGCGGCGGCCGCGGCGAGCGGCGCGGCCAGCCACACCACGCGTTCCTCGTCGGCGTGCCCGACGACCAGAGCGCGGGTGCCGTCGTCGAGCAGTTCCCGCAGCGCGGTGATCTCCCCCACGCGTTCGAAACCGCCGACCTCGACGACGGTGAGCGCCTCGTTCAGCCGCACCGACTGTCCGGGTTCGAAATCCGTGGTGTCGAGATTCGGCGACACCGCCACCCGCATCTTGCGGCCCGACGTGAACACGTCCACGGTCTGGTCCTCGAAGGTGCTCAGCAGCACCCCGTAGCCGCTCGGTGGCTGCCCGAGCCGGTCCACCTCCTCCCGGAGGGTGATCAGCTGCTGGCGGGCCTCCTTGAGCGTTTCCATCAACTTGCCGTTGCGGACCGTCAGGGAGTCGAGGCGTGCCTCGAGGTCGCGTACCTGGTCGGACGGCTCGGCGAGCCGGCGTCGCAACGCGGCGACCTCGGTTCGCAGTTCGTCGATCTCACGGGCGGCAACCGAATCCGGGTTCTCTGACATGTGCGACTCCCTCCACTGTGGGTGTTTCCACGCTACCGGCAGTCGGGCCGATGTGCGGGGGGACACGAAACAGCCGTGTTCCGAACATGTGTCGCCGCACTCACACCGCCGGGGCCGGAACCACCCGCGCCCACGATGTTAGCCTTACCTATCTTTTGGTTTCTGTTCCGACGGTTCACACGAAAGGTGTCCTCCGTGACCATCCGCAAGCTCGCCGCCGCCGCGGCCACCGCCGCCGCCCTCGCCGCCCTCACCGCGTGCAGCAGCGACGACGACTCCACCGAGACCGCCTCGGCCACCACGTCGGGCGCCGCCACCGGTGCCACCACGAGCGCCGCGGCCGCGGCCGCCGCGGTCACCGCCGAGGTCCTGCAGCAGCAGGTGAACACCTTCTTCGACCCGGCCGCCCCGGTCGACGCCAAGGCCGCCGTCGTCGAGAACGGTGCGGACCGCACCGCCGTGCTCGAGCAGTTCAACGGGGTGCTCGCGGGCTACCCGCTCACCGGCACCGTCGGCGAGGTCGCCGCCGTGGACGAGGACACCGTCACCGCCACCACCGAGGTCGCCGGCCCGCACGGGGGCGCCCCCATGCCGCTGACCTTCGAACAGGTCGACGGCCAATGGGTCATCGCCGACGAGAGCGTCTGCTCGATCTTCGAGATGGGCCACCTGCCCTGCAGCTGACACCGGCACGCCGGGGCCCGGACGCACCGGGCCACGGCACCACCCCGGTGGGGACGCTCAGCCCTTGCTGGGGCGGCGCTGCGGCTTCGGGGTCTCCACCCCGTCCTGCAACCGGCGGGCACTGACCAGGAACGCGGTGTGCCCCTGCATCCGATGCTCCGGACGCACCGCCAACCCCACCACGTGCCAGCCGCGCACCATCGACTCCCACGACCGCGGCTCGGTCCAGCAGGTCTGCTCCCGCAGCGCCTCCACCACCCGCGACAGCTGCGTCGTCGTCGCCACGTAGACGATGAGCACCCCACCGGGCACCAGCGCCTTCTTCACCGTCTCGAGCACATCCCACGGCGCCAGCATGTCCAGCACCACCCGATCGACCCGCCCGTGGGTCTCCACGTCGTAGTCCGCCAGATCCGCCAGCTGCGTCGTCCAGTTCTCCGGGCGCTCCCCGAAGAACGTGGCCACGTTCCGCTCGGCGTGCTCGAGATGGTCCTCGCGCACCTCGTACGAGATCACCCGGCCGGTGGACCCGACCGCCCGCAGCAGCGAACACGTCAACGCCCCGGACCCGGCGCCCGCCTCGAGCACCCTCGCCCCCGGGAAGATGTCGCCCTCCTGCACGATCTGCGCGGCGTCCTTCGGGTAGATCACCTGCGCCCCGCGCGGCATCGACATCACGTAGTCCACCAGCAGCGGCCGCAACGCCAGGTACGGGGTGCCGTTGGTGGAGGTCACCACCACGCCCTCGTCGGTGCCGATCAGATCGTCGTGCAGGATCCCGCCGCGGTGGGTGTGGAACTCCTTGCCCGGCTCGAGCACCACGGTGTACTTGCGGCCCTTGGCGTCGGTCAACTGCACGCGATCACCGACCTGGAACGGTCCGCTACGCCCGAGTCCGCCTGCTGCCATCGCCGTGTCCACCCTCGTCTGCTCGCCTGTCGAATCGGCCCGGGCACTGCGCCGGACCGTCCCACAGCCTGCCAGGTCACCCGAGCGTCGCTGCACACACCCCACCCACCGCCGCCTCGTTCCGGCACCCGGTGTCATCATCGTCGGACGGCGGTTCACCCCCGGCCGCCGCGAAGTCCCGAGGAGAGAACCGAAGTGAGCGACGCGGCCTACTACGTGCCGACGACCGGCCCGGCCGGCACCACCGACAGCGCAGTCCACATCGAGTGGTTCCGCCCCACCGACCGCACCGTCAGCACCTGGGGCACCACCCTGCAGCACGGGGCGCCCCCGTCGGCGCTGCTCGCCCGCGCCCTCGACCGGTGCGGCGCCCGCCCCGGCACCCGCCTGACCCGCATCACCGTCGACCTGCTCGGACCGGTCCCGCTCACCGACCTCGAGGTCCGCTCCTGGATCGAACGGCCCGGCCGCAAGATCGAACTCGTCGTCGCCGAACTGTGGGCCGCCGGCCCCGACGGCACCCACCGGGCGGTGGCGCGCGGCTCCGCGTGGCGCCTGGAAACCGTCGAACTGCCCGAGGTCGCGAACGCCGCCGACGAACCGCTGCCGCCGGTGTCCGAGGCCACCCCCGCCGAACCGGACGGCGACTTCTGGCACCACGGCTACGTCGAGACCCTCGACTGGCGGCTGCTCACCCCGCTCGGCCGCCCCGGCCCCGCCTCGGCGTGGCTGCGCACCGACACCGCCCTGGTCGAAGGCGAGGAACCCACCGGGCTCGAGAAACTGTTCAGCGTTGCCGACGTCGCCAACGGGGTCGGCTCGAAGCTGCATCCCGGCAAGTGGCTGTTCCTCAACACCGAACTGACCGTGCACCTGTTCCGCGCCCCCACCGGCGACTGGACCGGCATCCGCGCCGAAACCTCCTACGGCCCCGACGGTGTCGGCATGACCGCCGGATCCCTCCACGACGAACACGGCCCCCTCGGCCGCATCGTGCAGAACGTGCAGGTCCGCGCCCGCTGACCCGCGACCGACCCCGAGAAACGCCGCGGCGCCGCCCCCGATACGGG
>NZ_JBSFRG010000027.1:0-92481 GCF_053589115.1 Rhodococcus sp. NPDC003383 | reverse complement strand
CGTGTGAAGCGGTGGTCCCGGGGCGGGAGACCCCGCCCCGGGACCGGCGCTGTGGTTCGCGGTCGCGGACCTTCGGCTATTTCGCAACAGCCCGTTGAAGGAGACGAGGGATACATTCGCTCGGAAACGGGTGAGCGGGGGAGGGGGAGGCGGGGGAGGGGAGGGAACCGTCAGGCGCCGGTGAACTTCGGCGCCCGCTTCTCGGCGAAGGCGCGGGGGCCTTCCTTCGCGTCCGCGCTCTTGAACACCGCGGCGCCGAGTTCGGCGTCGATGCGGAACGCCTCCTCTTCGTGCATGCCCTCGGTGTCGCGGATCGTCTTGAGGATCGCCTGGACGGCGAGGGGGCCGTTGGCCGCGATGGTGTCGGCGATCTCGAGGGCCTTGTCGAGCGCTTGACCGTCCGGGACGACGTGACCGATCAGTCCGATCTCCTTCGCCTCGGCTGCCTTCAGGTGGCGGCCGGTGAGGAGGATGTCCGCGGCGATCGTGTAGGGGATCTGCCGGACCAGGCGGACCGCGGAACCGCCGAGCGGGAACAGTCCCCACTTCGCCTCGGACACACCGAATTTGGCGCTCTCACCGGCGACGCGGATGTCGGTGCCCTGCAGGATCTCGGTGCCGCCGGCGATCGCGGGGCCCTCGACGGCGGCGATGAGCGGTTTGGTGAGGCGACGGCCCTTGAGCAGGGCGGGCAGCTTCGACAGGTCCCAGCCGCCGCCGGCGAACTTGTCGCCCGGTGCCGACTTGTTCATGTCCTTGAGATCGGCGCCCGCGCAGAACGCGCCGCCCGCGCCGGTGAGGATCGCGACCCGGATCTCGGGATCGTTGTCGACGCGGTCCCACGCCTCGGTCATGATCGCCATCATTTCGCCCGACAGGGCGTTGCGGGCCTCGGGTCGGTTCATCGTCACGATGAGCACATGGCCGCGCTGCTCGACGAGGCAGTGCGGCGCACGATCCGAAATGTCCGAAGTTTCGGGTGTGCCGGAGGGCGCGGTAGTGGACACTGACAACTCCTGAGGTGTTGTGAACTGGATCTCATTCAGGTCTTGTCAGAAACGGTAACACGTTCTACTTTGATGGCGTGGCCCTAAACATCGCAGACCTCGTAGAGCACGCAATCGACCTCGTCCCCGACCGCATCGCGCTCTCGGCGGACGGTCGCGAGATCAGCTACGCGCAACTGGAGGAACGAGCCAACCGGCTCGGCCACTACCTGCTCGAACACGGCGTCCAGCCGGGCGACAAGGTGGGCATCTACTCGCGCAACACCATCGAGGCCATCGAGGCCATGGTCGCGGTGTTCAAGATCCGCGCAGTGATGGTCAACGTCAACTACCGGTACGTCGAGAACGAGTTGCAGTACATCTTCGACAACTCGGACATGGTGGCCCTGGTGTACGAGCGCCGCTACGCCGACAAGGTCGCCAACGTGCTGCCGTCCGTCCCGCAGCTGAAGACCCTGATCGTGGTCGAGGACGGCACCGATCTCGACCACTCTGCCACCGGCGCAGTCGAATACGAGACCGCGCTCGCCCAGGGTTCGGCCGAGCGCGACTTCGGTGAGCGCAGCCCCGACGACCTGTACATGCTCTACACCGGCGGCACCACCGGCGCCCCGAAGGGCGTCATGTGGCGGCACGAGGACGTGTGGCGCGTGCTCGGCGGCGGCATCAACTTCGCCACCGGCGAATACGTCCAGGACGAGTGGGATCTCGCGAAGCAGGGCGCCGAGACCGCCCCCCTCGTTCGTCTGCCGATCCCGCCGATGATCCACGGCGGCGCGCAGTGGGCCACACTGCAGGCGCTCTTCGGCGGCGGCAAGGTCGTTCTGCTCGCCGAATTCAGCGGCCACGGCGTGTGGCAGACCATCGACGAGCACAAGGTCAATCTCATCTTCATCACGGGCGACGCGATGGCGCAGCCGATGCTCGATGCCTTCGCCGAAGGAAACCCGGAAACCGGGCAGCCCTACGACGTTTCCACCCTGTTCTTCATCGGATCGAGCGCGGCGCTGTTCTCCCCGGCGCTCAAGGACAAGTTCCTCGACCTGCTGCCGAACCGGGTGATTTCCGATTCCATCGGCTCGTCCGAAACCGGCTTCGGCGGAATCGGATTCGTCACGAAGGGGCAGTCGCACGTGGGCGCGCCCACGGTGAAGATCGACGCGTCCACTGCGGTGCTCGACGAGGACGGCAACCCGGTCGAGCCGGGCTCGGGCAAGATCGGCCTGATCGCCCGTAGCGGTCACATCCCGATCGGTTACTACAAGGACGAGGCCAAGACGAAGGCCACCTTCCGTGAGATCAACGGCGTCCTTTACTCGATCCCCGGCGACTACGCACAGGTCGAGGCGGACGGCAGCGTCACGATGCTCGGCCGCGGCTCGGTCTCCATCAACAGCGGCGGCGAGAAGATCTACCCCGAGGAGGTCGAGGCCGCGCTCAAGTCCCACCCCGACGTGTTCGACGCCCTCGTGGTCGGCGTTCCCGACGAGCGGTGGGGGCAGCGCGTCGCCGCGGTCGTCGCGACCCGCGACGGCGAGCGTCCGTCCGCCAACTCGCTCGCCGACGCGTGCCGCACCCTGATCGCCGGGTACAAGGTGCCGCGCAGCGTCTGGTTCGTCGACGAGATCAAGCGGTCCCCGGCCGGCAAGCCCGACTACCGCTGGGCGCACGAACAGACCGAATCCCGTCCCGCGGACGACGATTACACCAACGGCTCCGCCGCCAAGGCCGGATAGAAGGGACGGCGGATGCAGACCGACCTCAGCAGGAAGTTCGGAATCGACTACCCGATCTTCGGGTTCACCCCGTCCGAGCACGTGGCAGCGGCCATCAGCCGGGCCGGTGGACTCGGTGTCCTGGGATGCGTGCGATTCAACGATCCGGACGAGCTCGACGCGACGCTCACCTGGATGGACGAGAACACCGACGGCAAGCCGTACGGCGTGGACATCGTGATGCCGGCGAAGGTGCCCACCGAGGGCACCGCCGTCGACCTCGACAAGCTCATCCCCGCGGAGCACCGCGCGTTCGTCGACCGCACCCTCACCGAACTGGGAGTCCCGCCGCTCGGGGACGACGCCGAACACGCCACGGGTGTGCTGGGCTGGCTGCACTCGGTGGCGCGTTCGCACGTGGACGTCGCGCTCGCGCATCGTCCGGCGCTGATCGCCAACGCACTCGGTTCCCCGCCGAAGGACGTCATCGACCTCGCGCACGAACACGGCGTGCCGGTGGCCGCGCTCGCCGGTGCCGTCGACCACGCGAGGCGGCACGTCGAGAACGGTGTCGACATCGTCATCGCGCAGGGTTACGAGGCGGGCGGTCACACCGGTGAGATCGCCTCGATGGTGCTGTGGCCGGAAATCGTCGATGCGATCGGTGATTCCGCATCGGTGCTGGCCGCCGGCGGCATCGGCTCCGGCCGTCAGGTCGCGGCGGCACTGGCGCTGGGCGCGTCCGGGGTGTGGATGGGCTCGTACTGGCTGACCACCTCCGAGTACAAGCTCGGCGGAGCGGACAAGGGCCCCACCGCGGTTCAGCGGGCACTGCTCGCCGCGACCTCTGCGGACACCGTTCGCTCGCGGATCTACTCGGGCAAGCCCGCCCGGCTGCTCAAGACCAAGTGGACCGATGCGTGGGCGAAGCCGGATGCACCGGCACCGCTGCCGATGCCGCTGCAGAACATCCTCGTCAGCGAGGCGCACCAGCGGATCTCGGCGGGCAGCGACCCCGAGGTCGTCGCGATGCCCGCGGGACAGATCGTCGGACGCATGAACGAGATCCGGCCGGTGGCCGAGATCATGGCCGAGTTGGTGGCGGAATACGACAAGACCGTCGACCGCCTCGACGCGGCCCGCTAGACCCGGGGGAGGGTGCAGTGCCCGGGACGGTGAATCCGTCCCGGGCACTGA
Organism: Rhodococcus sp. NPDC003383; assembly: GCF_053589115.1. Lineage (NCBI taxonomy): Bacteria > Bacillati > Actinomycetota > Actinomycetes > Mycobacteriales > Nocardiaceae > Rhodococcus > Rhodococcus sp. NPDC003383. The sequence goes on along the minus strand of NZ_JBSFRG010000027.1, from coordinate 88,562 downwards.
TAATTTCCGATGCCGGCGATCAGGTTCGGGGGAGCACTTCGACGACGCCGTGCGCCCCCTTCTCGGCGTCGGTCATCGCGTGCGTGACGAACGGATAGCGACCCGGCTCCGGGAACTCCAGTTCGACGAATCCACCTTGCGCCGGGAACAATCCGAGGGTCTGGGCTCCGCCGGTGCCGGGCCGGAGCCGATACTCGCCCTCGGCCCACACCGTGTCGAACTGCCCACCGACCACGTGGAACGACGTGCCGCGGTCGGGACCGGCGGGCAGCACCCAGATGCGGACGCGTTCGCCGGTGCGGGCCTGCAGCGGAGCGTGATCGTACTGATTCGCATACCCGTTGAACACCACCAGATCCGGTGTTCCGGCAGCGACCTTCGCGGCGTCCACCTCGCCGCCCGGTGCACCGAGATACAACTCGGATTGCACGAGAACGAATTCGCGATCCACCGCAGGCAGATCCGGCGGATCGATGATCACCGCACCGAACATGCCGTTGGCGATGTGCACCGACATCGGCATCGACGAGCAGTGGTACAGCCACATTCCGGCGCGGGTCGCGGTGAACCGGTACGTCAGCGACTCGCCCGGCGCGATCGTGCGCATCGGACCGTCCGGGGCGAGCGCACCGGCGTGGAAGTCGATCGAATGCCCGATCGTCCCGTCGTTGACGAGCGTGATCTCGAAGACGTCACCGATCCGGCCGCGCAGAGTCGGACCGGGTGCGGTGCCGCCGAACGTCCACAGCTTCTGCGTGATTCCCGGAGCCACCTCGCGCTCCACCTCCGAGACCGCCAGCGTCATCCGGTGATCGGGCCGGGCCGCCGGTGCGGTCGCGTCGTGCGGGACGAAGCCGGGTCCGGGGTCGATCGTGAGGCTGCGCGAGACGTCCACGGTGTCCGCGGTCGCGGCCTCGTGTCCGTCGTGCGACACCGGTGCGGCGCCGTCGGCGCGGACCTGCAACGTCATCCCCATCTGACGGTGGCCGGCGACCGAGCACCAGCCGTCGACGGTGCCGCCGATCACCCCGGCATCGAGGACGGCGGACTCCCCGGGAGCGATCCGGCCCGTGCGTCTGCCGTTGGCGAGCACCAGATCGTGCCGATCCTCACCGGAATTGACGAACTCGATCACCAGACGGTCACCCGCCGGGACGTCGAGCACGGCCGGCACGAACCGCATGCCCTCGACGCGCACCTGGACCTCGGTGGTGTGCCCGGTCTCCGCGACCGCCACCGTGTCGATACTCGAAATACCCACGGCCGCCGGGTCGGCCGCGACACCACCGACCGCGGCGAACACCACCACAGCGACCCCTGCGGCCGCGATGCCGAGACGCCGCGCCGCGGGCACCGGTTCGCGCACCCCGGGTGCGGACGGCACGCCCCGCATACGACGGGCCGCCAGCACCGCGCGCACGACCAGCGGCAGGAACGACGCGAACGCCACCAGCACCAGCATCGAGCACACCACGCGGACGAGACTCGGTACCGGCAGCACACACAGCACCAGGCCCACGTTCGCGACCGACAACCGCCAGGGGGCACCGCGTTCGAGTTCGGCCATCGCGGCCTGCACCGCGGCCCGGCCCCCGATGACCACGGGAATCAGGTAGGTGAGGGCGCCGAGCAGCACCTGCGCGACGAACCCCGCGAGCAGCGCCGCGGTCACCGCACCCGCGACCTCGGTGGCCTCGAACGGGGTCGCCGCGGTCGCCAGGCCTATCGCCAGGTACAGCAGGACACCGAACAGCCACAGCACACCGGCCAGCACCGACAGCGTCGCGAAGTCGCCGGGATGCTTGCGCCGGATCTCGTCGAGGTGCGGCTCCAGCACGTAGCCCGCGGCGACCAGATAGCCCAGGACACCGGCGGCCGTGACGACGGGCAGCCCCGCGACCGCACCGGCGACCCCGACGGCGAGCGCGGCCAGCAGCACCGGCAGACCGCGACGCGCGGCGTCCTCGACGCGCTGCGCCATGCGGGTGCGCAGCATCGTCGGCCACAGGGTGACGAGGGTGCCGAGCACGGTGAGGCCCACCCAGCCCAGGACGTTGATGCCCGCGTGCGCGAGGACCAGCCGTTCGTGTACTTCGCCGGGCAGTCGCGAATCGGCCATCGCCACACCGATTCCCGCGCCGACCGGCAGCATCGCGGCGGCGGCGACGTAGTAGCGCACGGTGTGCCCGAACCGGGACGGCAACGCCGACCGCAGGCGGCGCAGCAGCGTCGTGCCGTGCCACAGCGCCACGATCGCCACGACGCATCCGCCGACCAGCACGGCCGGCCACCATCCGGAGATCATCCCGGCGACCACGGCGACCGCACCGGCATTGAACACCAGCAGGCGCGCGGTCTCGGCCCGCCGGGACCCGGTCGGCCGCCGCAGCAGCGCGTCGGTGAAATGACCGCTCCAGATCAGGATCGCGTTGCTCACCGCACCGAGACCGAGCACGTGCACGAGCAGCCAGCCGGACTGCGGAATCCAGCGGTGCCCGACGGACACGACGACCAGCGCCGCGAGCCACGCGACGACGACCGATCCGGCACGTAGGTGCCAGCTCCCGCGCTCGTTCATGCCGGAACCTCCTGACGTGCGGGCCGCAGCGCGGAGCCGGCGGCGACCACGACGAACGCGAGGATCGCGACGATGCCGAGCACACCGCCGACCGTGACCGCCCACTCGACGCCGCGCACGTCACCGACCGCGACACGCAGCAGCAACGACAGGTGCAGCAGTGCCACCGGTCCGTACATGAGCGGGGTGTACGGCAGCGGGCGCCGCACCACAGCCGGAAGGATCACCGGGGCGTGCGCCATGATCATCGAGATCACGAACCCGAGCATCACCGAGTGGACGACGGCGTCGTAGCCGGGACCGGAGGGGACGGCGCCGACGAGAAGCCAGGTCAGCGCCGGGACCGCCAGCCAGGCGTATCCGGCGAGCAGGCACACGGCCATGTACCGGGCCAGGCCGGTGGCGCGGACGGTGCGGCGCGCGACGTCGAAGCGCACCAGCCAGGCGACGAGGGCGAGCAGCGCGGCGCCGAGCAGTGGATAGCCCGCCGCCGGCCACAGCAGTGTGCCGACGGTGCCCGCCACGATCGCGCCCGCGATCGCGACCAGCAGGGGTTCGGCGGGGGTCCCCAGCGTCGCGACCCGGGCCAGTTCCAGGCGCTCTCCGGCGATGGTGAGGATCAGGAACGTGCACAGCCACGGGAGCAGTTCGGGGACCGGGACGTGCGCGAGCCACAGCAGTGCGGCTCCGGCCGCGAGGACACCGCCCCCGGCCTGGACGAGGACCGCGGGGTCCGCGGCCCGCCGCCACAGCGGCACGTAGATCGCGACGAGCGCTACGGTCCCCCCGAGCAGCAGCAGTCCCGAAATCTGCTGTGGTGCAGGGGACGCCATCACGATTCCGCCGGCACCGAGCAGCAGCGGAGCGAGATATCCAGCGCGGCGGCCCAGCGCGACCGCGCGTTCGAGCGCGACGACCGTCCCGACGAACCCCAGCACCAGCAGAATTCCGTGGATCTCGGGCAGGCGTGCGGTGTCGACCGGGGCGGGAAGGCCGAGCAGCAACAGTGCGGCGTCGAGGCCGACGAGCAGTGCCAGCCCGCCCGGAACCAGCAGCAGCGCGCGGCGCGGAACGGGATTCATCGCGACGTCCCTTCGTCGGCCGCCCGCTCGTCGGCCGCTGCGGGACCCGGGAACGCCGGATCGGGTAGGAACAGCCGGCATGCCCCGGGCTCGGCGAACGGGAGCAGGTCCAATCCCGGTCCGGTCGCGGCACGCAACTCCTCGAGCACGCCTTCGACGATGCCCAGGTGGACCTGGCACACCACGCTGGGGTAGCGGCGCGCGGCGTCGAGCAGGGGGCACTGCCGCAGTGCGATGCCGCCTGCGTGGCCTGCGTCGTGCGGGTCGAACCCGAGCCGGGCGAGCAGATCGAGCACCGCTCGGTGCGGATCGGCCGCGTCGCAACCGGATTCGCGCGCGAGCTCGTGACCCCAGTCGCGTCCGGCGGCGCGGGCGTCGGCTTCCGGATCGAGGCTGGTGCGCGCGATGTGTCCGGCGAGGGCGGTGGCGAGTCCCGCGTACTCGCGGCTCGCACTCGTCGGGTCGGCGGCCGGGGTCGGCCGGTACAGCTTGGCGGGCCGGCCGCGTCCGTGGGCGGGTTCGGTGGTGGTTTCCACGAGAGCGTCCGCGACGAGCGCGTCGAGGTGTTCGCGCACCGTGTTGGGGTGCAGACCGAGGCGTTCGGCGATGTCGTTGATCCGGGTGGGGCCGTGGGCGCGGACGTCGTCGAGGACGGTGATCCGCTGCGGCGACAGCGCCGGGAGCGACGCCGTCGCGGGCGTCGGTCGGGGGCCGAGAAGGAGATCACTATTTTCCACGGAAATAACTGTAGTAAATTGACGGGTGATCGGCCACCTGCAAAAGGAGAGTGGAAATGACCACCGACAACGTCGTCGTCGCGGCCACTGCGGAGGATGCGCACGCCGTCGACGCCATCAGGAACCATCACGCCGAGATCGCCGGGAGAATCGCGTATCTGACCGATGCGCTGCTCGACGCGGCCGAAAAGAACACAGGCTTCGAGGTCGCGCGGCGCGCCGTCGTCGACTACCTCACCGGCACCCTGTTGCCGCACGCGATCGCCGAGGAGCAGGCTCTCTACCCGGCCGCGGCCCGCCGCGTCGACGCGAAGCTGCTCGTCGAGTCCATGATCGCCGTGCACCGGCGTATCGCGGCGCTCGTCGACAGCATCGAACGCGAGGCGTCCCCGACACGCGCCGCGGCCGCCGCGTATGCGCTGCGCACCATGTTCGATGCGCACCTCGTCGACGAGAACGATCGGATCCTGCCGGTGGTCGCCGCGGACCCGGACGTCTCGCTCGCCGGTGCCGTCGAGGGCATGCACGACCTGCTCGGCGCCCACGACGACCAGGCGTCCGAACAGGGGTGCGGGGGTCACACCTGCACGTGCGGGGAGAAGGACGAACCCGATCCGGTGCTCGACGTGCGCGAGATTCCGCACGCGATCCGGCACGCGACGGTGTTCGGTGCGTTCGACGCGGTCCCCGCCGGCGGCGCACTCGTCCTGGTCGCCCCGCACGACCCGCTTCCGCTGCTGCATCAGCTCGCCGAGCGAACCGGCGGCCGATTGGCTGTCGACTACGAGGAACGCGGACCCGAGGCGTGGCGGTTGCGGCTCACCCGCGCGTGACCGTCACCGGGCGGTGAGGACGGCGAGCAGTTCCTGGATCTCGTCGATGGTCGGGGTGGCGAGGCTGTCCCGGCCGTAGACGAATCCGATGCCCGCGTACACGAGTGTTCCGGCGCGCACGCGGGCGGCGCGCTCGTCGAAACCGAGTTCACGGAAGGCATTTTCGACCACGGCCATGATCCGCTGATCGAGTGCGCGCACGGACTCGGCGACCTTCGGGTCGGTGCGGGCCCACTCCCGCACCGCCACCTCCGCCGCCCAGGCCCGATCGTCGACGAGCATCGTGCCCATCCGCGCCAATCGCTCACGGACGGGCAGCTCTTCGAGGCTGGTCAGCCCTCGGGCGGCGTCGTTCTCCTGCGAGGCGTAGCGGGTGGCGATCGCCTTCATCAGTTGATCGATGTCGTCGAAGTGCCAGTAGAAGCTGCCCTTGGTGACGCCGAGTTCCTTGCAGAGCCGGGAGATCTTCACCGCCGCACGGCCTTCGGTGACGAGAAGCCGCAGTCCGGCCTCGGTCCAATCCTCGAGCGAGAGCCGTTTCCGTCGCTCTGCCGGACGTCCGGTCTCCGACGGCTGGCGCATCACGTCAACCACTCCTTCGTCTGTCTTCGACCGCGTCGAGCCTACACGCCGCCGTGCTCGACCGCGTCGAGGGCGAGAGCGCGTGCGAGAGGATCGCGCGGCAACGCGAAGTGTCCGGCGCAGTTGCCGGGGTCGCGTTCCTGCAGCGTGACGACGGTCGTGCCCGGCATCGACGCACCGGTGGCGGGGACGACGAACCCGTCGCACGTCGAGACGATGTCCGTGTACCGGACACCGTCGGTGACCGGCCCGCGAGCGTAAAGGTCGCGCAACAGGTCGGATCCGTGAATCACCTCGCGGCAGCCCGCACAGACCGGATCGATCACCGGCTTCTCGAGGCTCAGCACCAGGTCGTATGTCCCGATTCGGCGGCTGACTTCCTCGGCGGCGGCGAGTCCACCGATCTCGGTGCCGTCCCAGATCGGGCCGAGCGTCGTCAGCGACCGTACCGACCGCGATCCGTGATCCTGCAGATAACGCTGGACGACGAGACCGCCGACGCCGTGGGCGACGACGTCCACGGTGCCGGCGCCTGCGAGGGCGGCGGCGAGGTCGCGCGCACCGGCATCCACTCCGCGCAGTCCCGCGAACGGCACGGGAACGTGGGCGGGTTCGGGTGCGCCCCAGGTGATCGCCAGGATGCACCGGCCGGCGGTCCCGAGATCGGCGGCCAGTTCGTCCCAGGCACCGGCATCGGATGCGATGTCGTGGACCAGTACGACCGGCGGCGTTGTCGGCTCGGCACACGGGTCTGCTGCCGGGGTCGCGGTGGCCGCGGCGGGGGCGCACAGGCCGGCCGCCGCGGCCAGGATCCATGCCCGGGCGAAAAGTCGTCGCACAGTTCTCCTTCGAGCGTCACCGGGGGAGCGGCGCGACCTCATTGTGCCTGGTCGCAGCGATCTTGACTGAACCATACCCTATGGTACTGTGTGGCTCGGATCACGACCGGCCGCCTTTCCCATTCGTCCGCGCAGGGCTCGTCATGGAAGCATCTCGATGCGAAAACTCAGTCGCAGAACACTTCTCACGGGAATCGCCGTGGGGGCAGGAGTCGGGGCGACCGGACTTCTCACCGGTCGTGCGACCGCCGACGGCCCCGACATCGGCCGGCCCCTGCTGTTCCGTTCCCCGACCCTCGCACCGTTCGTCGACGAACTGCCGGTGCTCGAGCAGGTCGGTGGATCGACGATCGAGATCGACGCCGTCAGCTCCACCCACAGCTTCCACCGCGACCTCCCGCCCGGCGCGACCCTCGCCTACGGCGACGGCTATCTCGGTCCGGTCATCACCGCGCACCGCGGCCAGCCCACCGAGGTCCGGTACCGAAACCGGTTGAGTGCCCATCCTTTCGCTCCCGACTTCGACACCACGCTGCACGGGCTGAGCGAACGCGACCGCGTCGAGATCCCGACCTCGCTGCACCTGCACGGCGGGGTCACCCCGCCCGCGTCCGACGGTCACCCGGAGCTGGTCTCGAGACCCGGTCAGGGCATGACCTACCGCTTCCCGAACCGGCAGGAAGCCGGGATGCTGTGGTACCACGACCACGCGATGGCGGTCACCCGGCTCAACGTCTATGCCGGGCTCGCCGGCATCTACCAGCTGCGCGACGAGTTCGACACGGGCGAGCCCGGAAACCCGCTCGGCCTGCCCTCCGGCGAGTTCGACCTGCCGCTGGTGCTGCAGGAGAAGATCGTCGACAGCGACGGTTCGCAGTCCATCCGTTCCACCCCGATCGTGCCGCAGGGTCGTTGGGAGGGCGGCGCCGTCGGAGACGTCGGCGTCGTCAACGGCAAGATCTGGCCCGAGGCTCGCGTCGCGCGGGGTCTCTACCGGCTGCGCCTGCTCAACGCCGCCTCGTTCAGTGTGTGGGACCTGAGTTTCTCCAACGGCATGGTGTTCTGGGTCATCGGCATGGAAGGCGGACTGCTCGACGCACCCGCCGCGACCACCCGGATCCGGCTCTCGCCGGGCGAACGTGCCGACCTGCTCGTCGATTTCGGGTTGGTCGAAGCCGGTTCCACCGTCGAACTCCGCAACACCGAGGACGCCGCACCCCAGGCCGCGCAGATCGGCGCGGTGCGGATGCCGGTGTTCATGCGCTTCCGGGCGGAGGCGGTGCGCGGATTCACCGGTCCGGTTCCCGCGACCCTCCGTGGGGGAGCGGGGCAGCCCCACCCCGTGGGTCCGATCCCGCAACCGCAGGTCGTGCGGAACGTGTCGTTGAGCCAGCCTTCGGACGTGCGCCTGCCTCCGTCGATCATGTCGCTCAACAACCTTCGCTTCCACAGCGACGACATCGAGATGCCACGGCAGGGCACCGTCGAGCAGTGGAACATCGTCAACGCCACCCCGGATCCGCATCCGGTGCACCTGCACCTGGTGACCTTCCGGGTCCTGGGGCGGCAGGCGATCAACACCCTTGCGATGTGCGCGCGTCAGCCGCAGCCGCCGCTCGGGATCAAGTGGACCCCGGACCCGGATCCGTTCGTCGTCGAACCGCTGCGCGGACCGCAACCGTGGGAGACCGGATTCAAGGACACGGTCATCTGCGACCCGAACTCGGTGACGCGGATCGTGGTTCGGTTCCCGACCGCCGAGGAACTCGGATTCGACCCCGATGCCACCTTCACCACCGACCTGGTCCGGACCATCGGCAACGGCGATCACGGCCACACCGATCCGGCTGCACACCGGGAGCATTCCGGCGCACACACACTGCAGGGCTACGTGTGGCACTGCCACATCCTCGACCACGAAGACCACGACATGATGCTGAAATACCGGACGGTGACATGACTTCCAGGACCGAGATCCGCGACCACTTCCAGCGCATCCCGTACGAACCGGCGAACGACGGCCGGGTCGAGATGCATTCGGGGCTGAGCCGCCACTATCCGACTCTGCACGCCAATCTGGTGGCGGAAGAAGGATATTCGACCGACGTGGGGGTGATCATGTGTCATCCCGCATCGAACTTCCTCAGCCATTTCCTGCTGAAGGCGATTGCCGAGCAAGGCATCCCCGCGATGGGCCTCAACACCCGCTACGCGTCGAACGAACCGGCGCTCATCATGGAGCGTGCCGCCTTCGACCTCGGCACCGGGGTGCGCTGGATGGCCGACGAACTCGGCTTCGAGAAGGTCGTGCTGCTCGGGTTCAGCGGCGGCGGCTCGCTCGCCTCCTTCTACCAGTCGCAGGCCGAGAACCCGACCGTCACCGAGACTCCCGCGGGTGATCCGGCGCCCTTCGCGTCGGCCGGATTGCGGCCCGCCGACGCTCTGATGCTGGTCGGGGCCCATCCCGGCCGGGCGCGGGTGCTGCGGCACTGGATCGACGGTGCCGTCGTCGACGAGGCCGATCCGTACCTCACCGACCCGGACCTCGACCTGTACGCGCGGACCGCGCCGCTCGACCCCGAGTGGGTGCAGAAGTACCGGGACGCGCAGTTGGCCCGCATGCGCCGCATCGACGCCTGGGCGCTCGACCAGCTCGCCGATCTGAACCGCACCGGCGCCTCCGACCGCGGCTTCGTGGTGCACCGCACCGTCGCCGACCCGCGCTTCGTCGACCTGACAATCGACCCCAGCGACCGCGAGCTCGGCAGCATGTACGGCGATCCGAAGGCCGCGAACACCGCCGCCGGCGGGCTCGCCCGGTTCGTGACCGTCCGCAGCTGGCTGAGCACGTGGAGTCCCGACCGCACCAACGCCGACGCGCTCGCCGACCTGCGGTCGGTGCACGCCCCGACGATGGTCATGAGCCTGCTCGGCGACCAGGCCGCGTTCGCCGAGGACTCGCGGCTCATGCACGCCGCGCTGCCCCGCGACGCCGAACTGATCGAGATGCGCGGCCTCAACCACTATCTGGTGGACCAGCCCGGCGGGCTGAACGACGTCGTCACCCGCCTCGCCGGCTGGATCCGCCGCACCGTCCTCGACGATCGGAACCAGGAGGTCCCGGCATGACCGGCACCATCGCGCGTGAGACACCCGACGAGATCGACCGCTGCCCGTCCGCGTTCCCGTACTGGGAATCCGTTGCGACCGAACGTGTCCAGCGGGTGCGGCGACTCGTGTTGAAACTCACCGGTTTCGACATCCTGCCGACCGACGAACAGGCCCGCGCCCTGTGCAACGACCTCTACAGCGGTGACCCCACCGCGGAACGATTCGTCGAGGAGGTCTACCACGGGGAGACCGGGCCGAAGCGGACGCGCGAGATGCTCGAGATCGCCCTCGTCGACGGCATCGACGCGGTGCCCGACGCACCCGAGTCGATGCGCGCGCTGTTCGAGGAGTTCGAAACCGTGCCCGACTGGGTGCAACCGGAACTCGTCGAGCAGGGCGCGGCGATCTGGCGACGCTGGGGCACCATGCTGTTCAGCTTCGCCGGCGCCGAAACCCTCGAGATCTACACCGAGGCCGCGGTCGCGACACCGCTGTCGTTGGCCGGTGGCTATGCCGGGGACAACGCGCTGCGCCGATTCCTCGAAACCTGCCGCTTCTGGATGGACGTGTCCGAACCCGGCGCGCTGCTGACCCCCGGATCGAAGGGCCGCGCCACCGCACTGAAGGTGCGCGTGATGCACGTGTCCGTCCGCTCCCGGGTGGCGAACCATCCCGAGTGGGACCAGTCGAAGTGGGGTCTGCCCATCAGCCAGACGTACATGATGCTCACCCTCATCGCCGGCAGCGTCACCCCCGGCCTGGCGCTGTGGGTGCTCGGGTACCAGACCACCCCGCGGGAGATCCGCGCGCTCATCCACTTCCAGAAGTACATGGGGTACCTGCTCGGGGTGCGACTGCGCTGGTATCCGGAAACCATCGGCGACAGCCTGCGGGCACTCGCGACCACCGTGGTGTCCCGCTCGCACGACTCCGGTAAGCACGGCAAGGAACTGATCGAGTCGTACCCGCAGGCGTTCGCGCCGCGCGACGGACACCGCGGTCTGACCCGCCTGCGCGAGGCCTACAACTTCCGCATCAACTCCGTGTACTCGGCGATCTACATGGCGCCCGGTACCCGCCGCAAGTACTCGATGCCGAAGGTGCTGCCGTGGTTGGTCATTCCGATCGCCCGGTTCCCGCTCATCACCGCGATGGAACTGGCCCGCCGCTTCGTCCCCGGCGTCGCCGAGGTGCACGAGAAGATCATGGTCGCCCACCGCGAGAACTGGTACCGGGCGCAGATGCAGGGACGCGAAGCACAATTCGACGCCAGCGGCGCACTGCGACGCTGACACCGCCCAGCGGCGCACTGCGACGCTGACACCGCCCAGCGGCGCACTGCGACGCTGACACCGCCCAGCGGCGCACTGCGACGCTGACACCGCCCAGCGGCGCACTGCGACGCTGACACCGCCACCACTGGGAAGGGACACTGTGGCTGCACTACAGATCGTCGAGGCCTGGAACGGACCGGGCCGACGCGACGGCGAGATCACGACCGTCGCACCGAGCGACAACGGAGCCCATCCGTCGACCGACAAGCACGCCTTCGAACACTGGTACTTCGACGCACACCTCGACGACGGCCGCATCGTCGTCGCGATGCTGCAGACCCGGGAACTCGTGCACCGCAAGCCGGGTGTGGAGATCCACGTCTACAGCCCGGACGGCAAGCGCCGCGAGGTGGTCCGGCAGTTCACCGACGAGGATCTCGCGGTGTCCACCGAGAAGTGCGACGTGCGGGTCGGAACGAACTTCGCCCGCCTGACCGGCGAGGAGAACGGCCTGCCCGTCTACCGGGTGAAGGTCGCCGAGGGTGATCTCGGGTTCGATCTCACGTTCACCGCCGAGGTACCGCCGTGGATGCCCGGTCGCGGGCAGACCAGCTACAACGACCGCGAGTTCTTCGCCTGGGTCGTCGGCGCGCCCCGCGCGAAGGTCGCCGGCACGGTGACCGTCGACGGCGAGACCACCACCGTCGCCGGCCGCGGCTACCACGACCACAACTGGGGCGTGGGCGACATGAAGCGGATCATCGACAAGTGGTACTGGGGCCGGTTGTACACCGACGACTTCACCCTGGTCTACGCGATGGTGCACACGCAGAAGAAGTACGGCAATCACTGGTCGCAGCCGGTGATGGTCGCGCGCGGTAGCGAGGTGATCGTCAGCAACGGCGAGGTCGAGATGACCGAGGGGCCCACCGTGTTCGACCCCGTCGCCGATCGCACCTACCCGACGTGGCTGCGGATCCGCATCCCGGATGTGCTCGACGTCAGGCTGGACGTCCGCGAGATCGTGCACGCGCACAACCTGCTCGAGGACATTCCGCTCGCGGCGAGCCCGCTGATCAAGCCGATCGTCAACCGGCTCATCGGCCGGCCCGGGTACTTCCGGTTCCGTTCCGACTTCTCCCTGTCGGTGTCCGTCGACGGCCTGACCCAGGAGCGGCACGGCTCGACGCTGCACGAAATGGTTGCCCTGACGTGACGGCCGGTTCGGTGGACCTCGACTACCTCCACGGGTTCGGCAACGAACACCACAGCGAGGCGATCGAGGGGGCGCTGCCGTGGGGCCAGAACTCGCCGCAGCGCGCCCCGTACGGGCTCTACGCCGAACAGCATTCCGCGACGGCGTTCACCGAACCACGCGGAATCAACAGGCGCACCTGGACGTACCGGATCATGCCGTCGGCCGCGCACCCCGCGTTCCGGCGCATCGACGACGGGAACTGGGCGTCGGCGCCCCTGACCGGGGGACTGGTGACCCCGAACCGGCTGCGGTGGGACCCGCAGCCGGTACCCGGCGCCGGTCGCGACTTCGTCGACGGCATCACCACCTACGCGGTCAACGGGGACGTCCTCTCCCGCACCGGGATCGCCGTGCACCTGTACGCGATCACCGAGTCGATGACGGACCGGTACTTCGTGAACGCCGACGGCGAGATGCTGTTCGTGCCGCAGGACGGGGAACTGCTGCTGTGCACCGAATTCGGACGCCTGGCGGTCGCGCCCGGTGAGATCGCCGTCGTCGGACGTGCCGTGCGGTTCCGGGTCGAGCTGCTCGACGCGGCCGCCACCGGATACGTGTGCGAAAACTACGGTGCCGCATTCGAACTGCCCGAACTCGGACCGATCGGCGCGAACGGCCTCGCGCACGCCCGCGACTTCCTGTACCCGACGGCGTGGTACGAGGACCGTGTCGGCACCTTCGAACTCGTGCAGAAGTTCGGCGGGCACCTGTGGGCCACCGACCTCGGCCACTCGCCGCTCGACGTCGTCGCGTGGCACGGCACGCACGGCGCGTACAAGTACGACATCTCCCGGTTCAACGTCATGACCACCGGCGGCTGGGACCACCCGGACCCGTCGATCTTCACCGTGCTGACCTCGGCCACCCCGATCCCGGGGCAGGCGAACGTGGATTTCGCGGTGTTCCCCGAACGCTGGGTCGTCGGCGAACACACCTTCCGCCCGCCGCACTTCCACCGCAACGTCATGGCGGAGTTCATGGGACTCGTTCGTGGCAGGCACGATTCGAAGGCCGAAGGGTTCGTTCCAGGCGGCGCGTCGCTGCACAACCAGTGGGGCGCGCACGGACCGGACCTGGAGACGTTCGAACTCGCGAGTGCCGCGGAACTCACCCCCGTCAAGCTCGAGAACACCATGTCGTTCATGTTCGAGACCCGGCTGCCGCTGGCCGTCACCGACACCGCCCTCGCGGCGGCACACCGTCAACCCGACTACGACTCGTCGTGGTCCGGACTCGCTCGTCGCTTCGCTCCGCCCTCACCCTAGGAGTCACAGATGACCGAAACCACCACTGCCCCCACCCCGCATCCCGTCGTGGTGCCGGAACCGCTGCTGCGCATCGGCGGCCGCGCCGTCCCGGCGCGCTCCGGCGCGACCTTCACCTCCGTCAACCCGGCGAACGAGGAACCGGTCGCGCAGATCGCCGCCGGTCGCGCCGAGGACATCGACGCCGCCGTCGACGCCGCCCGGGCCACCTTCGAGGACGGCGCGTGGTCGCAGATGCCCGGCGCCGAGCGCGGCCGGATCCTCTCGCGCGCAGCCGATCTCATCGAACAGCACGCACCCGAGCTGTCCGCCCTCGAAACCGCCGAGATGGGCAAGCTGTACGCCGACACCGTTGCCGGCGACATCCCCGCCGCGGCGGCCTCGTTCCGGCACTACGCCGGGTGGGCCGACAAGATCGCCGGTGAAGCGATCCTGCTGCCCGACGTGGGACCGCAGCACCGCTTCGGCTACACCCTGCGCCAGCCGCTCGGCGTGGTCGGCGCGATCACTCCGTGGAACAACCCGACGGTCGTCGCCGCGTGGAAGGTCGCCCCCGCGTTGGCCGCCGGGTGCTCGGTCGTCGTCAAGCCCGCCGAGGACGCGTCGCTGTCCACCCTGAAGCTCGCCGACCTGCTCGCCGAGGCGGGCGTGCCGGACGGCGCGTTCAACGTCGTGCCGGGGCTCGGGCCGGAGGCGGGCGCCGCGCTCGCCGCGCACGAGGGCATCGACAAGATCACCTTCACCGGCAGCCCCGCCGTCGGCAAGACCATCACCTCGCTCGCGGGTGAGAAGTTCCGCAAGGTCACCCTCGAGCTCGGCGGCAAGGCGCCGCAGCTGATCTTCCCGGACGCCGACCTCGAGGCGTCGCTGCCGTGGATCGCGATGGGCAACTTTTACCACCAGGGCCAGGTGTGCGCGGCCGGCACCCGCGTCATCGTGCACGAATCCATCGCCGACCAGGTCGTCGAGGGACTCGTCGAGTTCGCCCGCGGAGCCGTCGTCGGCGACCCCTTCGACGCGGCGACGACGCAGGGCACCATCGTCAACCGCAAGCAGCTCGATCGGATCCTCGGCTACATCGAGAAGGGCCGCGCCGAGGGAGCCGAGCTGCTGACCGGCGGCGGGCGGGTCGGCGACCGCGGCTTCTTCGTCGAGCCCACCGTCTTCCGCGGGCACAACGAGCTGACGATCGCCCGCGAGGAGATCTTCGGCCCGGTCGCGACCGTCATCACGTTCAAGACCACCGAGGAGGCCGTGCGGCTGGCGAACACCACCAAGTACGGGCTCAACGCGTTCATCTTCAGCCAGAACCTGTCGACCGTGCACAGCGTGATCCCGCAGCTTCGGGTCGGTACCGTGTGGGTCAACGGCTGGGGTGTTCCCGACCCGAGCCTGCCCTGGGGCGGACGTGAGGCCAGCGGTATCGGGCGTGAACTCGGCCGCAGCGGTCTCGAGGCGTTCACCGAGGAGAAGACGGTCCACCTCGGGTACTGACCCGCGAGACGAACGGAATACGGCAGTGACACAGCATGACTCGGCGCAGCAGAACTCGGCGACCCAGGATTCGGTGACGCAGGGGGGCGCGCTCGACGGGATCAGGGTGCTCGAACTGGGCACCCTGATCGCGGGGCCGTTCGCCGGGCGGCTGCTCGGCGACATGGGCGCCGACGTCATCAAGATCGAGGACCCGAAGCGTCCCGACCCGCTGCGCACCTGGGGCCAGGGCGAGAAGGACGGGCACCGCTTCTTCTGGACGGTGCACGCCCGCAACAAGCGGTGCGTGACCCTCGATCTGCGGTCGCCCGAGGGTCAGGAGCTGTTCCGGCGACTGGTCGCCGAGTCGGACGTCATCGTCGAGAACTTCCGTCCCGGCACCCTCGAGAAGTGGGGTCTCGGCTACGACGTGCTGTCCGGGATCAATCCCGGCATCGTGCTGGCCCGCGTCTCCGGTTACGGGCAGGCCGGCCCCAAGGCGGGACAGGCGGGATACGCCTCGGTCGCCGAGGCGGAATCCGGGCTGCGGCACCTCAACGGCTACCCGGGTCAGGCCCCGCCGCGGCTGGCGCTGTCCCTCGGGGATTCCCTGGCCGGCATGTTCGCCGTCCAGGGCATCCTCGCGGCGCTCGTCTCCCGCGCACGCACCGGCCGCGGGCAGGTCGTCGACGTCGCGCTCACCGAATCCTGCCTGGCCATCCAGGAATCGGTGATTCCCGACTACGACACCGCCGGTGTGGTGCGTGGACCGTCGGGAACCCGCCTCGAGGGCATCGCCCCGTCCAACCTGTACCGCACCGGCGACGACATGTGGATCGTCATCGCCGCCAACCAGGACACCGTGTTCCGGCGGCTGTGTGCCGCGATGGACCGCCCGGAACTGGCCGACGACGTGCGCTTCGCCGATCACCTCGCGCGCGGCGTGCACCAGGACGAACTCGACGACCTGATCGGCGCGTGGGCGGCGCAGTGGAAGCTCGACGACCTGCTCGAACATCTCGCGGACAGCGGGGTGGTGGCCGGACCGGTCAACACGGTCGCGGAGGTGGTCGCCGACGAACAGTTCCGCGCGCGCGGCATGCTCGTCGAACACCACGACGAGCGCACCGGCTCCGAGGTTCTCGGTCCCGGCGTCGTCCCGGTGCTCGCCGGAACCCCCGGCGGTGTGCGTCGTGCCGGTGCACCGATCGCCGGCTACGACAACGCCGCGGTGTGGGGCGACCTGCTCGGTCTCACCGAGCAGCAGCAGGCGGAGTTGAAGGCCGCCGGCACCATCTGACCGCCTCGCCTCCCCGTCACCCGGGGAGCGAGTGGACGAAGGGCCTCCCTATTTCGACGCGTCGCAACTAGAGTAGAACACGTTCCAATATGCGACTCGCGTCCTCGAAGGAGTGCCGAATGCACACCCCGCTCTGCGACGAACTCGGAATCGAGTTCCCCATCTTCGCGTTCACCCACTGCCGCGACGTCGTCGTGGCCGTCTCCAAGGCCGGTGGCTTCGGCGTCCTCGGCGCCGTCGGGTTCACGCCCGAGCAGCTCGAAGTGGAGCTGAACTGGATCGACGAGCACATCGGCGACCACCCGTACGGCGTCGACATCGTGATCCCGAACAAGTACGAGGGCATGGACTCGAACCTGTCCGCCGAAGAACTCACGAAGATGCTGCAGTCGATGGTGCCGCAGGAGACTCTCGATTTCGGACGCAAGATCCTCCTGGACCACGGCGTGCCGCTGTCCGAGGACGGTGACGATAACGCGTTGCAGCTCCTCGGCTGGACCGAGGCCACCGCGACCCCTCAGGTCGAGGTCGCGCTGCAGCATCCGAAGGTCACTCTCATCGCCAACGCGCTGGGCACCCCGCCGGCGGACATGATCGCCCACATCCACGACTCCGGCCGCAAGGTCGCCGCGCTGTGCGGCTCGCCGGCGCAGGCCCGCAAGCACGCCGACGCCGGCGTGGACATCATCATCGCGCAGGGCGGCGAGGGTGGCGGCCACTGCGGTGAGGTCGGGTCGATCGTGCTGTGGCCGCAGGTCGTCAAGGAGGTCGCGCCGATCCCGGTGTTGGCCGCCGGCGGCATCGGCAGCGGCCAGCAGATCGCCGCCGCGCTCGCGCTGGGCGCGCAGGGCGCGTGGTCCGGTTCGCAGTGGCTGATGGTCGAGGAAGCGGAGAACACCCCCGTCCAGCAGGCCGCCTACGCGAAGGCCACCAGCCGCGACACCGTGCGCAGCCGCTCGTTCACCGGCAAACCGTGCCGCATGCTGCGGAACGACTGGACCGAGGCATGGGAGAAGGAAGGCAACCCGAAGCCGCTCGGAATGCCGTTGCAGTACATGGTGTCCGGTATGGCGGTGGCCGCCACCCACAAGTACCCGGACGAGACCGTCGACGTCGCGTTCAACCCCGTCGGCCAGGTCGTCGGCCAGCTCACCAAGGTCGAGAAGTCCTCCGCGGTCATCGAACGCTGGGTGCAGGAGTACCTCGAGGCGACCGGCACGCTCGAAAAGTTCAACGAG
The DNA here is from genome assembly GCF_053589115.1 of Rhodococcus sp. NPDC003383. NCBI lineage: Bacteria > Bacillati > Actinomycetota > Actinomycetes > Mycobacteriales > Nocardiaceae > Rhodococcus > Rhodococcus sp. NPDC003383. The sequence continues at coordinate 70,992 of NZ_JBSFRG010000027.1, read as the reverse complement.
GCCGCGACCGCCTGATCTCCGCCCGGTGCGGCGCTTTCCGCGCCGCACCGGCGGCTACCCGGTCGGCAGCAGCAGATCCTCCAGCGTCCGCGGCGCGCCGCCCGCGAGATCTCCCTGCACGTACCGTTTTCCGTCCGAGCCCGTGTACACCCCGGTGATCGGATCGTAGGTTCCCGCGACCGCCCCGGCGACACCCTGCTCCGCGGCCTGCTCCCGGCAGGTCTGCACCGTCGCGCCGCGCAGGCCCGGGAATTCGAGGCACGGCAGGTTCCGGGCGCCGCGCACCGCGACCGGATCGTCCGACGGCAGCTTGCAATACAGGTCGGGCGGCGTCTGCGGCACATCGAGTTCGGTGGGGGAGCGGCGCTGTTCGGGCGGCAGGAACCCCTCGATGCACGGCGGCGGGTCGTTGTACGAGTTGACGAAGAACGTGTTCTGCGACGGATTGTCGACGTTCGGCAGGGCCGCGGACTGGGTGGACGCCATGATGGACGGGAACAGCACAAGGATCTGTTCGACGCCCGGGTTGTAGACGGCGGCAACCTGTTCCACCGACACGAGGTTGGCGAGCAGCAGCGGCAGCGTCGGTTCGATGCGCTGGAACCCCGCGCTGACCTCGTCGGCGGCGGGAGCGGCCCGGTCGACGAGCGCCCGCATGTCCGGATCCGCATCGCGCAACGTGCCGGTGGTGCCGGCCAATGCCGACGCCCACTGCCCGATCGCGGACGACGAGTCGATCTGGGTCTGCAGCAGCGGACCGGCGCCGTCGATGAGCGCGCCGGTCTCGTCGGCGTTGTCGGCGCCCTCCCCGGCGACCGCGGTCGCCGAATCCACCAGTGTCCGCAGGTCGTCGCCGGACGCGCCGATCGCGGTGTGCGCCTCGTCGAGCAGGACGGCCAACCGGTCCGCCCCGACCGCCTGCAGGGTGTCGTCGAGCCGGTCGATGGCCCGGTCGACCGGCTCGGGCAGGGTCACGCGGTCGCGGGGCAGGACGTCGCCGTCCGCCAGATACGGAGTGTTCGCGTCGTCCGGCACGAGATCGACATAGCGCTCACCGATCGCCGACATGCTGCGGATCTCGGCGGCGGTCGACGCCGGGACGGGCACCGACGAGTCGAGCGACAGGGTGGCTTCGGCGCCGTCGTCGGTCATCCGGACCTCGGTGACCCGGCCGATCGTCACGCCCCGATAGGTGACGTTCGCGGTCGGATACAGACCGCCCCCGTCGGCGAGGTCCAGGCGCACCACGTAGCGGCCGATCCCGAGCTGCGCGGGCACCTGCACGAACCACACGCCGACGGCGACGATCGCGGCGATACCGATCGCGAGGAACACGATCAGCCGGTTGCGGACGGACGGCATCATCAGGGAACCCCCAGCAGTCGGGCGAGCAGGCCCATCGGGTCCGTGGCCGACACATCGGCCGGGCCCGGGACGGGCGGGATCGCAGCGGCGGGACCGGTGAGCGCGTTCTCGAACGGGGTGCCCAGCAGCAGCGCGTTCTCGAGCGTCGGCAACGTCAGGTCCAGGATCACCGTGCCGTTCGCGTAGTCGCCGCGCACGGCATTGCGGTAGGTGTCGATCGGGAACGGGAAGGTGAGCAGGTAGCGGAGCGATTCGGTGAGCGAATCCCCGGCCGCGGTGAGCGAGGCCATCACCGGCTCGAGATCGCGCAGATTCGCCACCACGTCGTCCCCGGACGCGTCGACGAGGTCGCCGGCGATCCGCCCCAGATCGCCGAGCGACGTCAGGGCCTGAGTGAGATCCTCGCGGCGAGAGGACAATTCGTCCAGTGCCGGGGCGAGCGTATCGGTGGCGTCGGCGAGCACCTGGTTCTGCGCGGACACCTCGACCGCGAGCGCGTCGAGGGATTCCATCGCCCCCACGATCTGCGCCTTCTGATCGTCGAGACCGGTGAGCGCGACGTCGAGCTGCCCGAGCAGGGCGCGCACCGACTCCTCGCGCCCGGTCAGGGCGAGATTCAGCTCGCGGGAGATCTCCTGGGCCTGGGCCAGGCCACCGCCGCTGAGCACCAGCGACAACGCCGACAGGGTCTGCTCGGTGGTGGGGAACAGCCCGGCGCGTTCGAGCGGGATGACGTCACCGTCCTCCAGTGTGCCGGTGGGCGGTTCGGTGAGCGGCGGGGCGAGCTCGAGATGCGCCGACCCGAGCAGGCTCGTCTGCCCGATCTTCGCGGTCGCGTTCGCGGGCAGTGCGGTGCCGCCGTCGAGCACCACCGTCACCACGGCGTGACCGCCGTCGAGCCGGATGTCGTCCACCCGGCCGACCGTGACATCCGCGACCTGGACTCTCGAATTCCGTTCCAGGGTAGTGACGTTCGGCATCTCGATATCGACACTGTAGGCGCCGTCCCCGTGGCCGCGGGTACCCGGCAACGTCAGCGAGTTGACCCCGCGCCACTCGCACGCGCTCGTCGCCAGGACGAGCGGGACCAGCAGCAGGGCCGCGCGTGCGGTTCTCATCGCCCTCCCGGAAGAAGCAGGTCCTCGAGATCGGAGCCGGAGGACACCGGGGCCAGGCCCGGTTCGGTGTACACGAGCTGGTCGGGCAGCGCGCCGACACCCCGGGTCGGATTGATCATGATCGGTGGATAGTCGACGGCGAGCAGATGCAGGATCGGACCGAGTTGCTGCACACACAGTTCCGACCCGGTGTGCGCGTCGACGTCCTCCGCGGCCGCGAGCGCCGAGCAGATGAACTGCACCGGGTTGGCGAAGTTGGTCAGTGCCAGCGCCGAGACGACCGTGTTGTGGGCGGGCTGGTAGATGCCCTGCAGATTGGACAGCGCGGTCGGCGCGACGTGCAGCACCTGCGCGATTCCGTCCCGCTGGGCCGCGAGCGTCTCGGCGAGTTCGGCGGTCCGGTCGACGGTGCCGCCGATCCGCTCGCGGTTGTCGCGCACGAACCGTTCGACCTCACCGAGAGCGGAGCCGAGCGAGCCCAGCGCGCTGCCCATGTCGTCGCGGTTCGCGTCGAGGATCTGCGTCACCGAGGCCATCCGGTTGTTGAACGCGACGATCTGCCCGCGACTGTCCGACAGTGCGTCGACGAAGACCTGCAGGTTGCGGACGACCGCGAACAGGTCGCCGCGACCGTCGGAGACGGTGCGCAACGCCGCCGACAACTCCTCGGCGGTCGCGCGCAGGTCCAGGCCCTGTCCCTCGACGTTGCTCGCGGCGACGTCGAGGACCTCGCCGAGCGGTCCCTGCGGGTCGTCCGGGGCGGGACCGAGTTCGGTGGTCAGTTCGGCGAGCTGCCGGGTCACCTCGTCCCATTCGACGGGCACGGCGGTGCGCTCGATCGGGATGGTCGAACCCGGATCGAGTTGTGGTCCTCCGGTGTAGGCGGGTGCGAGCTGCACGAACCGGGCCGACACGAGGGTGGGCGCGACGACCGCGGCCCTCACGTCGGCGGGCACCGGCCGGTCCGCGTCGATCTCGAACGTGACGCGTACCCGGTCGCCGTCCGGCTCGAGGCGCGTGACGCGGCCGACGTCGACGCCCATCACGCGCACGTCGTCGCCGGGGTACAGGCCACGGGCGGAGGCGAATTCGGCGGTGAACTCGTGCGTGGAGCGCCACGGCACGATTCCGAAGGACACGACGGCGATCACGCCGAGCACCAGGAACGGGATCAGCCAGGGCAGCAGCGGCCGGATGCGGGTCACGGGGTACCTCCGCCGGCGCCGGCGCGTTCGAGCGCGTCGGTCAGGGCCGGTTCGATCAGCTCGGGCGGCAGCAGGTTCTGGATGTAGGAGTTGAAGAACGGGCCCGAGGCGACGGCCTCACCGAGTTCGGTGGCGTACGGGCCGAGCCGCGCGATGGCGAGCGCGATGTTCTCGCGGTTGCGGGTCAGCACGTCGAGCACGGCGTCGACCTGCTCGAGGGTCGGGGCGAGCTGGGTTTCGTTGTCGGCCACGAGGTTCGTCAGCTCGATCGACAGCGCGTTCACGTTGCCGAACAGGGTGTCCAGCGAGCGTTGCCGGGTGTCGAGCTCACGCAGGATCAGCTCGGCGTCGACGATCAGCCCGTCGACCTGCCGGCTGCGTTCGGCCAGCACCGCGGTGATCCGTTCGGCGTTGCCGAGGAGCGCACGCAGCGACTCGTCGCGGGAGGCGACCGTGGTGGACAACCGCTGCACCCCGTCCAGGGCCGCCCCGATGTCGTCCGGGGTCCGGCGCAGCGTGTCCGAGAGCACCCGCATCGATTCGGCGACCTGCTCGGTGTCGATGTCCGCGGCGGTGGTCGCGAGGTCGCCGAGCGCCTCGGTGAGCTCGTAGGGCGCGGTGGTGCGGTCGAGGTCGAAGGTCGTGCCCTCGGCCTCCTCGCCGGGGCCGGCGGGCCGGACCCGCAGCATCCGGGCGCCGAGCGCGGTGGCGGTCGCGATCTCCACGGTGGTGTCGGTGCCCAGCACGACCCGGTCGTCGACGGTGAAGCTCACCCGCACGGCGTCGCCGTCGATCTCGACAGCGGAGACCCGCCCGGCATCCTTTCCCGAAACCTGCACGGCGTCACCGGTGTTCAGCCCGCCTGCGTCGACGAACCGGGCGTGGTAGGTGCGGCCGGTGTCGACGAACGGCAACGACCCGAAGTTCAGGGCAGCGAGCACGAGCACGACGAGCGCGACCGTTCCGATCACCCCGATGCGGACCTGGTTCATCTCACGGAATCGACGGGTCATGCCGGTGCGCACCTGCCCGTCGTCTGCCCGAACAGCGGTGAGGTGACGGTGTTGCCGCTGGGGTCGCTGAGCTTGATCTGCAGGCCGCACAGGTAGTAGTTGAAGAACCCGCCGTACGCGCCGAGCCGGGTGAGTGCGGCGTAGGCGTCGGGCAGGCGCGTCGCGAGGCTCTCGATGGTGTCGCTGCGCGAGTTGAGTTGCGCGGCAAGATGTCCGGCTTCGACGATGTCGCCGGCCAGGGGTTCGCGCGACACGGTGAGCAGTTGCGCTAGCGAGGAGGCCGACGCATCGATGTACGCGACGGATTCGGCGACGAGCGCGCCGTCCTGCGCGAGCCGATCCGCGAGCTGCTGTGCGCGGTCGAGGGAGACGTCGAACTCGTCGCGGTGCTCGGCCATGGTCGCGAGCACCGAATTCAGGTTCGCGACGACGTCGCCGACGAGACGGTCGCGGTCGGCGAGGGTGGAGGTGAGCGACGCGGTGCGCTGCAGGATCGACTCGACCGTCACGCCCTGACCCTGCAGGACCGAGATGAGATCGGCGGAGAGCTGGTTGACCTGTTGCGGATCGAGTGCGCGGAACAGCGGCTTGAAACTGCCGATCAGCACGTCCAGATCGAGGGCGGGGGAGGTGCGGTCGACGTCGATCACCCCACCGGCGCCGAGCGGGGTCGTATCGCCGGGACCGTCGGCCAGTTCCAGGTATCGGTCGCCCACGAGGTTGAGGTACCGGACGGTCGCGTGGGTCGCGCGCGTCGGGGTGTAGACGTCCTCGACGTCGAGCGTCACCGCGATCCGGTTGCCGTCGGCGAACTCGACGGACGTGACGCGGCCGACCTCCACGCCGGCCACGCGCACGAATTGTCCTGTGCGCAGTCCGGATACGTCCTCGAACACCGCGTGGTAGCGCGCGTAGTCCTGGAATCGCATCTGCCCGAACACGACGAACAGCGCGCCGAGGATCGTGAGCATCACCAGCGCGTAGGCCGCTGCGGCGGTCGCGGTGCGGGTCACCGGGCGGGCTCCTGCAGGAGTTCGAGGATCGAGCCGGGCACGAACACCGGGCTCGTGTTGCCCGCCTCGAACGGGTTCGCGCCGGTGTTCGCCACCACGTACGGGGCCGGCGACTCGGCGGCGGTGACGACGGGCAGGGCGCCGCACCGCGGTCCGCCGGTCGCCGCGACCACCGGCAGGTTGCGCGGGTACTCGTACGGGTCGGAGCCGAGCAACAGCGACGAGTTGAGCATCATCGAACTGCCGTTGCCGCCGGAGGCCGGTTCGGCGAGCAACCGGGCCTGGTCGGCGCCTTGGAAGAAGCAGGTCAGCACGGGCGAATACTCCTCGAGCACGGATGCGGTGGGCCGCAACAGATCGAGCACGCCGACGATCGCCGGTCCGTTCGGTTCGAGCACGCCGACCCCGGTGTCGGTCAGGCCGATCACCGACAGCAGCATCGCGTCGAGATCCTCGGCCCGGTCGACGACGGAGCGGGCGGTGACGGTGAGATTGCCGAGCGAGTCGAGCAGGGCCGGTGCGGCCTCGGTGTAGGTGCCGGCGACGGACCGTGTCGCCGCGAGATCCTCTCCGAGGACATCCGTGCGCGGATTCACCTGGGCGAGAATCGTGCCGGTGTCGTCGAGTGCGGTGCCGAGATCGTCCCCGCGGCCGCGCAGGGCGGTGGCGGCGGCACCGAGCGTCTGGTTCAGCTCGGCCGGGTCGACGGCGTGCAGCACCGACGTCAGGGATTCGAACACCGAGTTCGTCTCGACCGTGACGTTCGCGGCACGCAGGACCGACCCCTCGCGCAGGTGTTCGCCGGTCGGGTGGGCGGGGTCGGTGAGGGAGGCGAACTTCGCGCCGAACACGGTGGTCGCGCGAATGTCGGCGCCGACGTCGGCCGGGATACGGGCGGCGTCGCCGGGGAACAGGCTCAGTTCGACGACCGCGCCCGTCGGCGACGGGTGGACCGCGGCCACCGTGCCCACCTGGACGCCGTGCCGCTTGACCAGTGCGCCGCGGTCCAGGACGAGCCCTGCCCGGTCGGTCTCCACGGTCACGGTGACACCGGAAGCGAAACCGCCCCGGTAGGACTGGTGGACGAGCGCGAGGATTCCCGCGGCGACCAGGAGGGTCGCGGCGACGGCGATGCGGGGCAGGTGGGTGCGCATCGCGCTCACCCCGCCAGATGCAGCTGGCGGCTGCTGCCGTAGAGGGCCAGCGAGATCAACAGGGTCACCGTCACCACCGCGATCAGGGACAACCGCACCGCGCGGCCGGTCGCGACGCCGACACCGGACGGACCGCCGTGCGCGGTGTAGCCGTAGTAGCTGTGCACGAGCATGACGATCACGGCCATCACGATCGCCTGACCGAAGGACCACAGCACGTCCGCCGGACGCAGGAACGTCGCGAAATAGTGGTCGTAGACGCCGGGGGACTGGCCGAGAATCGTGACGGTCGCGATGCGGCTGGACAGGAACGCCGCGAGCACCGACAGCGAGTACAGCGGGAGGATGGCGATGAGCCCGGCCAGGATTCGCGTGCCGACGAGATAGGGAACGGACCGGATCGCCATCACTTCGAGCGCGTCGATCTCCTCGCTGATGCGCATGGCGCCGAGCTGGGCGGTGGTGCCGGCACCGATGGTCGCGGCGAGACCGACACCGGCGACGACGGGCGCGACGACCCGCACGTTGACGTACGCCGACAGGAATCCGGTGAGCGCCTCGACGCCGATGTTCCCGAGCGAGGTGAAGCCCTGCACGGCGACCGTGGCACCGGCGAACAGGGTGAGGAAACCCATGATCGCGACGCTGCCGCCGATCATCGCGAGAAGTCCTGTGCCCAGACCGATCTCGGTGACCACCCGGAACGTCTCGGTGCGGTAGTGCCGCGCGGCCTTCGCGGTGGACAGCAACGCGCCGACGCAGAACACGATCTGCTCGCCGACGGTGTCGATCGCTCGGACGACACCGCGCCCGGCCCGGCTCGCGGTGTGCGCGGCCCGGCCGTGACGGAGGCTGACCAGGCTCATCGGTCGGTCACCGCGATTCCGATCGAGGTGAGCAGCATGTTCGCCAGGAACAGGGCAACGAATGCGAACACGACGGTTTCGTTGACGGCCTCGCCGACGCTCTTGGGGCCGCCGGAGACCGACAGGCCCCGGTGGCACGCGATCAGCCCGGCGAGCAGCCCGAACACGGAGGCCTTGATCTCGGAGAGCAGCAGCTCGCCGGGACCGACGAGGAGCGTGACCCCGGCGGCGTACGCGCCCGGGTCGACGTTCTGGAGCAGGACGGAGAAGAAGAACCCACCGATCAGGCCGATCGCGCAGACCGCGCCGTTGAGGGTCGCGGCCACCGCGGTCGACGCGAGAGCACGCGGCACGACGAGACGGGACACCGGATCGATGCCGAGCACTTCGAGCGCGGCGATCTCCTCGCGGATCGTGCGTGAACCGAGGTCGGCGGCGATCGCGGTGGCGCCCGCGCCCGCGACCACCAGCACCGTGACGAGCGGACCGATCTGGGTGACCGCGCCGAGTCCCGCTCCGGCGCCGGACATGTCGCTCGCGCCGATCTCCACCAGCAGGGAGTTGAGGGTGAAGACCACGAGCACGGTGAACGGGATCGACATGAGGATCGTCGGGACCAGCGAGACGCGCGCGACGAACCAGAACTGGTTCGTGAATTCCCGCCACTGGAACGGGCCCCGGAACAGTCCGGTCAGTGCGTCGAGCGACAGGGAGTAGAAGCTACCCAGGGCATGGGCGGCATCGCGCGGTGTCGATCCCATTCGCTCCTCCGCTTCCCCCACGGAACACGCAGCGCGTGCATATCGCCTGAACATACCCGAGGGTATGTAAGGCGGGCAAGGGGTCGCGGAAGTCCGTGTACCTAACCGGTGGTGGCGGTGTCCGATTCGAGTGATTCCGCCAGTTCCTCTGTCAGGAGCCTGAATTCGTTCTCACCGCGCTCGCGTACCCACACCGGATCGGCACAGCGCCAGCGTTCGGCGCTCAGCGACCGGGTGAGCACCTTGAACGTCGCGGTGCGCGGGAAGTCGGTGCAGACGCGGATCAGCGTCGGCACCTGTTTGGGACCCAGATCGGGCTGGGAGTCGAGGAACTGCGCGAACGCGATCGGGTCGAATGCGGTGTCCGCGGACGGGATCACCGCGGCCATCACCCGGTCGCCCACGTACCGGTCGGGCACCGCGTAGACGGCGACCTGTGCGAACCCTTTGTAGCGCAGCAGTACTCGCTCGATGGGGGCTGCGCCGATGTTCTCGCCGTCCACCCGCAGCCAGCCCGAGCTGCGGCCCGCGAAGTACACGAACCCGTCGGCGTCGCGGAACCCGAGATCGCCGCTGTAGTAGCGACCGTCCCGGACCCGTTCGGCGTCGGCCTCGGGATTCTTGTAGTACCCGGCGAACTGGCCGGCGCCGCGGACGTTGACCAGTTCTCCGGTGGCCTCGTCGGCGTTGACGATCCGGCCGTGAGAGTCGAACTCGGCCGGAGGACAAGGTTTCCCGGTCTCCGGGTGCAGGATGTGGATGTCCTCGGGCAGTCGGCCGAGCGACCCGGCCGGAGCGCCCGGGGTCGCGGGAATCGACACCCCGCCCTCGGTGGAGCCGAAGCCGTCGACGACGACGGCGTCGAACCGGCGGCGGAACTCGGCGATCGCGGGCGCGGTGCCCTCGTTGCCGTACATGATGCGCAGTGGGTTGTCGGAATCGTGTGGCGTCTCGGGCGTTGCCACGATGTAGGAGAGCGGCTTGCCCACGTAGTTGGCGTAGGTGACACCGAACTTCCGCAGGTCGGGCAGGAACCCGGACGCGGAGAAACGCCGGCGCAGGGCCACCGCGCACCCGCCGGCCAGCGCGACGGCCCAGCCCGCCATGATGGCGTTCGAGTGGAACAGCGGCATCGACAGGTACACCACGTCCTCGGCGCCGAGTCCGAACCGCTGCGCGAGCATCCGGCCCGGTGCCGCGACCTTCGCGTGCGTGCACCGCACGGCCTTCGGGTCGCCGCTCGTGCCGGACGTGAAGATCAGCATGAACAGGTCGTCGGGCACGACCTCGGCGACCTCGTGGACCGAATCTCGGTGTGGTTCCAGGAGTTCGGCCCAGTCCGGTGAATCGACGTCGATCACCCGGACGTCGCCGAGATCGAGGCCGTCGAGCAGGCCGGCGTGTGCGCGTTCGGTGAACACCACCTGGCAGTCGGCCAGCGCGATGTCGCGGGCGAGGGCATCGCCGCGACGGGTCGTGTTCAGGCCGACCACGACGGACCCGGAGAACGCGGCAGCGCCGAGCAGCAGCGAGAACTCCGGGACGTTGTCCATGAGGATCCCGAAGTGCCGCGGCCGGTCCGGATCGAGCAGGGCGCGCAGCAGCGCGGCCCTGTCGTGGCTGTGCTGCACGTGCTCGAGCCACGACAGGGACACGTCCTCGAAACGCAGCCCCCGGTCGTCGATCTCGGACATCGCGGTGAGCAGGGCGGTCACCGTGGGTGTTTCCGTCATGGGTGCATCCTCGGGGCAGGCCGGAGCCGGCGTACAGGCGACATCTCGGCGAGCGGGACCGGTCAGGCCGGCGTCGAGGCGAGTTCGGCGCCGAGCGAACGCAGTTGGGTCGTCGCCGAACCGAGCAGGAACTCGTGGTGCTTGGCCGCGAGGAAGTAGCGGTGGACCGGATGATCCTCGTCGAGTCCGACGCCGCCGTGCACGTGCACCGTCGTGTGGGCGACGCGATGCCCGGCGTCGGCGGCCCAGAACGCCGCGGTGCGCAGCTCTCCGGTGTCCGGAAGCCCTGCGGCGATCCGGAATGCGGCCTGCCACAGGGTCAGGCGCACGGCCTTGACGTCGATGTAGCCGTCCGCGAGACGCTGGGCGACGGCCTGGAAGCTGCCGATCGGACGGTCGAACTGGATCCGCTCGCGGGCATATTCGGCGGTGAGCTCGAGCGCGCGTTCGAGGACGCCGAACTGGTAGGCGGCGGATCCGAGCAGCGTGCGGTCGCGCAGCCACGCCGCGACCGCGGCGCCGTCCGTGCCGAGCACCCGGTCGGCGCCGACGCGCGTCCCGGCGAACTCGACGATGCCGGCGCTGCCGAAATCGGTGGTGGACTGGCGGGTCACGGTGACCCCGGGGGCGTCGGCGTCGACGAGGAGCACCACCACGCCGGACTCCGAGGCGGCGGGGACCAGGAACAGATCGGCGATCGGCGCCGCATCGACGACGATCTTGGTGCCGTTCAGGATCCAGCCGTCGGCGTCGGCGACGGCCCGGGTGGTGGGCGTGGTCGGATCCTCGTTCAGTTCCTCGGTGAGCGCGGCCGCGAGGACCTTCTCACCGGTCGCCGCCGGTTCACCCCACGCGGCGCGCTGCGCGTCGGTGCCGAATTCGGCGATGGCGGTCGCGGACGCGACGACGGAGGTCGGATACGGCACGGCCGCGACGCCGCGGCCGAGTTCGGCGCAGATGCTGATCTGCTCGAGCGGGCCGAATCCGTCGCCGCCGATGGACTCGGGGACCGCGGCACCGAGAATCCCGGACGACGCGAGCGCGTCCCACAGGGCGTGGTCGATCCGGTCCTCGGCGGCGTCGAGCTCGCGGAGATGCTCGTTGGTGACGACCTCGGTGACGATGTTGCGGGTGAGCCCGGCGAGATCCTGCTGGGCCTCGGTGAGCGTGAAGTCCACTGCGGTGGTCCTCTCGTGGTGTGGCGGCTCGGCGGTCAGCGCTTGGCGGGTGGCTGGCCGAGGGCGGTCATGGCGATGATGTCGCGCTGCACCTCGTTGGTGCCGCCGCCGAACGTCAGGATGAGCGAGCTGCGGTGCATGCGTTCGATGCGTCCGCGCAGGAGCACACCGGGGGTGTTCTGCCGCAGGGTCGCCGCGGGACCCAGGATCTCCATGAGCAGCCGGTAGGCCTCGGTCGCGAACTCCGTGCCGAAGACCTTGTTCGCGGATGCGGGTGCCGGACCCAGGGGTGCGGTGCTGGACGCGATCTCCCAGTTCATGAGTTTGAGGTATTCGGCCTTCGCGTGTACCCGGGCGAGGTTGATCTGCACCCATTCCTGGTCGATGACGCGCCGGCCGTCGGGCAGCGTGGTGTTCTGCGCCCACGCCCGGACCTCCTGCAGCGCGGTGAGGATCGGTCCGGCCGAGGTGAGCGCCACGCGTTCGTGGTTGAGCTGGTTGGTGACCAGCGCCCAGCCGCCGTTCTCCTCACCGACGAGGGCCGACGCCGGGACCCGCACGTCCTGGTAGTAGGTGGCGCTGGTGTCCGGTCCGGCCATGGTGTGCACCGGGGTGTACGAGAACCCCTCCGCCGAGGTGGGCACGATGAGGACGCTGATCCCCTTGTGCTTCTTGGCATTCGGATCGGTGCGGCACGCGAGCCACACGTAGTCGGCGTAGGCGATGAGGCTGGTCCACATCTTCTGCCCGTTGATGACCCATTCGTCGCCGTCGCGCACGGCGGTGGTGCGCAGCGACGCGAGGTCGGTGCCGGCGCCGGGCTCGGAATAGCCGATCGAGAAGTGCAGTTCACCCGCGGAGATCTTCGGCAGGAAGAACGCCTTCTGCTCGGGGGTGCCGTAGTGCATGATCGTCGGCGCCACCGAGTTGATGGTGAGGAACGGGACCGGGGCGCCCGCGACTGCGGCCTCGTCGGTGAAGATCAACTGGTCCATGGCGGAACGGTTCTGGCCGCCGTACTCCTCGGGCCAGCCGAGGGTGAGCCAGCCGTCCTTGCCCATCTGCTGCACCACTTCGCGGTACACGTTTCCGGCGCCGTACTCACCGGTCGTCGCCGAGAGCGCCTCACGACGCTCCGGCGTCATCAGCTCGGCGAAGTACGCGCGCAACTCCTCGCGCAGCTTCTGCTGCTGCGGGGTATAGGTGATGTCCAACGAACCGCTCCAATCGTCGCCGCGGGGACGGGTCCGGCAATGTTTCCGAATCATTGCACAGAACTGGAACGCGTTCTAGCCTTACCGGACAGGCTCCGTTCGGGGGTGCCGCCGACGGTGTCCGACAGGCTCGGTGCGAATGGGAAGCGAGGGTTCGGGATGGATATCAAGGTCGACTTCGACCGCTGCGAGGCGAACGGCGTGTGTGTGGGAATCGCACCGGATCTGTTCGATCTGAACGACGACGACGAACTGACCGTCGTGCACCCGGTGCCGGAGGGTCGCGAGGCGGACGCGCGCGAGGCGATCGCCCAGTGCCCGCGCGCGGCGCTCACGGAGATCTGACGCTCTGCTCTTGCCAGGAATGAGAACGCGTTCTACATTCTGACGGTCCCCGGTTTCATTCGCCGGAGCGTCGGGCCCCGAGTGCGCCTGACATGGCGGCCGGAGGGCCGGTAACGAAGAGGTGGGCCGTCAGGGTCCGCCGCGGTCGCGAGGAGTGCGGTTCATGAGTGTTGACGGCAGCGCCGGTCCCGAGAACGTCACCGACCCCCGTGGGGCAGACCTGACCGGCAAGGTCGCCGTGGTGACCGGCGCCGGCGCGGGACTGGGTCGTGCCGAGGCGGTGGCACTGGCGCAGGCCGGTGCGACGGTGATCGTCAACGACCTCGCGGAGACCGACGAGGTCCAGGACACGCTCGAGCAGATCCGCGCGATCGGCGGCGACGTCGCGTTCGTGCCGGGCAGCGTCGCCGAACGCGCCACCGCCGATGCACTCGTCTCCACCGCGCAGGACCGGTTCGGCAGCCTCGACATCGTCGTCAACAACGCGGGCATCGTGCGGGACCGCATGCTGCCCAACATGTCCGACGAGGAATGGGACGCCGTGATCGCGGTGCATCTGCGCGGACACTTCCTGCTGTGCCGGAACGCGGCCGCCTACTGGCGTGCCAAGTCGAAGGAAGCCGGCGCGCCCGTCTACGCCCGCATCGTCAACACCGCATCCGAGGCGGGCCTGCTCGGTCCCGAGGGGCAGGCCAACTACGGTGCCGCCAAGGCCGGCATCATCTCGCTCACCCTGTCCGCGGCCCGGGGGCTGTCCCGGTACGGCGTGCGTGCCAACGCGATCTGCCCGCGCGGCCGGACCGCCATGACCGAGTCGGTCTTCGGCGCGGCGCCGAACGCCGAGGTCGATCCGCTGTCGCCCGAGCACGTCGGAACGCTCGTGTCGTACCTGGCCTCGCCGGCCGCGGACCGGGTCAACGGCCAGGTCTTCGTCGTCTACGGGCCGATGGTCGCATTGATGGCGGCCCCCGTCGTCGAGCAGCGTTTCGACGCCGACGTCCGATGGACCCCGGAAGCGCTCGCCCAGGAACTCGGGAGCTACTTCGAGGACCGCGACCCGGCCCGCATGTTCTCGGCTGCCGAACTTCTGAAGCTGTGAGGCTGGTGTGCCTTTTCGGCGCCTGGGGGCGCCGGAAAGGCACACCGGCCCGTTGCTGCTACTCAAGGTGACAGGCACCGTCGTTCTCGGTTAATATTCCGCAGTCCGCCGTCGGCCGGGATAGGGTCGAGGTTCGACGATTTCCGTGCCGTGAACTCGGCTCCAGCACCTCGGTTTCTCTTTGAAACTTGTTCCAGTTTCGGATCCTCCACCGCGGGCGTCCCGGAGTGTGATCGCATCGGTTCCCGGTTCCGCGCCGCTGCCGACCGGAGTTGCGAAGCTCCACGTAAAGCCACTTATCCGACCGGGGTTCCACTCCCGGCTTCCCGAGATTCAGCAACGGTGTACGGCGTCCTCCGGGTCTCCGGTGCGCACCTTTGACAGTGTGAACACGTTCTAGTTAGTATGACGCGGGTCACAGTGCGGCCCGCGTCGGTCCGTGGCCGATCCAACCAACGAACGGAGGGGAGACGTTGGTAGACCTCCTCGAGGTCCCGTTGCGCGCCGTCGGCGGTCTCTTCGCCATGACCGGGGAAACCGCCCGCGCTGCATTCTCCCGGCCGTTCCAACGGCGCGAATTCATCGACCAGGCATGGTTCGTCGCACGGGTGTCGCTTCTGCCGACCGTCCTTGTGGCAGTGCCGTTCACGGTCCTGGTCAGCTTCACCCTCAACATTCTGCTGCGGGAGATCGGTGCCGCCGACCTCAGCGGTGCGGGTGCCGCACTCGGTGCCGTCACCCAGGTCGGGCCGATGGTCACCGTCCTCATCGTCGCCGGCGCCGGCGCGACCGCGATCTGCGCGGACCTCGCCGCCCGGACGATCCGCGAGGAGATCGACGCGATGCGGGTGCTCGGCATCAACCCGATCCATCGCCTCGTCGTGCCGCGCGTGCTCGCCTCCACGGTGGTCGCGTTGCTGCTCAACGGCCTCGTGTGCTCGATCGGCATCCTCGGCGGTTTCGCGTTCTCGGTGTTCCTGCAGGACGTGAACCCCGGAGCCTTCGTCAACGGCATCACGCTGCTCACCGGCTTCGGCGAGCTGATGATCTCCCAGGTCAAGGCGGGTCTGTTCGGCATGATCGCCGGACTCGTCGCGTCCTATCTCGGACTCAACGTCAAGGGCGGTGCCAAGAGCGTCGGCGACGCCGTCAACCAGACGGTCGTGTTCGCCTTCATGGCACTGTTCGTCGTCAATCTCCTCGTCACGGCCGTCGGCATCAAGCTGACGGCCGGATGAGCGGCTCGGTGGTGGTGTAGATGGCAGTGATTACCGGGCGCTTCCCCCGCGTGCGCCGACGTGTCCGCGCCGCGTCGAACTCGATCGACGGCATCGGCGAACAGGCACTGTTCTTCGGCCGCGCACTCGGCTCCGCGCCGCGCGCGCTGATGCACTATCCGAAGGAGACGGTCCGGCTCGTCGCCGAGATCAGCATGGGCACCGGCGCGCTCGCCGTCATCGGCGGCACGGTCGTGATCGTCGGCTTCCTGACCCTGTTCACCGGCGGCATCATCGCCGTGCAGGGCTTCAGCTCCCTCGGCAACATCGGTGTCGAGGCGCTCACCGGCTTCTTCGCGGCGTTCATCAACGTGCGCATCGCCGCCCCGACCATCGCGGGCATCGGCCTCGCCGCGACCATCGGGGCCGGGTCCACCGCCCAGCTCGGCGCGATGCGGGTTTCCGAGGAGATCGACGCGCTCGAGGTGATGGCGATCCCGTCCGTCCCGTACCTGGTGAGCACGCGGGTGATGGCCGGGATGATCGCGATCGTCCCGCTGTACTCGCTCGCGGTGATCGCCTCGTTCATCGCCAGTCGTTTCGCGACGGTCGTGCTCTACGGCCAGTCCGCCGGCGTGTACGACCACTACTTCCAGACCTTCCTCATCCCCACCGACATCCTGTGGTCGTTCGTGCAAGCCATCGTCATGGCCATCGCGGTGATGCTCATCCACACCTACTACGGCTTCAACGCAAGCGGCGGGCCGGTCGGGGTCGGTGTCGCCGTCGGCAACGCCGTGCGCGCGTCCCTCATCGCCGTCGTCACCGTCACCCTCCTCATCTCGCTCGCGGTCTACGGGATGTCCGGCAACTTCAACCTGTCGGGATAGGCGGCATTCATGGACAGCCCATCGTGGAAGAAGAAACTCGCCGCCCTGGGGATGGTCGGCGGGCTCGCCGTGCTCGTCGTCGCGGCGCTGACGCAGTTCGTCGGCGGCTTCACCGCCACCGTCCCGGTGACCGTGACCTCCGCCCGTTCCGGCCTGGTGATGGAACCCGACGCCAAGGTCAAGTTGCGCGGCGTCGAGGTCGGCCGGGTCTCGTCGATCGAGCACACCCCGGACGGTGCCGTGCTGCAGCTGGCGATGGATCCCGGGCAGCTGCACCTGATCCCGTCGAACGCCCAGGTGACCATCGAGTCGACCACCGTGTTCGGTGCGAAGTTCGTCAACCTCGTCGTCCCGGACGATCCGTCACCGGTGCCGCTGCAGGAAGGCGCGGTCATCGCCGCCGAGAACGTCACCGTCGAGTTCAACACCGTCTTCGAGCACCTCAACGACGTGCTCGCGCAGGTGCAGCCGGAGAAGCTCAACGCCACGCTCGGTGCGATCTCGGAAGGCCTGCGCGGTCGCGGTGACGATCTCGGTGCCGCGCTCGCGGAGGTCGACGACTACCTCGTGACGATGAATCCGTCTCTGCCGCAACTGCAGTACGATCTCCAGGCCGCCGCGGACGTGACCGGTGTCTACGCCGACACCGCGCCGGACCTGATGGCCACCGTCGGCAACGCCACCGACGT
This sequence comes from Rhodococcus sp. NPDC003383, assembly GCF_053589115.1. Lineage (NCBI taxonomy): Bacteria > Bacillati > Actinomycetota > Actinomycetes > Mycobacteriales > Nocardiaceae > Rhodococcus > Rhodococcus sp. NPDC003383. The sequence goes on along the minus strand of NZ_JBSFRG010000027.1, from coordinate 54,132 downwards.
CGGCAACACCGTCGTCGACGAACAGTCCAACCTCGACCTGTTGCTGATGAACGTCATCGGTCTCGCGACCACCGGCCGGGATGTCCTCGGCGAGAACGAGGCCCAGCTGACCACGTCGCTGGACCTGCTGACCCACACGACCACCCTCCTCGGGGAGTACTCGCCCGAGCTGACGTGCTTCATCGTCGGACTCAACGACGCGCGGATCGCGTTCGAGCCGATGGCCGGCACCGGCAAGTACGCGTCGCTGATGCTGAGCACCAGCTTCATGGGCGGCGCCACCATCTACAACCAGGAACAGGACCTCCCCGTCGTCGGGGCGAGCGGTGGCCCCAACTGCTACGGCCTGCCGAACTTCGACCCCGTTCGCGACGGACATGCACAGTTCGCGGTCGCGAACACCGGTGAAGTGCCCTACAAGCCCTCCACCGAGGCGTGGGTCCGAACCCCGACGATCTTCCGGTACCTGTACGGCGACGACCTTGCGGCAGGGCAGTGACCATGAGACCGACCACCATCAAGTTCACGGCCTTCGCCGTCGCGATGATCCTGATCTTCGCGGGCCTCGCCGTGGTGTTCAGCCAGGCCCGGTTCTCCGGCAGCGAGGGATACCGCGCGACGTTCACCGACGTGTCCGGGCTGAAGCCCGGCGACAAGGTGCGCATCGCGGGTGTTCCCGTGGGGTCGGTCGGCAGGGTCGACATCGGTGACGGCAACATCGCCGAGGTCGACTTCGACGTCGACTCGAAATACACGCTGCTGCAGAGCACCCGCGCGACCGTCCGCTACGAGAACCTCGTCGGCGACCGCTACCTCGAGTTGCTGGAAGGTGCCGGCAGCAGCGGCGAGAAGCTGCAGCCGGGTGAGACCATCCCGCTCGACCGGACCGCGCCGGCGCTCGATCTGGATCTGCTGCTCGGCGGATTCAAGCCGTTGCTGAAGGGGCTGGATCCGCAGCAGGTCAACGACCTGTCCGGCGCGTTGCTGCAGATCTTCCAGGGACAGGGCGGCACGCTGGTGTCGCTGCTCGGCAACACCAACTCGTTCACCAACTCGCTCGCCGACCGGGACCAGCTCATCGGCGACGTCATCGACAACCTCAACACCGTGCTGGGCACGATCGACGAACGCGACGAGCAGTTCGGCGACACCATCGACCGGCTGCACACTCTCGTCGACGGCCTCGCCGAGGACCGCGACCCCATCGGGGCCGCGCTCCCGCAGTTGTCCGCGGGCACCGCGGATCTCGCGTCGCTGCTGCAGGAAACGCGGCCCGACCTGCAGTCGGTGATCGCCGAGACCAACCGCACGATGACGCAGCTCGAGCTCGGTGAGGACGACATCAATCGCACCCTCGAACGGTTGCCGACGGACTACAAGAAGCTCATCCGTGTCGGTGTGTACGGAAACTTCTTCCAGTTCTTCCTGTGCGCCAACACGTTCAAGTTCTCCGGACCGGACGGGACGACGATCCGTTACACGTCGGCGGAGCAGACGACCGGAAGGTGTGCAAAGGTCGAATGAGCCCTACTCGTGAACGCAATCCAGTCCAGGTCGGTGTCATCGGCCTCGGTGTGTGTGCCGCGATCGTGCTCGCGGGCCTGCAGTACGACCAGCTCCCGTTCATCTCGGGAGGCCTGAACTACTCGGCGCACTTCACCGACGCGGGTGGGCTCGTGCCGGGCGACGACGTCAGCCTCGCCGGTGTCGACGTCGGCACCGTCACCGGCGTCGAACTCGACGGACAGCAGGTTCTCGTGACCTTCACGGTCCGCGACGGCATCGCCCTCGGCGAGGCCACCGGTGCCGACATCAAGACCAACACCGTGCTCGGCCGCAAGTCCCTGGCGGTGCGGCCGGCCGGCGACGGCGTCCTGCGGCCCGGCACGACGATCCCCGTCGAGCGCACCAACGCGCCGTACTCGCTGCCCGATGCGCTCGGGGACCTCACCACGAGCGTGTCCGAACTCGACACCGAGGGCATCAACGAATCGCTCGACGCCCTGTCGACTGCACTGCAGGACACCCCGCCCGAGATCAGCGGAGCTCTCGAGGGCATGCGGCGGCTCTCCGAATCCATCAACGCGCGCGACGAATCGCTGCAGGAACTTCTCGGCCGCGCCGAGAACGTCACCGGCATCCTCGCCGAACGCAGCGACCGCATCAACGAACTGATCCTCGACGCCAACGATCTGTTCGGTGAACTGAGCCTGCGCCGCGACGCCATCACCGAACTCATCGCGAACGTCTCGGCGGTGTCGCGGCAGCTGACCGGTCTCGTGCAGGACAACCAGGCACAGATGGCGCCGACCCTCGAGACGCTGAACGCGGTCACCGCGAATCTGCAGGCGAACAAGGACAACATCGCCGAAGCACTCGACGGACTCGGCCCCTACATCAGTTCCCTCGGCGAATCCGTCGCCAGCGGACCGTTCTTCAACGCGTACGTCTCGAACATCCTGCCCGCACCGTGGTGGAAGGCGGTCGTCGACGGGTTCGTCGCGCCCGAACTCCTGCAGGAGGACCTGGAGGACGTGATTCCGGACAACCCGCCGTCGATCAAGAAGGATGGCGAATGAGCGACACGACCATCGACAACGGGAAGAAGCCGGGCCGGCCGAAGTGGCTGCTGCCCGCGGTCGCCGCCGCGGTCGCCGCGGCCCTGATCGCCGGCGTCGCCGCGCTCGTGCTGCCGGGCTGGGGCAAGCGCACGATCCACGCCGAATTCGTGTCCACCACAGGACTGTACGAAGGCGACGACGTGCGGGTCCTCGGCGTGCCGGTCGGGAGCATCACCTCCATCGAACCGGGCGTCGACATGTCCCGGGTCACGATGCAGGTCGACGACTCGGTCGACGTCCCCGCCGACGCCCAGGCCGTGATCATCGCGCAGAGCCTCGTCTCGGCACGGTTCATTCAGCTCACCCCCGTGTACTCCGGTGGGGAGACGATCGCCGACGGTGCCACGATTCCGTTGTCGCGCACGGCCTCTCCCGTCGAGTGGGACGAGATCAAGACCGAACTGATGCGGCTGACCGAGGCGCTCGGACCGGAGGATCTCGACCCGCAGGGCTCGCTCGGCCGGTTCATCGACACCGCCGCCGAGAACCTCGAGGGCAACGGCGCCACCGTGCGCGAGGCGCTGCGGGAACTGTCCGAGACGATGCGGACCCTCTCCGACGGCCGCACCGACCTGTTCTCCACCGTCCGCAACCTGCAGGCATTCGTCTCCGTGCTGTCGAAGAGCGACGAGCAGATCGTGCAGTTCGGCGGCCGCCTCGCGTCCGTGTCCGACGTGCTCGCCGCGAGCTCCGACCAGCTCGGAACCTCGCTCACCGACCTGAACATCGCGGTCGGCGACGTGCAGCGGTTCGTCCAGGACAACCGTGACGGACTCACCGAATCCGTCGAGCGTCTCGCCGACGCCACCGAGGTCCTCGCCCGCAAGCGGCCCGAGATCGAACGGGTCCTGCATTCCGGTCCGACGGCGCTGTCGAACTTCTACAACATCTACAAGCCGGCTCAGGGTTCGCTCACCGGTGCCCTCTCGATCAGCAACGGCCGCAACCCCATCGAATGGATGTGCGGCTCGGTGGGTGCGGCGGCCAACGCGACCTCGGATCGCAGCGAGGAACTGTGCCGGCAGCAACTCGGACCCGTGCTCGCATCGCTGTCGAGCAACTACCTGCCGTACCTGATCAACCCGATCGCCGGCGTGCAGGCGTTCCCGGACCAGCTCTACTACACCGAACCGTGGCTCGAAGAGGCCACGGCCGGACGTGGAATCGCCCCCGAGGAAGCGCCCGCACCGGGCCCGGTCGACGGGCTGCTGTCCGGACTGCCGAGCATCGAGGTGCCCGGCGACCTGGGCTCACTGCTGCAGCCGGGAGGAGGCCGATGACCACGCGCACCGGGCGGCTCACAGCCGTCACCACCTTGGCCATCGCCGCGATGACACTGTCGGCCTGCGAATGGAACGGGCTGAACTCGGTCCCGATGCCGGGCACCGCCGGGCGCGGGGACGGCGCGTACCAGGTGCAGATCGAGATGCCGAACGTCACGACCCTGTCCCAGAACTCGCCGGTGCGTGTCGACGACGTCACCGTCGGGAGCATCGCGAACATCGAGGTCGTGGACTGGCACGCGCTGGTGACGGTGGCCCTCGACGGGGACGTCGAACTGCCCGCGAACGCCACCGCCCGCATCGGGCAGACCAGCCTGCTCGGATCGCAGCACCTGGAACTGGCAGAGCCGACCGACGAACCGCCGCAGGGCCGCCTCGAGGACGGCGACGTCATCCCGCTCGAACGCGCCGGTGCCTACCCGACGACCGAGCAGACGCTGTCGTCGCTGTCGGTGGTGCTCAACGGCGGCGGGCTCGCCCAGATCAACGACATCACCACCGAACTGAACGCCGCGCTCGTCGGACGCGAGGATTCGCTGCGCGACCTGATGCCGCGGCTCGACGAACTCGTCGGCACCCTCGACCGGCAGCGCACCGACATCATCTCCGCGATGGAGGGCATGGACCGGCTGGCGTCGACGGTCAACGACCAGACCGACACCCTCGAACGCGCCCTCGACGAACTGCCCGCGGCGATCGAGGTGCTCTCCGATCAGCGGGGCAATCTGACCGCGGCGCTGACCTCGCTCGGTGAGTTGAGTTCCGTCGCAAGCAGGCTCGTCGAGAACGCCGGTCAGGATCTGGACACCAACCTGCAGGCACTGACCCCGACCCTGCGGGCACTGGCGGATTCGGGCAACTCGCTCACCCAGGTGCTCGGTGTGCTGCTCACCTATCCGTTCCCGCAGGCCGGTATCAACAACATCATCCGAGGCGACTACGCGAACCTCGCCATGACCATCGACCTGACCCTGGATCGTCTCGACCTGAACTTCCTGACCGGAACCCCGCTCGCCGGCCGGCTCGCCGGTCCCGAAGGCATCCTGGGGCAGGACGCCGGACTCGCGGGACAGGCCGCCGACCCGTTCCTGGCCCCGCTGCAGCCGCCGGCTCCGCGGACCGGGCCCGGCCCGGCGACCGTGACCGTCCCGGGGCTCGGCGAGTTCACGATCCCCGAACTGCCGCAGCTGGGGGTGCCCGCGCCATGATGCTCTCGAGGTTCGTCCGCATCCAGTTGGTGATCTTCGCGATCCTCACGGTGATCGGACTGGTCGTCATGTCGGCGCAGTACGTCCGGCTGCCGCAGCTTCTCGGGGTCGGCCGCTACACGGTCACCGCGGAGCTGCCGTCGACCGGTGGCCTGTACCGGCATTCGAACGTCACCTATCGGGGAACGAATGTCGGTGTGGTCGAGACTGTTTCGCTGACGCCTACCGGGGTCGAGGCCGAGATGTCGATCGACAGCGACTACAAGATTCCGGCGGACGTCGATGTCGCGGTGCGCAGCGTGTCGGCGGTCGGCGAGCAGTACATCGACCTGGTGCCGCACGAGAATGCTTCGGACGAAGCGCATCTCGCGGACGGTGACGTGATCCCCGTCGATCGGGCGACCGTGCCGCAGGAGGTCGGGGCGCTGCTCGACCAGGCGGATGTGCTGCTCGCGAGCATCAGCGACACGCGCCTGCAGACCGTCGTGGACGAGGCGTTCGATGCGTTCAACGGATCCGGGCCCGATCTGCAGCGACTGATCGACTCGACCCGGCTGTTCGTGCAGGAGGCCAACGCCAACAGTGCTCCCACGAGGCAGCTGCTCGACGAGCTCGGCCCGCTGCTCGACACCCAGGTCGTCAGCAGCGACGCGATCCGTTCCTGGACACGGGACATGGTGACCTTCACCGACCGGCTCCGCGTCAGCGACCCGGATCTGCGGGCGCTGATGGACAAGGGGCCCGGTGCGGCCGCGGAAGCCGAGCAACTGCTGCAGGACCTGAAACCCACACTGCCGCTGCTGCTCGCGAACCTCGTCAGTGTCGGTGAGGTCGGCGTCGTCTACAACGCCGGTATCGAACAGATCCTGGTGCTGTACCCGCCGATGACCACGGCACTGATCACCGCGGCCGGCAGCGGACCGGCCGAGGACGGTGCGGTCGTCGACTTCCATCTCCAGTTGCACGATCCGCCGCCGTGCCTGGCCGGTTTCCTTCCGCCGGACCAGTGGCGCAGTCCCGCCGACGAGTCCCTGATCGACTCGCCCGGTGACCTGTTCTGCAAACTGCCGCAATCGGATCCGAACACTGTGCGCGGTGCCCGCAACGTTCCCTGCATGGAGTTCCCGGGCCGTCGTGCACCGACGCCGGAAATGTGCCGGACCGGTTACCAGCCCGAGTACACCGACAACCCGTGGATCGGCCCGCCGACGCCGGTGGCATCCGCGAACGACGTCCCTCAGCCCGCGTCGTACTCCGAAGGTTCGGACGCCGCCGCGCCCGCGGGTGTGACCGCGCGCCGGATCGATCCGGCGACCGGCACGTACATTGGTCCGGACGGCACGGTCTACCGCCACACGGGCACGGGGGCAGACACGAGTTTGGAGGCGTACATGAAGGCACAGCAGGGCTGATGACGGACGAGAACACGACATCGGAGAACCCGACCTCCGGGGGCACGTCGGCGGGTCGGGCGTGGACCCGGCCCGTCTCGATCGGCGCGGCGGTCCTGATCGTCGCGCTGATCGCGGCCGGGGTCTGGCTGCTGATCGACCGGCAGTCGAGCAACGAGCGTGACGAACGACGCCAGGCGTACCTGCAGGCCGCGCGGCAGACGGTGCTGAACCTGACCACGATCCACAGCGACACTGCCGACGCCGACGTTCAGCGACTGCTCGACGGGGCCACCGGTGATTTCAAGGCCGAATTCGAAGGCCGCGAAGGCCCGTTCGTGGAGGTCGTGCAGAAGGCCGGGGTCGACACCAACGGGGAAGTGATCGAGGCGGGCATCCAGACCGAGGACGGCGCGTGCACGTCGTCGCTGGTTGCCTCGCGCATGATGGTGTCCAACGCCGGCCAGCCCGAACCCTCGCCGCGTGACTTCCGGTTGCGGGTCACGATCTGCGACGAGGGCGGACGGCTGTTGGCATCGAAGGTGGAGTTCGTACCGTGACCGACGAGAACCGGACCGAGAAGAACGACGGCAGCGACGAGGCAGTCGTCCTCGAGAAGAGCAGGGAGACCGCCTCCGGCAGTGATACGGCGGAGGCGACCTCCGGCGGCGAGTCCGTGTCTCCCACCGGGAAGAAAGGTGTTCCGCGGGCGCTGGCCGGGGCACTCGTGGCCGTCGCGGTCGTGCTGGCCGCGGTCGTCGGCTGGCTGGCCTACGGCAAGCTCCAGGACAACGCCGCCGAGGTGGCACGCACCGACGCGGTGAAGGCCGCCGAGGAGCAGGCCGTCGCCGTGCTCGCATACAGCTACGACAAGGTCGACGAGCAGGTCGCGGCCGCCGCGGAGGGGCTGACCGGCGACTTCCGCGAGGAATACCTGAACCTGATGAACAACGTGATCGTCCCGGGCGCCAAGGAGAAGTCGATCAGCGTTCAGGCCGTCGTGCAGTCGTCGTCGATCGTCTCGGCCGAGGCCGACCACGCCGTGGCGATGTTGTTCGTCAACACGATCAGTACCAACTCGGAGTTCCCGGAGGCGGTCAGCAGCGCCAGCCGGGTCCGGGTCGAGCTGGAGAACGAGGACGGTCGCTGGCTGGTGAGCCGGCTGGGACCGATCTGATCGAGGTGCGTTAGGCCGAACCGCCGGAGGCAGGCGGCCGGGTCACACCGGTTCGCCGGCCTCCTCGGGGGCGATCAAGGCGGGACCGGCCGCGCCGCCGTGCGCGAGCGCGTCGAGGAACGCGCGGGCCCAGCGGTCCACGTCGTGCGTGAGAACCTGCCGCCGCAGTGCCCGCATGTGCCGCCGTCCGTCCTCGCGGGACTGTGACAGCGCGGCCTCCATCTGATCCTTCACGTTCTCCAGATCGTGCGGGTTGCACAGGAAAGCCTGCCGCAATTCTGCTGCGGCACCGGTGAATTCGCTCAGAACCAGGGCGCCGCCGAGGTCGCTGCGGCAGGCCACGTACTCCTTCGCGACCAGGTTCATCCCGTCGCGCAGGGGAGTCACGAGCATCACGTCGGCGGCGACGAAGAACGCGATGAGCTCGTCGCGGGGGACCGGGCGATGGATGTAGTGCACCACCGGCCGGCCGACCTCGGCGTACTCGCCGTTGATGCGGCTGACCATCTTCTCGATCTCGCCGCGCATGTGGATGTAGGACTCGACCCGTTCCCGGCTCGGCGTCGCGAGCTGCACCATCACCGTCTCGGACGGGTCGACGCGACCCTCGGCGATCAGTTCGTGCAGCGCGTCGAGCCGGACGTCGATGCCCTTGGTGTAGTCGAGCCGGTCGACGCCGAGCATGATGCGCTTGGGATTGCCGAGTTCCTTGCGGATCTGCTTGGCGCGGTCGCGGATCGACTTGCGGCGGGACTGTTCGTCGAGTTCACCGGACGCGATGGAGATCGGGAACGCCCCGACCCGGACGGTGCGGAACCCGACCTGGACGACACCGAGCTTCGACCGGACACCGACGTTGCCGCGGGAGGTCTGGTGCCCGGCCAGTCGCCGGGCGAGGTACAGGAAGTTCTGGGCTCCGCCGGGCAGGTGGAAGCCGATCAGATCGGCGCCGAGCAGCCCGTCGACGATCTCGGTGCGCCACGGCATCTGCATGAACAGTTCGACCGGCGGGAACGGAATGTGGAGGAAGAAGCCGATCGTCAGATCCGGGCGCAGCATCCGCAGCATCTTCGGAACGAGCTGGAGCTGGTAGTCCTGGATCCAGACGGTCGCACCCTGCGCGGCGGCCTTCGCCGCCGCTTCCGCGAACCGGCGATTGACCTCGACGTAGGCGTTCCACCATTCGCGGTGGTATTCGGGACGGACGATGACGTCGTGGTACAGCGGCCACAACGTGGCGTTCGAGAATCCCTCGTAGTAGTCGGCGATCTCCTGGGCGCTGAGGGGAACCGGGTGCATCACCAGGTCGTCGTCGACGATCGGATCCAGGTCGGCATCGGCGACACCGGCCCAGCCGACCCACGCACCGCGGTGGGTGCGCAGGATCGGCTCGAGCGCGGTGACGAGGCCGCCGGGACTGCGCTTCCATCGGGTCGTGCCGTCCGGAAGGCGTTCGAGGTCGACGGGCAGCCGGTTGGCGACCACAACGAAGTCGGATTCGGTGAGGGTCGGCGAATCGGCTGCGGGCACGGGGCGTCCTCTTCTCTGGCTGGGTGGCTGTCGGAGCGGACGGTCAGGCGGACTTGTCGGTCGGTCCGATGCCGAGCATCGACAGCAGCATTCGGCACTCGTCGGCGTCCTCGGCGTAGGCCGCGACGACGCGCTGCGCCTGGCGGGCAGTCTGTTCGGCTACGGGCTCGAGGTCTTCGTCGGCGATGTCGTTGTCGGTGGTCACGTCGGCGGCCATGGTGTTTCCTCCCGGGAGTGCTGCTCGGCTCGAGCAGGCCATTCGTAGTTCGACTCTAGGAGAACCGGACATGCCCACGCCAGCCGCGACCGCGGCACCGCATGCCGGGGCGAGGTCTGTATCGATAAGGGGGCCGACGCCGCGCTGCCCTTCGGCTGTGCGCTCACCGCGTTCCTGCGGGGCCGTCGGATGGGCCGTGCCGCACGGTACGGTGGACGCGGCCCGTGCGCTCGTCCCGGCGAGGCCGCCACGCAGCGACGTTTTCGAGGAAGGTCTTCATGCCCATCGCGACGATCAACGGCATCCCGCTGAACTACCAGGTCAAAGGGACCGGCGACCTCGTTGTACTCATTATGGGGACGGGGAGCCCCGGCCGCGTGTGGGACCTGCATCAGGTGCCGGCGCTGGTCAAGGCGGGCTACCGCGTGGCCACGTTCGACAATCGCGGGATCGCTCCGTCGGGGGAGAGCCTCGGCGGAATGACGATCGACGATCTCGTCGCCGACACCGCGGGCCTGATCGAACTGCTCGGCGGACCCGCCTATGTCATCGGAACGTCGATGGGCGCCCGCGTCGCGCAGGAGCTCGCGCTGGCCCGGCCGGACCTGGTGCGCAAGGGGGTCTTCCTGGCCGGTCACGCTCGGATGGATCAGTTCCAGCTCACGCTGACCGAGGGGGAACGCCAGTTGTACGACAACGGCGTCGAACTGCCGCCGAAGTACCGGGCCGCGGTCACCGCGGTGATGAACCTGTCCCCGGCGTCGCTCGTGGACGCGAACGCCGCACGCGACTGGCTCGACGTGTTCGAGTTCACCGGCGGCAAGATCTCGGCGGGTGTGCGGGCGCAGCTTTCGATGGACCGCGAGTTCGATCGACGCGCCGCCTACCGTGCGATCACGGTGCCGTGCCTCGCGGTCGGATTCGCCGACGACCGGATGATTCCGGCGTACTTGTCGAAGGAGGTCGCCGACGCGATCCCGAGCGCCGTCTACGAGGAGATTCCCGACGCCGGTCACTACGGGTACCTCGAGCAGCCCGAGGCAGTGAACAAGGTGGTTCTGGACTTCCTGGCCGGCTGAGGCCACACCTTCGCGACCGACGAGCGCGGTGGGATCGAACGTGATCCCGCCGCGCTCAACTTGTTTCGGGACTTTCGTGCCGGGGATCCGGCTGCAGATCGGAGGTCACCACGAGCGGGGCAACTATTGGTAGGCTCACCGAACAAAGGATAGCCTGAGCTATCTTTTTCCGAGTCGATCGAAACCGCCTGCGGCTGTGGCCCCCGAGCACGAAAGATGAGTGATGACCGATCGATACAGCGCGCCCTCCGAGGTTTCGGAGGTGCCGGACTTCCCGCCGGACAACGTCTTCGACATCGTCGGTATCGGATTCGGGCCCGCCAACCTGGCGTTGAGCATCGCGATCGAAGAGCGCAACGCCGCCGAGCCGGATTCGCCGGTCCGGGCGCGATTCTTCGAGAAGCAGCCGTCGTTCTCCTGGCACCCGGGGATGCTCCTCGAGGGCGCCACGATGCAGATCGCCTTCCCCAAGGACCTGGTCACCTTCCGGAATCCGACCAGTAGCTACAGCTTCTTCTCCTACCTTCACTCGCGCGGCCGGCTCGTCGACTTCGTCAATCACCAGACCTTCTTCCCCACCCGCCACGAGTTCCAGGACTACCTGCAGTGGGCGGCCGGACGAGTCGATGCCGACGTCCGCTACGGCACCGAGGTCACCGGCGTCGACGCCGTGCGCGACGGCACCGGCAAGGTGGAACTGTTCGCGGTCCGTACCGCCGAAGGTGAGATCGTCTACGCCCGCAACGTGGTGCTGGGCATCGGCCTGCGGGCCCGGATTCCCGAGTGGGCCAACGAATCCGCGCGCTGCTTCCACAACCACCAGTTTCTCTTCCACCTCGCCGAGATGCCGGCACCGGTGCACCAGCGGTTCGTCGTCGTCGGTGCCGGGCAGTCCGCCGCCGAGGTCGTGCAGTACCTCCACCGCAACTACCCCGACGCCGAGGTGCACAACGTCTTCAACCGCTTCGGATACAGCCCCGCCGACGACAGCCCCTACGCGAACCGCATCTTCGATCCGAGCACCGTCGACGAACTCCACAGCGCTCCCCACGAGGAACGCGCTCGCCTGCTCGAGTTGCACCGCGGCACCAACTACTCGGTCGTCGATCCCGACCTGATCGCCGAGATCTACGCGACCGAATACCGCGAGCGAGTCTCGGGCAAGCGGCGGCTGTTCATGCGCCGGGCCTCGGAGATCACCGGTGTCGAAGAGACGGCGACCGGGATCGAGGTGCAGGTGCGCAGCGGACTCGACGGCCTGACCCACACGCTCATGTGCGACGCCGTCGTCCTCGCCACCGGATTCACCCCGGCGCCGCTGGCCCCGCTGCTCGGCGATCTCGCGCCGGCCGAGACGCCGCTGCGCGAGGTCGACCGCGACTACCGGCTGCCCACGCCCGACGACATCGACGGCGGAATCTATCTGCAGGGCGGCACCGAGAAGACCCACGGCATCACCGCGTCGCTGCTGTCGAACACGGCGATCCGGGCAGGTGAGATCCTCGGTGCAGTGCTGGAACGGCGCAGGGCGAACCTGGCAGGCGGCCATGGGGAGCTGTCGCTCCTTGGTAGGATTCCCGACCAGCACACCTACGCAACAAGTGAGGCGAGATGAGCACGAATCCATTTGATGACGAAGACGGCCGCTTTTACGTCCTCGTGAACGACGAGGAGCAGTACTCGCTGTGGCCGACCTTCGCTGAGGTCCCCCAGGGGTGGCGGGTCGTGTTCGGCGAGGAATCGCGCGCTGCATGCGTCGAGTACGTCGAGCAGAACTGGACCGACATGCGTCCGAAGAGCCTGCGCGACGCCATGGAGGCCGACGAAAAGGCTCGTCAGGCCAACTCCTGACCATCAGCCTTTCCGGAAGTCACGCCGCAAGCGACCGAAGCGCGGCGTGACTTTCGTCGTTTCCGGGCTCGCGTAGCTCCGCGTCCGCCGCGACCTGGTCCGGCGCAGCGACGGCCGGCGCAGTGCACCCGATCGGCGCATGCTGCGCGGGTAGCGCGCGGTCCGGGCCATCCACTCGCCGAGTGTGACGCCCGCCGCGAGCCCGCAGCCGATCCCGAACGCGGCGAACAGGGCGGTCAACCCGACCAGCAGTTCCGACTGCAGGATCGCGTACAGACCGCGGTACAGCGCCAGGCCGGGCAGCAGCGGTGTGATCCCGGCGACCGCGACGACGAGCGGCGGAGTGTAGGCACGGCGGGCCATCAGGCCACCGGCGAAGCCGACCACCGTCGCCGCGGTCGCCGACGCGATGATCGGGCCGACGCTCAGCCCCAGGGCCAGCTGGTACACCAGGGCACCGGCCGCGCCGCCCAGGGCCGCTGCCGTCAGTGCGCGGCGCTCGGCGTAACAGGCCAGGGCGAAGAACAGCGACGCGGCGGCACCGGCCGCGAACTGCGTCGGCAACTGGGTCAGACCCGTCTGCGCGACGTAGGAGATGACCGGTAGCTCCGCACCCAGCAGGACGGCGACCCGCAGTGTCGTCGCCACACCCGCGATGATTCCGCCGGTCATCATGACCAGCTCGAAGAAGCGGGCCGATGCCGTGATGGGCGCGCCCGTGATCGCGTCCTGCACCGAACCGACCAGCGAGAGGCCCGACAACAGCACCGTCACCCCGGCCGCGATGATCAGTCCCGGCGACACCGTGACCCCCAGCGGTTCCCGGAACGCGTACAGCGTGATCGCCGGGGCGGTCGCGATGATGCCGCCGACCAGGTGCTGGAAGAAGAACGGCAGGCCCAGTCCGTTGAGGAACCGGTTGACCCGGTCGATCACCAGCGTCGATACGAACGCGACGGCCGCGACGAGCAGGCCACCGCCGAGCAGTATCCCGATCGACGCCGCCATCGCGGACCAGGCGAAGGTCGCGACCCAGCGGTTGTAGGGGTGCGGAGCCGACGTGATCGCGAGCAGTTCCTCGCGGGCCTGGGCGGGGGAGATCGCGTCCCGTCTGATCCGGCGGGTCAGCCGGTCCACCGCCGCGAGCCGGGTGAAGTCCATCGACCGGTAGTGCACGATCCGCATCGTGCTCGCCGGCGGCATCGTCGGGCCCCGGTGCGCCGACAGCACGATCGAGTTGTAGGTCACGTCCACGTCGCAGCGCGCCAGCCCGTAGGTCGCCGCGACGAACTGCACCTGATCCGAGGTGTCGATCGCGCCGGTGCCGGAGGCGAGGAGCACTTCGCCGACCCGCACCGCGACGTCGAGGGCTTCGGCGACCGTCGCGTCGTCGGTCAGATCGATCGGCTGCAGCGGCGCCGGAGCCTCGGTGACCGCATCGACGGTTGCCCGTCGATCCAGGACGAGTTTTCCGAGCATCGCGCTCAGCACGTTCACCATCGCGTGCCCCCGGAGATGGGAACCAGGATCGTCGCCGGGGAAACCATGCACCCCACCGTAACCAAACCGGCCGGTGGCGCGAGGGGGCTGTGATGCCTATATGATGATCGCGCTTCACTGCCTCCTTAGCTCAGTGGTAGAGCACTCGCCTTGTAAGCGAAAGGTCGTCGGTTCAATCCCGACAGGGGGCTCCACGATCGGCCAAAGGGCCGATCCGCGCATCAAAGCGACATCCGCACAAGTCCTGGACGTGTGCGGATGTCTGTTCGTTCTGCGGCTGACGACGCGCGTCAGCCGGGCGGGAGTTCACCCTTTCCGGAAGCGCCACCGGAAGCGCCACCGCTGCGCAGCCAGCGGCCCGGCAGCTTGCCCGCGAGGTCGCCGAGAGGTCCCACCGCACCGCGCAGCAGTTCCACCGTTTCCTGCAGCAGGTCGATGCTCAGGTGCATCTGCTGGATGCCCGGCGTCAGCTGCGCGAGGGTCTCGGACAGCGACACGATCTGGTCGAGCGGGCCGCCCTCGGCGAGCAGTCGTTCGAGCGCGCCGCGTTCGGACAGCAGGACGTCGAGGACACCGCCCTCCGCGAGCGCGCGTTCCACGACACCGCCCGGCTTGATCGCGGTGTCGACGATGCCGCCGGGCGCGGTCAGCCGTTCGACGGCGCCGTCGCGGGCGAGCAGTCGCTCGAGCGGGCCGTCGGGTGCGGTGAGCCGATCGAGCAGACCGCCCTCGGAGAGCAGCCGGTCGAGGGCACCGTCGTCGGCCAGGACCCGATCCAGCGGGCCGCCGGGCGCGGTGATCCGGTCGAGGGCTCCTCCCGGCACGAGCAGTCTCTCGAGGATTCCGTCTGGGGCGGTGAGCCGGTCGACGGCGCCGCCGGGCGCGAGCAGCCGGTCGAGCGGACCACCCGGTCGCAACGCATGCCCGAGCGGGCGATTGTCGGACGCGAGCTCGGACACCTGCTGCAACAGTCCCAGGGTTCCGCGGGTATCGGTGAGACCGACCGCGCCGAGCGTCTCGTAGGTCGCGGGGGAGACGGCCACGCGGACCGTGCCGATGACGGACGCCGCGATCCCGAGCGCGGTGTCCGCCGCGGTCAGGCCGACCCGGAGCGGGAATGCGAGCGCGGACGCCAGATTCATGCGTTCACTGTAACCACCGGACACACGAGAAAACGGTCTAGTGGAGCGCCTTCAATCCGATGACGCACCCGACGATTCCGAGGATGAGGAGGATTTTGGCCACCGAGACGGCCTCGCCGCCGGTGACCATCGCGAATCCGACGGTCAGCGCCGCGCCGATCCCGACCCAGACCGCGTACGACGTGCCGACCGGCAGCGAACGCATCGCGTATGCGAGGCCGGCCATGCTGGCCACCAGGGCGACGACGAAGAGGACGGACGGTCCGAGGCGGGTGAATCCGGCCGAACGGCTGAGCGCCGTGGCCCACACCGCTTCGAGGACACCGGAGAAGACGAGAACGATCCATGCCATGACGAGCTCCGCTGCACCGTCTTGTCGCTGGCCGGGTACGGTGCGCTCGTCCGGGTGTCGATCGACGGTCTGTAGTCTAGCGAACTTTTTCGCGGCGGCCCGAGGTCAGGACGCCCGCAGCGCCGTCGCGGACACTCGCAGCTCGGTGCAGCCGCAGCCACCCGACAGTTCCGAGCAGTCGATGATCAGGCTGTGGCGGACCGACGCGAGGTCGGTGCAGTCGGGGTCGGTGCATTCGATCTCGACAATCGCATGCACCACGAGGGTTCCGTGGCAGTGGTCCAGGTCGGCGAGGCAGGCGGAGCACGACATGCCCTCATTGTTAACACCGGGGTCCGACAGCTGTGTGAGGCGCGCCCGTCACCGCCCGCCCGAGTCCGCAATGCCCGAGTCTGCACTCCCAGCGTTCTCACAGGAAGCAGTCAGCGACCGGACAGCCGCACCCGAGACAATGGGTTACGTGACCGTTCCCGAAGCGCGAATCCTGATCGTCGACGACGAGCCGAACATCGTCGAACTGCTCGCAGTGAGCCTGAAGTTCCAGGGGTTCGAGGTCGCGACCGCGTCGAACGGCACGGAGGGCCTCGACCGGGCCCGCTCCTTCCGTCCGGACGCGGTGATCCTCGACGTGATGATGCCCGGCATGGACGGGTTCGGGATGTTGCGTCGTCTGCGCGCCGACGGCATCGACGCCCCCGTGCTGTTCCTCACCGCGAAGGACTCCGTCGAGGACAAGGTGTCGGGCCTGACGCTCGGTGCGGACGACTACGTCACCAAGCCGTTCAGCCTCGAGGAGGTCATCGCGCGCGTGCGCACGATCCTGCGCCGCGCCGGGAAGGTGTCCGAGGAGGACCGGTCGTCGCGCATCACCTTCGCCGACATCGAACTCGACGACGAGACCCACGAGGTGTGGAAGGCCGGACAGCCGGTGTCGCTCTCGCCCACCGAGTTCACCCTGCTGCGGTACTTCATGATCAACGCGGGCACGGTGCTCAGCAAACCGCGCATCCTCGACCACGTGTGGAACTACGACTTCGGTGGCGAGGTGGGGGTCGTCGAGTCGTACGTGTCCTACCTGCGGCGCAAGATCGACACCGGCGACCGGCCGCTCATCCACACGCTGCGTGGCGTCGGATACGTGATGCGCGAGCCGAAGTAGATGCGTCGCCTGCCCGCCCTGCCGCTGCGATTCACCCTCGTCGCCGCGCTGCTCGTGCTGTCGGGGCTCGGGCTGCTCGCGTCCGGGATCGCGGTGACCTCGTCCCTGCAGGGGTCGCTGCTGAGCCGGATCGACCGCGACCTGCACGACGCCGCGCACGGCTGGGCCAGGCCGCTCGGCACCCGTCCGGATCCGCCGCCTCCGGCGGTGGGTCCGGACCGGCCGCCGAGCCTGTTCTACGTGCAGGTCCTGAACCCGGACGGCACGGCGCGGGTCACGATCAACGATCGGTCGGCGGCCCCGGCACTGCCGGGCGCGCCCACGCCGGAACCGGTGACCGTCGGGTCCGTCGGCGGCTCCGGCCCCCGGTGGCGGGTGCTGACCACCTCCAACCCCGACGGCGGCACCACCACCGTCGCGATGAGCCTGGAGGAGATCGGGGAGACGGTCGGGCGACTCGTCGTCCTGCAGCTCGGAATCGGCACCGCGGTGCTGGTCGTGCTGGGCGTCGCCGGCTACTTCGTGGTCCGGCGCAGCCTGCGCCCGCTCCGGGAGGTGGAACGCACCGCGGTCGCGATTGCGGGCGGTGACCTGCACGAACGTGTGCCGGAGCGGGATCCGCGCACCGAGGTGGGGCAATTGTCCGTGGCTCTGAACTCGATGCTCGCGCAGATCCAGTCGGCGTTCGCGGCGACCGCCGCGTCCGAGGAGTCGGCGCGCCGCTCGGAGGAGAAGATGCGCCGGTTCGTCGCCGACGCGGGGCACGAGCTGCGCACCCCGCTGACCACGATCCGCGGGTTCTCCGAGCTGTACCGGCAGGGGGCCAGCCGCGACACGGATCTGCTGATGACCCGGATCGAGAACGAATCGCGCCGCATGGGAGTCCTCGTCGAGGACCTGCTCATGCTGGCCCGTCTCGACGCGCAGCGGCCCCTCGAGCAGAAGCCCGTGGACCTGCTGGCCCTCGCCGCCGACGCCGTGCACGGTGCCCGCGCCGTCGCGTCGGACCGCACGATCGGGCTCGAGGTCATCGACGGACCGGGCACCCCCGAAGTGCTCGGCGACGTGGTGCGACTGCGGCAGGTCGTCGACAATCTCGTCACCAACGCGCTCACGCACACCCCGGCCGATGCGTCGGTGACCGTGCGGGTCGGCACCGTCGGTGAGGACGCCGTGCTCGAAGTCGCGGACACCGGACCGGGACTGGCCGAAGAGGATCGGGAGCGGGTGTTCGAACGCTTCTACCGGACCGACACCTCGCGGACCCGCGCGTCCGGCGGCAGCGGCCTGGGTCTGTCCATCGTCGCGGCACTGGTCGCCGCGCACGGCGGCACCGTCGACGTCGACAGCGAGGTCGGCAGGGGCGCGACGTTCCGCGTGCTGCTGCCGCGGCGGCAGGTGGACTGACTTCTCGGTAAGTTACCCGCTTCGGTGTCTGCGGAACAGGCCGCGCGACGCTGGAGGCAAACCGAGTATGGGCATCACCGACACGGCACGCAGTGCGGCAGGCGCTGCGTTCGGCGCGGCCCGCAACACCTGGTCGTTGTTCGCGGGCGACGGGATCGCGCCGCCGCACCGCACCCCGTCGGTGGTCGTCGGCGACGGCCCGCACCGCACCCTGCGCCGATTCGGCCCGGAGGATGCCGGGGCCCCGGTCCTGCTCGTCACCCCGCTCGCTGCGCCGTCGAGCTGCTACGACCTGATGCCCGACCAGAGCGTGGTGCAGTACCTCGTCGAGCTCGGCCGCAGCGTCTACGTCCTCGACTACGGGCCGATGAACGTCGACGACCGCGACCTCGGATTCGAGGTGTGGATCGACGACATCGTGCCCGAAGCGATCCACCGGGTCTCCGAGCTGAGCGGCAACCGCGAGGTCGACCTCGTCGCATGGAGCCTCGGCGGGACGCTCTGCCTGCTCACCGCCGCCGCGCACCCGGAGCTCCCGATCCGGTCGATCGCCGCGTTCGGCACGCCGATCGACTACGCGCGGATCCCGCTGCTCGCGGTCGCGCGGCTCGCAGGACGATACGTCGGTGATCCCGTCCTGGCCGGGGTGTCACGCGTCCTCGGCGGTGTCCCGGCACCACTCGTGCAGATCGGCTACCGCGCGACCGCTCTCGAGCGGGAACTGTTGCGGCCGTGGTTCATCGCCCTGAACATCGCCGACGCCGACCGACTGGTCCGCATGGAATCGATCGACCGGTTCCAGGCCGGCATGTTCGGTTATCCGGGACGGTTGTTCCACGAGATGGGCATGCGCCTGACCGTCGCCAACGACCTCGCCTCCGGGAAGGCGCGGTTCGGGGAGCGCACGATCGACCTCGCCGCAGTCACCGTTCCGGTGCTCGCGCTGGCCGGAACCGAGGACGTCCTGGCGCCGGTTCCGGCCGTCGAAGCGATCACCGGTGTCCTGCCGAACGCGGCGGTCCGGTTCGCGACCGCGCCCGGCAGTCACCTCGGTCTGCTCACCGGGCCCACCGCGCGCACCACGTCGTGGGTGCACCTGGCGCAGTTCCTGGCCGACCCGCACGGTACGCCGCAGGTCCCGGCGAGCGACCTCGCACCCGAGGCCCGGGACGCTCAGTCCGGGACGTTGGCGCCGTAGCCCAGTTCCCGCAGCGCCGCGCGGATCTTGTCGCGGGCCTCGTCGAGGGCCTCCGGCGACGGGTCGCGCTCGGCCTTCGAGATGTCGAAGTCGCCCAGGTCGTAGGCGGGGAACACGTGCAGGTGCAGGTGCGGAACCTCGAGTCCGGCGATGAGCAGGCCCGCGCGCGGGGAGTCGTACGCTGCGCACACGGCACGGCCGATGATGCGGGCGACGCCGTTGACCTCGGCCCAGAGTTCGTCGTCGACGTTCTGCCAGTGGTCCACCTCCTCGCGGGGGACCACGAGCACGTGGCCCGGGTTGATCGGGTTGATGGTGAGGAACGCGACGACGTCGTCGTCCTGCCACACGAAGCGACCCGGCAGGTCGCCGGCGATGATCATGCTGAATACGGAAGCCATGTCGGGGAGGATAGGCGCCGAGGTATCCGCTGAGCAGACGGACACCCGCCAACGGATAAACCGTCGGCGGATGACTTTCGGCGAGCGGATCCGACGGTCCGCCCGGCTGAAACCGTGGCACCGGGCAGTCCCGTAGTCTGTCCTGCGTGCGCGTACTCGTTATCGGCTCCGGTGCCCGTGAACATGCTCTCGTCCTGGCTCTGTCCCGCGACCCGGGGGTGACCGCGGTCCTCGCCGCACCCGGCAACGCCGGAATCGCTCAGATCGCCGAACAGTTCCCGGTCGACGCCGCCTCCGCCGAGCAGGTCGTCGCGCTCGCGAAGGAACAGAACGTCGACCTCGTCGTGATCGGCCCCGAGGTCCCGCTGGTGCTCGGTGTCGCCGACGCGGTGCGTGCCGCGGGCATCGCATGCTTCGGCCCGTCCGCCGCCGCCGCCCGCATCGAGGGATCGAAGGCGTTCGCCAAGGACGTCATGAACACCGCGGGGGTGCGGACCGCGCACAGCGAGGTCGTCGATTCGCCCGGCGTGCTCGACGAGGCGCTGGATCGCTTCGGTCCGACCTGGGTCGTCAAGGACGACGGACTCGCCGCCGGCAAGGGCGTGGTCGTCACCGCCGATCGCGCCGTCGCGCGCGATCACGCCGCCGAGATCCTCGAGAACGGGCACCCGGTCCTGCTCGAATCGTTCCTCGACGGCCCCGAGGTCTCGCTGTTCTGCCTGGTCGACGGCGAAACCGTCGTTCCGCTGCTGCCGGCCCAGGACCACAAGCGCGTCGGTGACGGGGACACCGGACCCAACACCGGCGGCATGGGCGCGTACACGCCGCTGCCGTGGCTGCCCGCCGAGACCGTCGACGTCATCGTCGAGGAGGTCGTCCGGCCGGTCGCCGCGGAACTCGTGAACCGTGGCTGCGGCTTCTCCGGGCTGCTGTACGCCGGTCTGGCGATCGGCAAGGACGGCCCCGCGGTCGTCGAATTCAACTGCCGCTTCGGCGACCCCGAGACGCAGGCCGTTCTCGCGCTGCTCGAGTCCCCGCTCGGTGAGGCGCTCGCCGCCACCGCCAACGGCACCCTCGCGGAGCTGCCGCCGCTGCGCTGGCGCGACGGTGCTGCCGTGACGGTCGTGCTGGCCGCCGAGTACTACCCGGCCAGCCCCCGCACCGGCGACGTCATCACCGGCGCCGACGCCGAGGGCGTGCTGCACGCCGGCACCAAGCGCAACGAGTCCGGCGCGATCGTCTCGGCCGGTGGCCGTGTGCTCAGCGTGGTCGGTGTGGGCGCCGATCTCAGCGCGGCCCGCGACCACGCCTACGCGACGCTCGCCGGAATCAAGCTGCCCGGTGGGCATTTCCGCACCGACATCGGGCTCGCCGCCGTCGAGGGCCGCATCACCGTCTGACCGGTTTCCCGTCGGCGGACGGCGAGTACTACCGTCGGATCCGTGCGAAACGAATCCCGGCGATCGAACATCGAGACCTTCCACGTCATGGATGTGTGGAAGGCCGCGGCCGAACGTCAGCGCACCCACGGCGACGTCCTGTCGCTGGCGGCCGGGCAGCCGTCGACGCCGGCGCCCGCACCGGTGCTGCGCGCGACCCACCGTGCGATCGACGACGAACTGCTCGGCTACACCGAGACCTTCGGGATCCTGCCGCTGCGCGAGGCGATCGCCGCCTACCACCGCGACCGCTACGGCATCGACGTCGACGCCGACGACGTCGTGGTCACCACCGGATCGTCGGGTGCGTTCACGCTGTTGTTCCTCGCCGCGTTCGATCCCGGTGACACCGTCGTCGTCGCGCGGCCCGGGTATCCGGCGTACCGCAACACGCTCGCGGCGCTCGGCTGCAACGTGGTCGAGCTGGACTGCGGTCCGGACACCCGCTACCAGCCGACCGTCGCGATGCTCGAGGCGCTCGACACCCCACCTGCGGGTCTGATCGTCGCGAGCCCCGCCAACCCGACCGGCACCATGATCGAGCCGGAGGAACTGGCCGCGCTCGCCCGCTGGTGCGACGACCACGGTGCCCTGCTGATCTCCGACGAGATCTATCACGGCATCGAGTTCGCCACCCCGGGCACACCGGCCACGTCGACCGCCTGGGCGACGTCCCGCGAATCGGTGGTCGTCGGATCGGTGTCGAAGTACTTCTCGATGACCGGGTGGCGACTCGGCTGGATTCTGGTGCCGCAGTCACTGCAGCGCGCGCTGCAACGGCTCGCCTCGAACATGACGGTCTGCCCTCCGGCGATCTCCCAGTACGCGGCGACCGAGGCATTCGGTGCCGAGGCCCGCGCCGAGTTGGACGGGCACGTCGAGCGCTACGCCCGGAACCGGGATCTGCTGCTGGCGGGACTGCCCGCGATGGGGATCACGAAGCTCGCGCCCGCCGACGGCGCGTTCTACGTGTACGCGGACATCGCGCACCTGCTGCGACCCGGTGAGACGTCCACCGCGTGGTGCTCGCGGCTGCTGCACGACACCGGGGTCGCGCTCGCTCCGGGAATCGACTTCGACACCGTCCGCGGCGACGAGACGGTGCGGTTGTCGTTCGCCGGTGCGACCGCCGACATCGAGCAGGCGCTGGAACGTCTGCGCGCCTGGCTGCAGCCCTCCTGACGGCACCCCGTGCCCGGGCATCACACCTAGGGCGATGTCGTGCTTCCGGCCGTTTTCCCCTGGTGGAGCGGCCGAGACTGTCACGATGACAATGTGACGACAGCTGCCACACCGAAAGGCGAGCGGCGCCGCCAGGCGCTCGTCGAATCGGCAGCCGAGCTCATCCTCGAGGGCGGTATCGACGCCGTCCGTCACCGCGCTGTCGCCAACCGGGCGGGCCTGCCGCTCGCCTCCACGACCTACTACTTCGAATCCCTCGACGAGCTGGTGGTGTGCGCGTTCCAGCACAACTCGTGCCGGGAACTGGAAGAGATGCGTGCCCGCGTCGAGGAGGTGACCCCGTGCCGCCGCAGCCTCGAGTCGACCGCCGAATTGATCATCGACCTGCTGGTGGGGCCCCGCGGTGTCGGCGAGCTCGAGCGTGAGCAGTTGATCTCCCGGTACGAGCGGTGCGTTGCGACCGCGCGTCACACCGAGCTGCGCGACGTCCAGCTGCATGCCCGGCTGATCGTCGACGAATTGCTCACCGATCTGCTGGAACGCTGCGGCCGCACCGTCGATCCGACGCAGATCCGCAGACTGGTGGCAGCGGTCGACGGGGCCGTCCTGGGTGCTCTCGGCGAGCTCGATCCCGATCCGCGCGGATTGGCCCGCGGCCTACTGCTCGACGTCGTCGGGAGCGTCGCGCCCCCTGCCGACACCGATTCGGTGAGTCCCGACCCGTAAACTGTGCGGTTGTGAGCCTGATCCCGAACGTCCTTGCCACCCGTTACGCCAGCCCCGAGCTTCGGGAACTGTGGTCGCCGCAGCACAAGATCGTGCTCGAACGGCAGCTGTGGCTGGCGGTGCTGAGGGCACAGGCCGAGCTGGGTATCGACGTTCCGGCCGAGGCTCTGGCCGACTACGAGCGGGTCCTCGAGAACGTGGACCTCGACTCGATCGCCGCGCGCGAGCGCGTCACCCGGCACGATGTGAAGGCCCGCATCGAGGAGTTCAACGCGCTCGCCGGGCACGAGCACGTGCACAAGGGCATGACCAGCCGCGACCTCACCGAGAACGTCGAGCAGCTGCAGGTGCTGCGGTCGCTCGAGCACGTGCACGCGCACGGTGTCGCGATCGCGGCGCGGCTCGCCGAGCGGGCCGCCGAGTACTCCACCGTGGTCATGGCCGGCCGCTCCCACAACGTCGCGGCGCAGGCCACGACCCTCGGCAAGCGGTTCGCGTCGGCCGCCGACGAGCTGCTCATCGCGCTGACGCGGCTGCGGGAGCTCATCGACCGCTACCCGCTGCGCGGCATCAAGGGCCCGATGGGCACCGCCCAGGACATGCTCGACCTGCTCGACGGGGACGCAGGCAAGCTCGAGCAGCTCGAACGGAAGGTCGCCGAGCACCTCGGCTTCTCGCACGTCTTCACCAGCGTCGGCCAGGTGTACCCGCGGTCGCTGGACCACGATGTGCTCTCCGCGCTCGTTCAGATCGGAGCCGGTCCGTCGTCGCTGGCGCACACGATCCGGTTGATGGCGGGGCACGAGCTGGTCACCGAGGGCTTCCAGCCCGGCCAGGTCGGGTCCTCCGCCATGCCGCACAAGATGAACACGCGTTCGTGCGAGCGCGTCAACGGTCTGCAGGTGGTGCTGCGCGGCTACGCGTCGATGGCCGCCGAGCTGGCCGGCGCCCAGTGGAACGAGGGCGACGTATTCTGCTCGGTGGTGCGCCGCGTTGCGCTGCCCGACGCGTTCTTCGCCGTCGACGGCCAGATGGAGACGTTCCTGACGGTGCTCGCCGAGTTCGGTGCGTACCCGGCGGTGATCGAGAAGGAACTCAACCGGTACCTGCCGTTCCTCGCCACCACGAAGGTGCTGATGGCGGCGGTGCGTGCCGGGGTCGGGCGGGAGACCGCCCACGAGGCCATCAAGGAACACGCGGTGGCGGTGGCGCTGGCGATGCGCGAGGAGGGGCGCGAGCCGGATCTGCTGGATCGCCTCGCCGCCGACGAGCGGCTGCCGCTCGACCGCGCGACACTCGAGGCCGCGCTCGCCGACCGCTCCGCGTTCGTGGGGGCGGCCGAAGCACAGGTCGCGTCCGTGGTCGAGAGTGTAAACGACCTCGTCGCGAGGTATCCGGAGGCGGCGAAGTACACGCCGGCTCCGATTCTCTGAGCGCGACGCGCCGCAACGCCCGGGGGGGACGTTCGATCGGGTAACAGATAAGACAGGGGAGAGAAATTGTCCGACAAGCACGAGAACTCCGGGCGTATTCGAGACGCAGTGCGCACGCGTGCTGCGCTGCTCGACGCCGCCCAGGAGATCTTCCTCCGGGACGGCTACGCCGCTGCCGCAACCGAAGAGATCGTGGTGCAGGCAGGGGTGACCCGCGGTGCTCTGTACCACCACTTCGCGAACAAGCGCGAGCTCTTCCGGGGTGTCATCGAGCGCATCCAGCTCGAGGCCGAGGACACTCTGGGGAAGCACGATCCCGAGACGTCCGAGTGGGACAGTTTCTCTCGCGCAATCCTGGCGACGCTGGATGCGGTGTACGCTCCTGCGACCCGCAGGTTGCTGCTCATCGAGGCACCCGCGGTGCTCGGGTGGGCGGAGGTTCGCGAAACCCACCGCCACACGACGATCCGCAGGATTCAGCATTCCCTGAGGGCGATCGCTCGCGAGAACGGGGATCTGTCGGAACCCTCACCCGTGATGGCACACCTGTTGCTCGCCGCGATCGAGGAAGCGATGCTGTACCTCGCGCACAGCGACGACCCGGTGCGTGACCGTCCGGAGGTCGAAGCGCAGCTGATGCGCCTGCTCGACGTCGTCCGTCCGGTGCCGGTGCGGGGCATCGCGTGATCCTGCCGGCACCACCGGTTGCGGGCTCGCGGTAATGACCGACTGCGTCTTCTGTGCGATCGTCGCAGGTGAGGCGCCGGTCAGCGTCGTGCTCGACGAGCCGGACGTGATCGCGTTCATGGACATCCGGCCGTTCACGGCCGGACATCTGCTGGTCGTTCCCAAGCGTCACGTGTCGGGTCTGGGAGGACTCGATCCCGAGGACGGGGCGCGCGTCTTCGACGCGGGCCGGCGCATCGCCACCGCGCTGCGTTGCGGCGACCTGCCCGTCGACGGCGTGAACCTCTTCCTGGCCGACGGCGCCGCCGCGGGGCAGGAGGTCTTCCACGTCCACCTGCACGTCATTCCGCGCAGGCGCGGTGACGGGTTCGGTCTGCGCGGTGTACCCCGCAGTCCGAACCGGACCGTGCTCGACGGTACTGCCGCCGCGATCCGCGACGCCCTGTCGCGGTAGCGGTGGCGCCGTCGGAGTGATACGAACGGCGGGTTGCGACGGGATTTGTCCGACCCGGTGTTCTACGGTGCTCTTGTGGCCCGTGCGCAACCGATCCTGACGCCGCTCACCGAGGCGGCGATCTTCCTCGTCGCGACCGTCGACGAGGGTGGCGAATCCGACGTTCGTGACCTGCTCGAAGACCTCGCGGCTCTGCGCCGCGCGGTGGGATTCCGGATCCCCGACGGGGGTCTGTCCTGCGTCGTGGGCATCGGCTCACAACTGTGGGACCGGCTGTTCGACGGCCCGCGGCCGGCCGAGCTGCACGAGTTCGTCGAACTCGACGGGGAAGTGCACCGTGCCCCGTCGACTCCCGGCGACCTGCTCTTCCACATCCGGGCCTCCTCGCAGGACCTGTGTTTCGAGCTCGCCGCCAAGATCAACGACAGGTTGCGCGCGGTGGCGACCTTCGTCGACGAGGTGCACGGCTTCCGCTACTTCGATCGTCGCGACCTGCTCGGTTTCGTCGACGGCACCGAGAACCCCGAGGACGACGACGCGGTCGCCGCAGCTCTCGTCGGCGACGAGGACGCCGAGTTCGCCGGTGGTAGCTACGTGATCGTGCAGAAGTACCTGCACGACCTCGAGTCGTGGAATGCGTTGACGGTCGAGGAGCAGGAACGCGCGATCGGGCGGACCAAACTCGACGACATCGAGCTCGACGACGACGTCAAGCCGTCGAACTCGCACGTCGCACTCAACAACGTCACCGACGCGGACGGCAACGAACGGCAGATCGTGCGCGCCAACATGGCGTTCGGGAGTATCGGCAGCGGCGAATTCGGCACATATTTCATCGGATACGCGGCCTCGCCGGACGTCACCGAGCAGATGCTGCGCAACATGTTCCTCGGCGATCCGCCGGGCAACCACGATCGGATTCTCGACTTCTCCACGGCGGTCACCGGTGGATTGTTCTTCTGCCCGGCCGCCGAGTTCCTGGAGGATCTTCCCGCACCGCGCCGGGCCGTGAACGTCGAAGCGGGCGAGGAGCCCGTCGACGGGCGTTCGACGACACCGGGCGACGGATCACTCGGAATAGGCACCCTCAGAAGGAGTTCGACGCGATGAACAACCTCTACCGCGATCTCGCCCCGATCACCGATGCCGCGTGGGCGTCGATCGAGGAGGAGGCGATCCGCACCTTCAAGCGGCACGTCGCCGGCCGCACGGTCGTGGACTTCTCCGGTCCGCACGGCACCGATTTCGCCGCGGTCGGGCTGGGGCGCACCGAGACGATCGCCGCTCCCGCCGAGGGTGTGCAGTCGCGGCGGCACCGGGTCGCACCGCTCGTCGAGCTGCGGGTGCCGTTCACGCTGTCCCGGGAGGAGATCGACAACGTCGAGCGCGGCGCACAGGACTCCGACTGGGACCCGGTGAAGGAGGCTGCGAAGAAGATCGCGTTCGCGGAGGACCGCGCGATCTTCGAGGGCTACGCGGCGGCCGGGATCGAAGGGATCCGCGCGAGTTCGTCGAATCCGGCGCTGCACCTGCCGGAGGATCCGCGCGACATTCCCGAGGCGATCAGCCAGGCCTTGTCGCAGTTGCGTCTCGCCGGTGTCGGCGGCCCGTACTCGGTGCTGCTCGGCGCCGACGAGTTCACGAAGGTCAGCGAGACGGCCGATCACGGCTACCCGATCCGGGAACAGATCCGCCGGCTCATCGACGGCGACATCATCTGGGCTCCCGCGATCGACGGCGCGTTCGTGCTCAGCACCCGCGGCGGCGACTTCGACCTGCAGATCGGCCAGGACCTGTCCATCGGGTATCTGTCGCACGACGCCGAGACCGTGCAGTTGTACTTCCAGGAATCGCTGACGTTCCTCGTCTACACGGGCGAGGCGTCCGTCGCGCTCCGCACCGCCTGACTCGTAGGCACTGAACCGTCGGACGGTCGCGCGCAGCCGGGCGCGCGCGGTCGTCCGTTCGGCGGGTTTGTGCCCCGGCCTACCGAGTCGGCATCACTTGTGTTGCAGCGCACCGGCTTTCAATGCGGCCGCGTTGACGCGGCTCAGGACTGCGTGCAGCTCCTCGAGTTCGGAGATGTCCACACCGAGTGTCTCGACGACGGTACCGGGCACGGCCTCGGCGCGGCTCCGCAGCGCGCGACCCTCGTCGGTGAGGTCGACGACGAGTTGCCGTTCGTCGGTGGTGCTGCGGGTGCGCGTGATCAGTCCGAGCGCCTGTAGGCGCTTGAGCAGAGGCGACAAGGTGGGCGAGTCGAGCTGCAGGACGCGCCCGATCTCCTTGACGGACAGCGGTGCCTGCTCCCACAGGACGAGCATCACCAGATACTGCGGATGGGTCAGTCCCAGTGGCTCCAGGATCGGCCGGTAGACCGCGAGCACTGCACGATTGGCCACGGCGAGCGCGAAGCACACCTGACGTTCGAGCGCCAACGGATCGTCCGCGGTGGTCGGTGTGTACGGAGCGGCGGTGTCGGAGCTCATCTCGTCGAGGATACCAACAGTTAGTGCACGAACTTGTGAGGCTCGATCTGTCGTCGATCGACGTAGCACCCCCACGGTCGATTAGTTTAGGCTAGCCTAACGTCATGATCGACGACCTCATCGAACTCGCGTTTGCCCAGGGTGCCGTGCGCGGGGTGTCCGTGGCCGCCGACGGCTGCGACGAGTACCTGCTCGCCTCCACGGAGACGGCGCCTGCGATTCGGGTGTGGGTGCGTCCCGACGGCCGCTTCTCGCGGGCGTCCGACGGCGAGGGCTGCCACGTGACGCTCGGTCAGGTCGTCGACAGGTGCGGCATCACCTACGACCGCCGCCGGGACGGTTCCCTCGTGCGTCGAATGTAGGCAGTGCGGCGATCGTAGGCAGTGCGGCCGATGTGGGCGTCAGCGCACGTAGTCGGGATATTCGGTGTGCAGGAGCAGGTATCCGGCGAGGTCCTCGATGAGCCAGTGCTCGCTGTCCTCCGGTGTCCGGGCGTCGCACACCGCATCGCCCGCGAGGCAGACGCGGTCCACCCGGATGTCACCGAAATCGTGGCGTCCGCCCGTGAGCGTGATGCCCGGGGCCACCTGTCCGGGGAACTGGGACTCGACGCCGTTCTCGTCGCGCGGATCCGCGTAGAGCACACCCCGGATGCGGTCCGGAGGAACCGAACCGTCGTGCGCGATCTCGGCCAGGACATCGCCCGCGACGGCGGCCCCCTGGGAGTAACCGAGCACGACGAGCTCCGAGTTCGGGCACGCCGCGTGCTCCCGCGTGATCGCCTCGCGCAACCGGCTCTTGCCGATGGCCTTCGACTCGTCATATGCGATGCCGTCCGAGCCCTTGCTGGAACCGGAGTCCGGCACCGGCACGACCACCGCGGGATAGCGGATGTGTTCGACGACCGTGCCCGGCCGGCGGTAGCGCTCCGAGATCAGCGCCAGCGGCGACTCCGGATCCAGGGAGTCGAAGGAATCGAGGTTCTTCGTGCCGTCGACCGCGAGCACGAAACGCTCGGGGCAGGGGCCGGTTTCGCCCGGTGCCGCACCGGCGACCGGCGACGTCAGGAGGGCGGACAGCGTGGTGATCGCGAGCGCCGCCGTCACCAGGCCGAAGCCGCGACGAACCGATTCGGGTGAGCCGACCATGCCGAACCTCCTGGGACCATGTGCCGTCGAACAATCGCAGGGTACCTAGGTTTGTGATCCGTGCTCGTCCTCCGAACGAACCATTCCGGATGTGGCGCTCGTCATGGCGTCGCAAGCCGCCGAACGGGACGACGGCCGCGCGCTGTCGGCCGCGCGCTGTTGTCCATCCGGATTGCGGGAACTGCGAACTCCGTCAGGACTCGACGAGCTTGCGCAGGATCCGTGCGAGCTCGGCGCGGTCGTGGTCGTCGAGCGGGGCGAAGAACTCGCCGGCCTCGGCGTCGCGCGCCGCTTCGAGTTGCCGGGCGAGGTCGCGTCCCGCGTCGGTCAGCTGCACGCACACCGCGCGGCGGTCGGCGGGATCGGGAATCCGTTCGGTGAGGCCGCGGGCCTCGAGCCGGTCGATCACCTCGGTGGCCGAGCGCGGCACGATCCGCAGCGCCTTGGCGACCTCGCCGAGCCGCAGCGGGGATCCGTCGGAGCCGCCGACGACGCGCAGGGCACGGTGCTCGTGAGGTGACAAATGCCACGGTTCGAGGGTCTCGTGCCAGCGTCGTCGCAGCGTGCGGGTGGCCGTGATCAGCAGATCACGCAACGTTGCGGGTGAATCGGCCATGGAATGAAGAGTACCGCATTTGACGTTTACCTCTTAGTGAGGCAACCTCAATACGTTACATCGACTCAGAAGGAGGTGGTGTACATGATGCACCTCCCCCCGGGCGGCGGTCCCGGCCCCGGACGACGGGGCAAGGTCGACCCCCTCGATCGACGCCAGCTTCAGGACTCACCCGTCAGCCTGCGCCGCATCGGTGCCCTCTTCGCGCCCTACCGCTGGCAGATCGCACTCGTGGTGGCGCTCATCGTCACCTCGTCCGTGATCTCCCTCGCCAGCCCCTTCCTCGTCCGCGCGGCCATCGACCATGCCATCCCCGAACAGAACGTCTCGCTGCTGCTGTGGGTCGTCACCGGCATGCTCGCGGTGACCGTCGCCTCCTCGGTGCTCGGCGTCGCCCAGACCTGGATCTCCACCACGGTGGGCCAGCGCATCATGCACGGCCTGCGCACCCGCGTCTTCGCCCACCTGCAGCGTCAGTCCCTGAGTTTCTTCACCCGCACCCGCGGCGGTGAGATCCAGTCCCGGCTGACCAACGACATCGGCGGAATGCAGAACGTCGTGACCTCCACGGCCACGTCGATCGCCGCCAACATCACCACCGTCGTCGGCACCGCCGTCGCGATGGCCGTACTGAGCTGGCGCCTGTCGCTGCTCTCGCTCGTGGTGCTGCCGCCCGCGATCTGGCTGACCCGCAAGGTAGCGCTCATGCGCCGCGAGGTCACCGCGCGTCAGCAGCGCCGCCTCGCCGACATGCAGACCCAGATCGAGGAGGGCCTGTCCATCAGCGGTGTGCTCCTGTCCAAGACGCTCGGCACCGGACCGTCCATGTCCCGCCGCTTCGCGGACACCTCCGCCGAACTCGCGGATCTCGAGGTGCACGCGCAGCTGTCGGGCCGGTGGCGCATGGCCACCATGAACATCGTGTTCGCGGCGATCCCCGCGGTGTTGTACCTCGTGGCCGGCCTGCCCGCGACCTCCGGCGGCATGACCATCGGCACCCTGGTCGCCTTCACCGGCCTGCAGGCCGCGCTCTTCCGCCCCCTCATGAGCCTGCTCGACGTGGGCGTGTCCGTCACCGCGTCGCTGGCCCTGTTCAGCCGGATCTTCGAATACCTGGACCTGATCGTGGAGATCGACGAACCCGCCGATCCGGTCCGGCTCGACCTCGACCGGGTCGCCGGAGCGGTGCGCTTCGAGGACGTGAGCCTGTACTACCCGGGTGCCGACCGTCCCGCGCTCGACCACATCGATCTCGACGTGCCGGCCGGCGCGCAGATCGCCCTCGTCGGTGAGACCGGTTCCGGCAAGACCACACTCGGCTCGCTCGTCGCTCGCCTCCACGACCCGACGACCGGACGCGTCACGATCGACGGTGTCGATCTGCGCGACCTTCCGCTCTCCGACGTCGCCGCACTCGTCGGCGTCGTCTCGCAGGAGACCTACCTGCTGCACGCGACCGTGCGCGAGAACCTGCGCTACGCCAAGCCCGACGCCACCGACGCGGAGATCGAGGACGCCGCGCGCGCCGCGCAGATCCACGATCTGATCGTGTCGCTGCCCGACGGATACGACACGCTCGTCGGCGCCCGCGGGCACCGCTTCTCCGGTGGTGAGAAGCAGCGCCTCGCGATCGCCCGGACGCTGTTGCGGGACCCGCGCATCCTGGTGCTCGACGAGGCGACCAGCGCGCTCGACAACGAAACCGAACGGGCCGTGCAGCAGGCACTCGACGCCGCGCGCCGCGGCCGCACCACCATCACCATCGCCCACCGGCTCTCGACGGTGCGGGCGGCCGACGCGATCGCGGTGCTCGACCGCGGCCGGATCGTCGAATTGGGCAGCCACGACGAACTTCTCGCCCGCGACGGCCGCTACGCCGAACTCGCGATGCGGCGCGACGAACGCGTCACCGCAGTCGCGTAGGTCAGGCCCGCGAAGCGGCCAGGTCCCCGGCGACGTTCGCCGACGCCAGCGCGTCGACGACGTCGGCGGTGGGCAGCACGACCGCGCAGCGCGAGGCCACGTAGTTCAGCGCATCGGTGTGCTCGCGCCGCGAGAAATCGGCGGTGCCGTCGGAGACGAAGAAGACCTGGATGTCGTTCATGAATCCGTCGAGCGCGGTGGTCAGGCAGCCGATGTGCGCGTAGACCCCGGTGATGATCAGCTGGTCGCGGCCCCACGCGCGCATCCGCTCGAGCAGGTCGGTGCGGATGAACGCGCTGTAGCGCCACTTGGTGAGCAGGACGTCGTCCTCGTGCGGAGCCAGGTCGTCGATGATCGCGGTCTCGGCCGGATCGGCCGTCAGACCCGGACCCCAGAAGTCGAGCAGCAGAGCGCGATCGGCGGGATCCTGGTTGCCGGGCTGTGCGGTGTAGACGACCGGAACGCCCGCCGCGTGCGCGGAGTCGCGGATCCCGTCGATGTTCGGTACCACCGTCGCGAGGGGGTCGGCGGAGCGGTCGAACGAGCGCACGAAGTACTCCTGCATGTCGTGCACGAGCAGCACCGCACGCTCGGGGTCGATCGTCCAGGCCACCCTGTTCGCCGGCTGTTCTTCGGGCAGCGGATAGGACACGGACTCGGGAAGGGCCATGAGCGTCGCTTTCTCGGGTTGGGCGTTCAGTTCTCGAAGGTCGCGGCCAGTGCGCGCCGCAGTTCGTTCCGGCTGATCTTGCCGACGCCGGTCACGGGGAAGGCGTCGACGAAACGCACCTTGTCCGGGATCTTGTATCCGGCCAGGCCGCGT
Organism: Rhodococcus sp. NPDC003383; assembly: GCF_053589115.1. NCBI lineage: Bacteria > Bacillati > Actinomycetota > Actinomycetes > Mycobacteriales > Nocardiaceae > Rhodococcus > Rhodococcus sp. NPDC003383. The sequence continues at coordinate 21,696 of NZ_JBSFRG010000027.1, read as the reverse complement.
TCACGCAGGAAAGCCTTGAGCTCGAGTGCTTTCGGAGCTTCCCCTTCGGTCACGACGAATGCGCACGTGCGTTCGCCGAGGTACCGGTCGGGCATCGCCACGACGGCGGCGTCGAGCACCGCGGGATGGGCGATCAGATGGTTCTCGACCTCCTCGGCGGCGATCTTCTCGCCACCGCGGTTGATCTGGTCCTTGGCACGGCCTTCGACGACGATGTAGCCGCGTTCGGTGAGACGGACGATGTCGCCGGTGCGGTAGAAGCCGTCCGGGGTGAACGCCGTCGAATTATGTTCGGGGGCATTGTAATAGCCGCGGATGGTGTACGGGCCGCGGGTGAGCAGGTGCCCGGTGGCGCCGACGGGAACGGGAACGTCGTCGTCGTCGAGGATGCGGATCTCGTCATGCACGCTGATCGGCCGCCCCTGCGTGGTGACGATCGTGTCCTCGTCGTCGTCGAGACGCGTGTAGTTCACCAGTCCCTCCGCCATTCCGAACACCTGCTGGAGCGTGCAGCCGAGTTCGGGCCGCACTCGTTTGGCGGCTTCGGTGGGGAACTTCGCGCCGCCGACCTGCAGAACCTGCAGGGACGACAGGTCGCGCTCGCTACGGGCCCGCGCCGACAGCCACGCCATGGCGAGAGGCGGCACCAACGAGGCCATCGTGATCGCCTCGCGTTCGATCAGCGCGAACGCGGTGTCGGGGCTGGGATCCGGGGCCAGCACCACCGTGCCGCCGGTGTGCAGCACGCCGAGGATGCCGGGGGAGCTCATCGGGAAGTTGTGGGCGGCAGGCAGTGCCACGAGCATGCGCGTGTCGGCGTCGACCCCGCAGATGCGGGCCGATTCGCGCACCGAGTACAGGTAGTCGGAATGGGTCCGCGGAATCAGCTTCGGAGTTCCGGTCGTGCCACCGGAGAGCTGAAGGAAGGCAACCGATTCGGGGTCGAGTTCCGCCGCCGGGGCCGGCTCGTGCGCGCGCAGCGCGTCGAGTGCGGCGAACTCCGCGGCGTCACCGGCGACCACGACCGCCGGGGGATTGTCCAGGCTCGCGCACACCTCGCGGGCGAGGTTCCGGTAGTCGAATCCGCCGTTCTCCGCCGCCACGACGTACGCGGCGGCGTCGGCGAACCGGCAGAAGTAGCCGATCTCGGCGGCGCGGTGCGCGGGCAGCGCGAACACCGGCAGTGCACCCCGACGGAAGACCGCGAACAGCACCTCGGTGTACTCGACGATGTTCGGCAGTTGCACGACCACGCGGTCCCCCGCGTGCACGCCGAGTTCCGCGAGCCCCGAAGCGATCCGGGCCGCGGACTCGTCCAGCTCACGGTAGGTCAGGCGTCGCTGTTCGCCGCGCGCATCGAGTCCGGTGACGGCGACCCGGTCGCCGAACTCGGCGGCACGCGCCGGCAGGAACTGCGCGAACGTCTCGGGGGTCCAGTACCCCGCTCCTCGATACAGCTCCGCGAATTCTTCGGGGTAGCGGGCGGTTTCGGCGAGCGCGGTGCGCCGCAGACCGGATGTCACGAAACGATCCTTTCGGGGATGCTCAGGCGCGCAGGGTCGCGCCACCGTCGACGTACAGGGCTTGCATGGTGATGTGCCGGGCGCGGTCGGAGAGCAGGAACTCGATCGCGTCGGCGATGTCGCCGGGTTCGGCGATCCGGCCGAGCGGGATACCGACCTTGAACTGGGCGGGGTCACCGGCGATCGCGCCGAGCGCGCCCGCGTCGTCGTCCGGGTCGGCCCACAGCGACCGCTGCATCGCGGTGTCGGTGGATCCGGGCGCGACGATGTTGGCGCGGATTCCGAATTCGGCGAGTTCGAGTCCGAGGACCCGCGCGATCATCGACACCGCGGCCTTCGACGATCCGTAGGCCCCCATGCCGATTCGGGGCACACCCGCCGAGTTCGAGCCGACCACGACGATCGACCCACCTCGGCGGTCGCGCATCCGCCGGCCGACGGCGCGCAGCACCGACACCAGGCCGGTGACGTTGACGTCGTAGATGCGCTGCCATTCGTCCGGGTCGCCGTCGAGGATCGAGGCGGTGGAGAACACACCGGCGACGTGTGCGAGTTTCGTGATGGGGCCGTGCTCGGATTCGACGGTGTCGATCGCGAAGTCGACGGCGTCGGCGTCGCGGATGTCGACGGGGAAGGTGGGGGCGGGTTCGTCGAGCATCGCCGCGGTCTTGCGCAGACCTTCGGGGTCGCGGTCGGCGAGCACGACGCGATGCCCCGCCCCGGCGAGCGTGAGGGCGGTCGCGCGGCCTATGCCCTGCGCGGCGCCGACGACGAGACTGACGGGTGTGCTCACCGGTGTACCCCCAATGCATCGAGAACGGTTCCGAATTTGGTTGTGGTTTCGTCGAGTTCGTCCTGAGGATCGGACGCGGCGACGATGCCGCCACCGGCGTGCGCGGTGATCGTGCGGCCGTCGGCGTCCAGCACGGCGCACCGGATCGCGACCATCCATTCGCCGTCGCCGTCGGCGTCGCACCAGCCGATCGCGCCGGCGTAGAAGCCGCGGTCACCCTCGAGTTCGCGGATCACCTCGCGCGCGGCGACCGTGGGGGTGCCGCAGATCGCGGGGGTCGGGTGCACCGCGACCGCCAGGTCCAGGGCGGTGACGGACGGGTCGCGCAGGCGCCCGGACACCGGGGTGCCGAGGTGCCACAGCTGCCGGGTGCCGGTCAGCTGCGGCCGGTCCGGGATGTCGAGGTCGGTGCACAGTGGTTCGAGGCTCGCGCGCAGGTCCGCGACGACGTGTGCGTGCTCGGCGAGATTCTTGGCGGAGGCGGCGAGTGCCTCTCCGGTTCGGCGGTCGATCTCGGGATCGGAGTGGCGCGGCGCGGACCCGGCGAGGGGATGCGCGGTGACGCGGTCGCCGCGGCGGCGGATGAGGACCTCGGGGCTGGCACCGACCAGGTACCGTCCGCGCCGGCTTCCGCCCGCCGGGCTCAGGTCGACGGCGAAACCGTTGCCGTTCGGGTCGTTTGCGGCCAGCCGGTGCAGCAGCTGTCCGGCGGTGACCGGCCGTTCGGCGTGCAGGACGAGGGCGCGGGCGAGCACGACCTTGGCGAGCGCGTCGTCCGACCGCAGCCGCGTCAGGGCGGTCGCGACCCGGTCGAGATGCTCGCGTTCGGACGGCAGTGCCGCGTCGACGACGATGGCGGGAAGCGCCTCGGCAGCGGTGGCGATCGGGGCGGGCGTGTGCGTCAGGGAGTGGGGAGCGGTCAGGGCCGCCGGGTGGTCCGGGTCGAACGGCAGCGCGCCGACGACGGCGCGGACCGTTCCCGCGCGCAGGGCCGCGGCGGCATCGTCGACGCGGGACCAGGATTCGGCGACGCCCTCGGCGACGACCGTGCCGTGGGGCCGGGACAGTACGAAGGGGGCCGTGCCGGTGACCTGCGCGGCGGGGGCCGGTGCCTGCATGACGCACACCTCTCGGTAGCGGTGAAGTGGACGATCGCGTGGGGCACACGACCACACAAGAACATATACGGTTAGGCTAACCTTTGGTGCTGCCACATCGTGTCGGTGTCGAACCGCATTCGCCCGGGTCGAGTCGGGCGAACGGGAGCTTTGACCCGTATTCGATTTCGGTTAGCCTAACCGAAATATCTCGGGTGTCGGAGGCCGGTGACGGCAGCGCCGGCGCGTTCGTAGCAGAAGGAGAAGCATGCTGGATCGGGGAACGATTCTCGCCGACACCGCCCGGATTCTCGAGGTGGAGCCCGACGAGCTGGACCCGACGGCGAGCCTGGTCGACCAGGGACTCGACTCGGTGCGCCTGATGGCGCTCGTCGAACACTGGCGCGGCGCCGGAGCCGACATCGACTTCGTGTCGCTGGCGTCCGCAACCGATCTCGACCAGTGGTGCACGCTGCTCACGCGTTCCTGACCGTCTCACGTTCCGGGATTCCCCGGTAACGCAGAGGGTACCGCTGTCTCCACCCAGGGCTGCTGGTTCGCCCCACCCTTCGCCGCGACGCTCGAAGGACCCGAAGACTCCGCTTCGGGCCTCCGGGCAGGTCCGCCCGAACCTCTTGAAGGGCAGGCGAATCGCATGGTGGCTTCACAGTTCTCCGAGGTGCGTCCGCGACGGCGGGCCGCTGCAGCGGCGATCCTGACGACCGCGGCGTTCCTGACCGCCGGTGTCGTCACGGCGCCGTACGCCGCGGCGGATCCCGACGTGCGCTCGGATGCCGGGGAGATCCCGGACGGCCTGGACGACTTCTACACCCAGCAGATCGAGTGGGGTTCGTGCGACGGGTTCAGCACCGACGGATCCGACCTCAGCACGCTCGAGTGCGCGAAGGTGAACGTTCCCGTCGACTACGGCGATCCGCAGGGACAGACCGCGCAGATCGCAGTGTCCCGCATGGCGGCGACCGGTGAGAAGGTCGGTTCCCTGCTCGTCAATCCCGGTGGCCCCGGTGCCTCCGGGCTCGGCATGGCAGTGGTGGGGACCGGAACGCCGCTGGCCGAGCACTTCGACGTCATCGGGTTCGATCCGCGCGGCATCGGAGCGTCGACCCCGCAGATCGTGTGCCTGACCCCCGAGGAGAAGGACGAGGACAGGGCCGAGGCCGAACTCGACCGCAGCCCGGAGGCTATCGCCGAGGCCGAACAGGAGGCGCAGGAGTTCGCGGCACAGTGCGCCGAACGAACCGGCACGGACGTGCTCGCGAACGTCGGCACACGGGATGTCGCCCGGGACATGGACGTCATCCGCGCGGTGCTCGGCGACCGGCAGCTCAACTACCTCGGTTACTCGTACGGCACCCGGCTCGGCACCGCCTACGCGGAGCAGTTCCCGCAGAACGTGCGCGCGATGGTCCTCGACGGCGCCCTCGATCCCCAGCAGAATTCCGACGAACAGGTGCTGAACCAGATGGCCGGATTCCAGCAGGCGTTCGACGAGTTCGCGACGCGCTGCACGACACTCGCCGGGTGCCCGCTCGGGGACGATCCCGCCGGGGCGGTGCAGCGGTTCCGGGAACTCGTCGACCCGCTCGTCGACAGCCCGGCGGCGACTGCGGATCCGCGTGGCCTCAGCTACTCGGATGCGATGACGGGCGTGATCGCGGGTCTGTATTCGCCGAACATGTGGGAGCCGCTGATGGCGGGGCTCGACGAGCTGGCTGCGGGCAACGGCGACACGCTGCTCATGCTCGCCGACCTGTACGAGGGGCGATCCGCCGACGGCGCCTACTCGAACTCGGCCGAGGCGATGACCGCCGTGCGGTGCGTCGACGATCCGGCCTCGACCGACCGGGCGGCGCTCGGCGAACTCGACACCCGCCTGCGCGAGGCCGCACCGTTCCTCGACGACGGTTACGGTTCCGGTCAGGCACCGCTCGACACGTGCGCGTTCTGGCCGGTGCCGCCGACGAGCACCCCGCACACCGTCGAGGTGTCGGGACTGGCACCGGTGCTGGTGGTGTCCACCACGGAGGACCCCGCGACGCCCTACCAGGCCGGCGTCGATCTGGCGGACCAGCTGGGTGGTGTCCTGGTCACCTACCGCGGCACCCAGCACGGGGTCGTGCTGACCGGACAGTGGTGCATCGACACCCCGGTCGTGTCGTACCTCGTCGACCTGACCGTGCCGGACGGCGACATCACCTGCTGAACGCATCCCAACCCACGGCGACGCAACCCCGCACGACCGCCGGTCGTGTGGGGCTGCGACGTCAGGATGCGTCGGCGGGGCGACCCGGGATCGTCGCCGCCGCGACGGCCAGGGCGATGGTCGCGATCAGCACCGCGGTGAACACCGGATCGATCGACGCGGCGACCTGCCCGGCATCCGGGGCATCCGTACCCCCGGCCGCCGCGTTGGCCAACGCCCCGAACACCGCGACCCCGACGGCGCTGCCCAGTCCGCGCGCGAACGCGTTCGCCCCGGTCGCGACGCCGCGCTCGGACCACCCGACGCTCGCCTGCGCCGCGATCAGCGAGGGGCTGGCGATCAGTCCCATCCCGAGACCGATGAGCAGGCAGCACGCCGCGACGTGCCAGATCTGCGAGTGCACGTCGAGCCGCGTCAGCAGGGCCGTGCCGCAGATCGCCGGTACCGCGCCGATCAGCGCGGTCGCGCGGAACCCGACGCGGAGATACAACCGTCCCGACTGTGACGCCGCGACCGGCCAGCCCATGGTCAGTGTCGCCAGGGTGAACCCGGCGACCAGGGCCGTGGTGCCGAGCGCTCCCTGCACGAAGGCCGGAACGTACGAGGTCAGGCCCATCACCACCGCGCCGACCATCGCGGCGACCGCGCTCGTCGACAACAGCACCCGCCGCGTGAACACCCACACCGGCAGGATCGGATCCGCGGCACGTCGCTCCACCAGGCCGAACACGACGAACAGCGCGGCCGACGCCAGGAAGATCGCGGCGCTCGGCACCGACGCCCACGCCCACGCCTGGCCGCCTTCGAGCAGGCCGAGGATCAGCAGTCCGGCGGCCAGTGCGAGCACCGCCGCGCCCGCCCAGTCGATCGGCCGACGTTCCGGCCGGTCCTCGGTCTGCGACTCGTCGAAGCTGCGGACGAGCACCCACGCCGCGAGCGCGCACAGCGGAAGGTTCACCCAGAAGATCCAGCGCCAGGACACGAAGTCGGAGAAGATCCCGCCGATCGCGGGCCCGACGACCGAGGACATTCCCCACACGCTGGCGATGTAGCCCTGCGCCTTGGCACGTTCGGCGACGGTGTAGATGTCCCCGGCGATGGTCTGTGCCATCGGCAGCACCGCCCCCGCGCCGATACCCTGCACCGCCCGGAACGCGATCAGCGCGGGCATGCTCCACGCCAGCGCACACAGCAACGATCCGAGAGCGAACACCGCGATCCCGAACAGCAGGACCGGTTTGCGGCCGAACACGTCGGACAGCTTGCCGTACACCGGCACGAGCACCGCCTGTGTCAGCAGATAGCTCGAGAACAACCACGGGAACTGGGTGAATCCGCCGAGGTCGGCGACGATCGTGGGGACTGCGGTCGCGAGGATGGTGCTCTCGAGCGCGACCAGCGCGGTCGCGAGCATCAGGGCCAGCAGGATCGGACCGCGTTCCGACCGGAACCCGACGTCCACATGTACCGTTCCCGCTGCCATCGTGCTCCCGTCGTCGATCGGATCGTGTCCGAGTGTCTCCGCCATTGTCACGGATGGGAGATCTGTCACCGGCTTGGCGTGGATGTCGCCCGCGAGCACTAGGGTGACATCGTGCGTCCTTCACTCGAGTCCTACTCCCACCTCGCCGGCGGCAAGGTCCGCGACCTGTATGTCATCGACGACGAGCACCTGCTGCTCGTGGCCAGCGACCGGATCTCGGCCTACGACCACGTGCTCGCCACCCCGATTCCCGACAAGGGCCGGGTCCTCACCGCGATGAGCGTGTTCTTCTTCAACCTGCTCGACGCGAACAACCATCTCGCCGGTGAACCCGACGACGAACGCATCCCCGAAAACCTCGTGGGGCGTGCGCTGGTCGTCAAGCGGCTGCAGATGGTGCCCGTCGAATGCGTCGCCCGCGGCTACCTCACCGGTTCCGGCCTGCTCGACTACCAGGCCACCGGCTCGGTGTGCGGAGTGAAGCTGCCCGAGGGGCTCGTCGAGGCGAGCCGCCTGCCGGAGCCGATCTTCACCCCCGCCACCAAGGCCGACCTCGGCGACCACGACGAGAACATCAGCTTCGAGCAGGTTGCCGAGAAGGTCGGCCTGAACCTCGCGATGAAGCTGCGCCAGGACACCCTCGACATCTACGACCGCGCCGCGATGTACGCGTCCGAGCGCGGCATCCTGCTCGCCGACACCAAGTTCGAGTTCGGTCTCGACAAGGCCGGCAACCTGGTGCTCGCCGACGAGGTGCTCACCCCGGATTCGTCGCGCTACTGGCCCGCCGAGGAGTACGAGGAAGGCAAGGTGCAGCCGAGCTTCGACAAGCAGATCGTCCGCAACTGGCTGACCGGGCCGGAATCCGGCTGGGACCGCAAGTCCGACACCCCGCCGCCGGCGCTGCCGCAGCACGTCGTCGACAAGACCCGTGCCCGCTACATCGAGGCCTACGAGCGGATCTCCGGGCTGTCGTTCGACGACTGGATCGGGGGGCAGTGATGCCGGAGTCGGCACCCCTGTCGGCGCCCCCGGTCGCCAAGAAGGTTCCGATCGAGCGCACCCATCACGGGCACACCTTCGTCGACGAGTACGAATGGTTGCGCGACAAGGAGAACCCCGACGTCATCGCATATCTCGAGGCCGAGAATGCGTGGACGGAACAGCAGACCGCGGACCTGGCGCCGCTGCGCGAGAAGATCTTCGACGAGATCAAGTCGCGCACGCAGGAAACCGACATGTCGGTGCCGACCCGGCTCGGCGACTGGTGGTACTACGCCCGCACCGCCGAGGGGAAGCAGTACGGAGTCCAGTGCCGCTGCCCGATCTCCGGCCCCGACGACTGGACCCCGCCGGAACCGGCGCCGGGCGTCGAGTTGCCCGGCGAGCAGATCCTGCTCGACGGCAACGCCGAAGCCGAGGGCCACGAGTTCTTCTCCATCGGCGCGTTCTCGGTCAGCCACGACGGCACGCTGCTCGCCTACTCGACCGATGTGGTCGGCGACGAGCGGTACACGCTGCGGTTCAAGAACCTCGTCTCCGGTGAACTGCTGCCCGACGAGATTCCCGGCACCGCGCCCGGCGCGACGTGGGCGATCGACCACACCCACGTCTTCTATCTCACCGTCGACGAGTCGTGGCGGCCGGACACGGTGTGGCGGCACCGCCTCGGTACCGACCGCAGCGAGGACGTGAAGGTCTTCCACGAACCGGACGAGCGGTTCTGGGTGTCGGTGGGCTCGACCCGTAGCGAGAAGTACCTGATGATCTGGGTCGGATCGAAGATCACCACCGAAGGGTGGGTCCTCGAATCCGAGAACCCGACAGGCGAATTCCGTGTGCTGCTGCCACGCCGTGAGGGTGTCGAGTACAGCGCGGAGCACGCCGTCGTCGCGGGTGAGGACCGATTCCTCGTGCTGCACAACGACGTCGATCCCGCCGGCGTGAAGGCCGAGAACTTCGTGCTCGCGGAGGCGCCCGTCGACGATCCGTCCGCGCTGCACACCCTCATCGAGCACCGCGACGACGTGCGGCTCGAGGACGTCGACGCGTTCGCGGGTCACCTGGTCATCGGGTACCGCCGTGAGGCGCTGACCCGGCTCGCGGTGTGGCCGCTGACGGCCGACGGCTACGGCGATTTCACGGAAATCGAATTCGACGAGGAACTGTTCTCCGTCGGACCGGGCGCGAACCCCGAGTGGAACCAGCCGACGCTCCGCCTCGGGTTCACGTCGTTCATCACCCCGAGCCGGGTCTACGACCTCGTCGTCGACACCGGCGAACTGCTGCTGCGCAAGGCGCAACCGGTGCTGGGCGACTTCGATCCCACCCGGTACGAGCAGCGCCGGGAGTGGGCGGTCGCGGACGACGGCACCCGGATTCCGCTGTCGATCGTGCAGCGCAAGGACCTGCCCGAGGGTCCCGCCCCGACACTGCTCTACGGCTACGGCTCGTACGAGGCCAGCATCGATCCCGGGTTCTCGGTGGCACGGCTGTCGCTGCTGGACCGCGGCATGGTGTTCGCGGTCGCCCACGTCCGCGGCGGCGGTGAGATGGGCCGGCACTGGTACGAGAACGGCAAGGCGCTCACCAAGAAGAACACCTTCACCGATTTCGTCGCGTGCGCGCAGCACCTGATCGACACCGGGGTGACGTCCCCGGATCGTCTTGTCGCGGACGGCGGCAGCGCGGGCGGTCTGCTCATGGGGGCGGTCGCGAACCTCGCGCCCGAGTTGTTCGCGGGCATCCTCGCGAACGTGCCGTTCGTCGATCCGCTGACCTCGATCCTCGATCCGTCGCTGCCGCTGACCGTCATCGAGTGGGACGAGTGGGGCAACCCGCTCGACAATCCCGAGGTGTACGCGTACATGCGCTCGTACAGCCCGTACGAGAACGTCGAGGCCAAGGACTACCCGGCGATCCTGGCGATCACGAGCATCAACGACACCCGGGTGCTGTACGTCGAACCGGCCAAGTGGGTCGCCAAACTGCGCGCCACCAAGACCGGCGATGCGCCGCTGCTCCTCAAGACGGAGATGAGCGCCGGGCACGGGGGAGTGTCGGGCCGCTACGAGAAGTGGCGCGAGGTCGCGTTCGAGTTCGCGTGGGTGCTCGCCACCTCGGGGGCCTACCGGCCCTGAGGGTTTCGCTCGCAGCAGTTTCGTTCGCCTGACCGGCCGTCGTCGCGATCTTCGCGGCGGCGGCCGGTTCATTTTTGCCGTCGCGGTCGATCGAGGACGGGATTCGTCCGCGAATGCGGAGATCGTGGGCGTGCGCACCGAACCGTCGGTGCCCGACCCGAAGGAGAGCTCCATGACCGTCCTCGTCACCGGCGCAACCGGATCCGTCGGCCGCCTGCTCATCGATACACTCCTCGCGCGCGGCGAATCCGTCCGCGCGATCACCCGCACCCCCGACACTGCTGCACTGCCCGACGCCGTCGAGGTCGTCGGCGGCGACCTCTCGATCCCGGGCGGAGTCCCCGGGGCCGCCTTCACCGGCGTGGACCGCGCGTTCGTGTTTCCCGCGGCCGGCGTCGACGCGTTCGTGGACGACGCTGTGCGATACGGCGTCGAGAAGTTCGTGGTGCTGTCGTCGCTCGCTGCGGCACAGGAGTTTCCGCGTGACGTGGGGTCCGCCAGCCAGGTTCATCACAGCGCGGTCGAGTCGGCGGTGACCGAGCGCACCGACAACTGGACGATCCTGCGCCCCGGCACGTTCGCGGCCAATCTGCTGTCCTGGGCGTGGTCGATCCGGTCCGGCGCGCCGATCCGGGCACCGTACGTGCGCTCCGCGCAGGCACCGATCCACGAGGCGGATGTCGCCGATGCGGCCGTCGCCGCCCTCGCCGACGACCGCTGGATCGGGCAGGCCGTTGCGCTGAGCGGTCCCCGCTCGCTCACGCGCACACAGCAAGTCGAGGCTCTCGGCGCCGGACTGGGCCGCGCCCTCACTCTGGTCGAGATCTCCCCGGACGAGTTCCGCGCCGAGACGGCGCAGTTCCTCGACGACGGCATCCTGCGGATGCTCCTCGACTACTGGCGCGACACCGTCGAGGTCCCGGACGCGGTGCGCCCGGGCGTCGCCGAGCTCACCGGCCGGCCGGGTCGCACCCTCGAACAGTGGGCGCGCGACCACCGCGCCGACTTCGGTGCAGAGATTCGGTCGTCAGGTATCGCACCTAGATAACTAGGCTGTCCTATTGACACATGTGCGTCGCCCGTCCTACGCTCAGCCGAGCTTTATGTGATCCATGTCACTACCTCTGCCTCCGACGCCCGCGTCGTGAACGAAGGATGGAAGCCTCATGTCCAAGACGTGTAGATCCGCCGGTCGAACCTCGGTCCTACGGGCCGGTATGCTCCTCGCGATTCCCGCGCTGGTCGCGGGGACGGCCTGCAGCACGGACAGTGCCGACGACTCGGGTGGCAGCTCGGTGGAGGCGCCGGAGGGCGCCTTCGCCGACAACCCGGCCACCGGTACACCGATCAAGATCGGGCTGATCAACCCCGAAGGTGGACCGGCGATTTCGATGCCGGAGAACCGCCAGGCGGCGGAGGCGGCCGCCGAGTACGCCAATGCGCATCTCGGGGGCATCGCCGGACACCCGATCGAGGTCGTTTCCTGTGCGGCCAAGGAGGACCCGGCGTCCAACCAGGACTGTGCCAACCAGATGGTGGAGCAGGGCGTCTCGGCGGTCGTCGTCACCACCTCCGGAAACGGTGCCGCGATGGTCCCGATCATCACCGGGGCCGGCATCCCGTATCTCACGACTTCCGGGACGAGCGCCGCGGAGCTGACGACACCCGGAACCTACGTGCTGAGCCCCGGTTTCCCGGGTGCCCTCGCGGGCATGGCGGCATACGCTGCCGAGCAGGGGTACAAGAAGGTCGCCGCGTACGTGATCGACACCGGTACGGTGATCGCCTCGACGGAGGCGGTGGGTAAGGGCACATTCGACGCGGCGGGTGTGGAGCTGCAGGTCGCTCCGGTGACACCCGGAACTCCCGATTCCACACCGCAGGTCAGCGCGGGGCTCGCGGACGGGACCGAGGCGGTCGCGGTGATCGGTGACGGGACGATGTGCACGTCCGTGCTCAAGTCCCTGCAGACACTCGGCGCAACCCAGGCGAAAATGGTCATCCAGCCGTGTCTCGACCCCGCGGTCGTCGACGCGGTCGGCGATACGCTCGACGGGTCGCTGGTCTTCATCGGCGCCGACATCGATTCCGACGGGCCCGAAGCGGTCCTCTACCGCGCGGTGATGGACGAGTACGCCCCGGATGTGGAGATCGGTGGATTCACGAGCACCGGCTATGCGGCGATGCTCGGATTGATCCGTGCCGCACAGGGTGTGCAGGGTGAACCGACCGCGGCCGCGGTGAACGAGGCGATCAAGACCGCCAAGGACGTTCCCATGCCGGCGGCGGACGGCATCACGTTCACCTGTGACGGCACGGCGATGCCGATGATGCCCACCGTGTGCAGCAACAAGATGATCCGGGCAACTGTTGCCGAGGGCGGCCAGGTCACCTCGCCGGTCGTCGTCGGATGACCCGCTGGGCAAGGGAACGCATCGTGGCGCGACGTGCCGTTCGGGCGCCGGGAAACGAGTGAGTGATGGCCGAGCACTTCGCTTTCCTCGCACTGGGGTTGGGCAACGGCGCCGTGTACGCGGCGCTGGGGCTCGCCCTGGTGATGACCTTCCGTAGCTCGGGCGTGGTCAACTTCGCCACCGGCGCGATCGCCCTGTACGTGGCCTACACGTACGGGCTGCTCCGGAAAGGCGAGTTGCTCAACCCGATTCCTGGAATGCCGACGACGGTGGACGTGGGCGGGCCGTGGGGATTCGTCCCCGCGGCTCTCCTGTCGCTCCTGATCGCGGCGCTGCTGGGAGTGTTCCTCTACGCGGCCGTGTTCCGGCTCGTGCGGAACGCACCCCCGGTGGCCAAGGCGGTGGTGTCGATCGGCGTCATGCTGGTCATCCAGGCGCTGCTGGCGATCCGTGTCGGGACGACACCCGTGTCGGTCAAGCCCATCCTGCCGAACGGTGCCGTTACGCTCCTCGGCGTCCGGATTCCCGAGGATCGTCTGTGGTTCGCGGTGATCGTCGTCGGGATGACGGTGATTCTCGTCGCTCTGTTCCGTTACACCCGTTTCGGTTTGGCAACCCGTGCGGCTGCCGAATCGGAGAAGGGTGCGCTCGTCACCGGACTCTCACCCGACCGGATCGCCGTCGGCAACTGGGCGCTGAGCACCGTGGTGGCGGGCATCAGCGGCATCCTCATCGCGCCGATCGTTCCGCTCGTCCCGGTGTCCTACACGCTCTTCGTGATTCCCGCACTCGCGGCCGCGCTGGTCGGGAACTTCACCGCGATGGGACTGACCGTGGCCGCCGGTTTCGCCATCGGGATGCTGCAGTCGGAGATGACCCACCTGCAGGCGACGGTGGACTGGTTCCCGCGGGCGGGAATGGCCGAATTCGTGCCGCTCGCACTCATTCTCGTCTTCCTCGTCTTCCGGGGAAAACCACTGCCGACACGTGGTGCGATCGTGAAGTCCACCCTGGGACGGGCACCGCGTCCGCAGAATATCCTGCTGCCGGCGATCGCCGGCGTCGTTGTCGCGGTCCTGGCGCTCCTTCTCACCTCGGGAAGCTTCCGCGGGGCGGTCATCATCAGTATCATCCTCGCGGTCGTGGGGCTGTCGCAGGTCGTGGTGACGGGTTTCGCGGGACAGATCTCGCTGGCCCAGCTGACCCTGGCCGGTGTCGGGGCATTCTCGTTGAGCCGGTTGACGGTCGATCTGGGCATTCCGTTCCCGATCGCGCCGATCCTCGCGGCTCTGGTGGCGACGGTGATCGGCGTGATCGTCGGGCTCCCCGCCCTGCGGATCCGTGGATTGCCGGTCACGGTGGTTACTCTCGCCCTGGCGGTGTTCCTGGAGTTCGTGTGGTTCCGGAACACCGCGCTGAACGGCGGAATGGGGGGAGCACCGGTCGCGAAACCGACCCTGTTCGGAATCGACCTGTCGATCGGATCCGGGGCGGGCTACCCGCGGACGGTGTTCGGGTTCCTCTGCCTATTCGTCCTCGTGATCGTCGCGCTGGCGGTGGTCAAATTGCGAACGGGCCGGTTGGGTGCTGCCATGCTCGCCGTTCGCGCCAACGAGCGCGCCGCGGCCGCGTCCGGGATCAACGTGGCGCGAACGAAACTCGCGGCGTTCGCGATCGGCGCGTTCATCGCCGGACTCGGCGGATCCCTGATGGCCTACCAGCAGACGGTGGCAACCGCCGAGTCGTACTCCACCATCGGCGGGATCGCGATGTTCGCGATGATCTACATCGCGGGTGTCACGCTGGTGAGCGGTGGCATCCTCTCGGGGGTGCTCGGTGCCGGCGGTGTGGTGTTCGTCCTCATGGACCGGCTGCTGGGATTCGCGGACTACTACGCGCTCATCGGCGGTGTCCTGCTGGTCCTCACGGTGATCGGTTACCCCGAGGGCATCGCCGGTCAGGTGGTCGTGCAGATGCAGCGGCTCCGAGACCGGTTCGGTTCCGGAACCGGCTCGAAGACAGAAGATCTCGACGATATCGGAAGCGGCGCGACCGCGTCCGGGGCGGAGTTGTCCACGGTCTCCGCGGACAGCGACGCCGCCGGGAAGGTGGTCCTCGCCGCGGACGGCCTCACGGTGACCCACGGAGCCGTCACTGCACTGGCCGACTTCGCCACCGAAGTGCGATCCGGCGAGATCGTCGGACTCATCGGGCCCAACGGTGCGGGAAAGACGACCTGCATCGACGCGTTGAGCGGATTCGCGAAGGCTGGAGGGTCGGTTGCGCTCGGGGACAAGCGGATCGACGACCTTCCACCGCACCGGCGGAGTCGGCTCGGACTGGGCCGGACGTTCCAGGACATGTCGCTCTACGACGATCTCTCGGTTCGGGAGAATGTCGCCGTCGGTACGTTCGCCGCCGGCGGGTGGCGACGTGGGAAGGAGTCGGCCGAATGGAGCGACTCCCTGTTCCGGATGCTCGGTCTCACCGCGCTGGTCGACCGCCCGGTCGGTGAGTTGTCGCAGGGACGCAAGCAATTGGTCTCGGTGGCCCGCGCGCTGGCGGGACAACCGCAGGTGCTGCTGCTCGACGAACCCGCCGCAGGTTTGGCGAGTGCCGAGAGTCGTTGGCTCGGAGAGAAATTGAAAGTGGTTCGGGATGCGGGCGTGACGATCGTCATCGTCGACCACGACATGGACCTGGTCCTCGAACTGTGCGATCGCATCGTGGTCCTCGATCTCGGCCGGGTGATCGCGAACGGTACCCCGGCCGAGATTCGGACGAACGCGGACGTGGTCGCGGCGTATCTCGGTGCGACCCAGAGCAAGGCGGAATCGGGCACATGA
This sequence comes from Rhodococcus sp. NPDC003383, assembly GCF_053589115.1. Lineage (NCBI taxonomy): Bacteria > Bacillati > Actinomycetota > Actinomycetes > Mycobacteriales > Nocardiaceae > Rhodococcus > Rhodococcus sp. NPDC003383. The sequence goes on along the minus strand of NZ_JBSFRG010000027.1, from coordinate 6,176 downwards.
CGACGACGATGATGAACTGCGACGGTCTCTCTGCGGGCTACGTCCGGGGCAGGGCGTGTGTGCGCGATGTCGGCTTCGAGCTCCGGGCCGGCGAGATCATGGCCGTGCTCGGGCCCAACGGGGCGGGCAAGACGACGCTGCTGATCACCCTCGCCGGGTTGTTGTCGCCACTCGCCGGGACGGTCGAACTCGCCGGGGTACGGATCAAGCCGGGCAGCGCCCGAACCGCATCGAAGGCGGGGATCGTGCTCGTCCCGGACGATCGGGCACTGTTCACCGGACTGACGGTGACCGAGAACCTTCGCCTCGCGCGCAGGCCGGGTGGCACCACGATCGCGGAGGTGATCGACTACTTCCCGCAGCTGGGAGAACGGCTCGACGTGTCGGCGGGCCTGTTGTCCGGCGGGGAGCAGCAGATGCTCGCAATCGGGCGCGCGTTCATGCAGGCACCGAAGGTCCTGCTGATCGACGAGCTGAGCATGGGGCTGGCGCCGGTGATCGTCGAGTCGCTGCTGCCGGTGATCCGGCGCTTCGTCGACGAGCGGCAGGTTGCCGCCGTGCTGGTCGAACAGCACGTGCACATGGCGCTCACCGTTGCCGACCGTGCACTGGTGCTCCGGCACGGCGAGGTGACCACGACCGGCGCCGCGGCCGACCTCGCCGCATCACCGGAGGTGCTCGAGCGGGCCTATCTCGGGCGTGCGGCAGGCACGGACTCGGTCGTCTACTGAGCCCGCCCCGCCGCGACGAACCGCTGGTGCAGTTCCCCGATGCCCTCGATCCAGGTGTCGAGGGTTTCGCCGGGCTGCAGGTACCGCTGCGGGTCGCGACCCATGCCGACGCCGGCGGGCGTCCCGGTGAAGATCACGTCCCCGGGATACAGCGTGACGTTCTCCGACAGGGCGGCGATCAACGCGGGCACCGGGAAGATCATCTCCCGCGTCCGGCCCCGCTGGACCTCCTCGCCGTCGATCCGGCACCCGAGTTCGAGATCGTCCGGGTCGGCGAACTCGTCCGGGGTGACCAGCCACGGACCCTGCGGCGCGAAGCCCGGGAACGACTTGGCGAGACCGAACTGCGGTGCGGGACCACGCATCTGGGCCACGCGTTCGGAGATGTCCTGTCCGACGGTCACGCCGGCGAGGTGTGACCACGCGTCGGTCTCGGCGACCCGGTGTCCCTGTCGTCCGATGACGACGACGAGTTCGACCTCCCAGTCGACGTTGCCACCGTCCGGGATGACGACCTCGGTATCGGGACCGGAGAACGACGAGACGTACTTGGTGAACACCGGAGGCAGGTGCGTCGGCGCCTCCATACCGGATTCGGCGGCGTGCTCGCGATAGTTCAGTCCGATCGCGAACACCTGCCGCGGTGCGGGCGACGGGGCGCCGAGGCGGGTGCGGTCGATCGCCGTCGTGGTCGTGCCTGCCGGGTCCACCTCGGAGGCCCACGCCCGCACCTCGTCCCACGACGCGAAGACCGAAGGCAGATCCGGACCGAACCTGCCGTCGGACGCGGTGGCGATATCGACGGCGCGCTCGTCGCCGGGATCACCGACGACGAGGACGGCACGGTTGTCGAGGTTGGCGATGCGCACGGTTCGTTCTCCTTGGTGACTCGAGACAAGCACTTCTACCACTACCGGGCTCGGAGTGCCCGGAATCGACATTCCGGGTCCACCCATCCTCCTGCACACCTGCTCCGAATCCCTGATGGACGCTCGGAGGAGCGTTCGCCGCGTCGACTCTCTCGACGCGGTGGGAACGAAAAGGAGACGTCTGTATGCGAGCCCTGGTAGAAGCTGCTTTCCTCGCTGTCCACACGCCCCTCGTCGAGGCCTACACCTGGCTCCTCTCGGTGGTGCCGATGTAGGAACCGGCGCCCGGCGCCCAACCGGCCGGTGTCCCGGCGATGATCGAAGGAGAACGGTCCATGACTGCTGCGAGCGGTAGCGCCGACTCGGGCAGGGAAGCCCGTCCCGCCCGGCGAGAGAGGAGTTTTCTCGACATGTTCGTCCAGGCGTGCAACCGAAAGGACGCGCCCTACACCGATTCGAAGCAGTCGACTCGGGACCTCCGTGCGGCACGACGGGACCGGGACTGAGTCGATACGCCCTGCCCTCCCCGGTGACGGGACTGCACCCGGTCAGTCCGGATGCCGGTTCCCGTCACCCGGGGTGGGGCGGGGATTGCGGGCGTAACGGACCTGAGGGCGGCCGGCCCGGCCGTACTCGGTGATGCGGACGAGCAGACCGTCGTCGGCAAGACGTTCGAGGTACCGCCACGCCGTCACACGCGATACCCCGACCGCTGTCCCGACCTCGGCGGCGGTGCGGGGACCGTCCGCCTCGCGGAGGAACCCGGCGATCCGGTCGAGGGTCGCGGGGGAGATGCCCTTCGGCGCGGACGCCTTCGTGTTCGACGTGCGCAGCGCGGCCATCACCCGATCGATATCGTGTTGCGCGACCGCGGTTTCCGCTGAACCCAGCGCGGTGCGGTAGGCGACGTAGTGCTCGAGCTTGTCGCGCAGCGCGGCGAACGTGAACGGCTTGAGCAGATACAGCACGATGCCGCGGGACACGGCGGTGCGGACCACTTCGAGATCCCGGGCCGAGGTCACGGCGATGATGTCCGGGCTCGGCCGCAACCCTCCCAGTGATGCCGCCACGTCGAGCCCGCTCATGTCGGGCAGGCCGATGTCGAGCAGGACCAGGTCGATCGGTTCGCCACGGCGTACGGCCGCCGTCGCCGCCCGCAGTGCGGCGGTGCCGGTGTGCACCTCATCGACCACCTCGAATCCCGGTATCCGCCCGAGGTATTCGCGGTGGGCCTGCGCGATGAGCGGTTCGTCCTCGACGATGAGCACCCGGATCACGAGCGACCCCCGAGGGGAATTTCCGCGACGATCATGGCGCCGAGGGACGGTTCGGTGCGCAGGACCCCGCGGTGGCGGGCGACGACCTGCGCGACCAGTGCCAGCCCGAGTCCGCGATGTTCGGATTTCGTCGAATATCCGCGCTGCATCGCCTGCGCCAGGGTGTCCGGCGACATTCCCGGCCCGCTGTCGGCGACCTCGACGATCATCGTCGAATCCTCTTCACGAACAGTGACTTCCACCCACGGTTCGTCGGCGGCGCGGGACGCGTCGATCGCGTTGTCGATCAGGTTCCCGACGAGAGTGACGAGGTCGCGGGACGGCACCGACGGCACCGGACCGAGCGCGGTGTCCTCCGTGACGGTCAGTTCGACGCCGCGCTCGGCGGCCTCGTCGACCTTGCCGAGCAGCAGCGCCGCGAGCGCCGGTTCGGCGACGTCGGCGGTCAACCGGTCGATGAGGTTCTGGGACACCGCCAGCTCGCGCGTCGCGAACGCCACGGCCTCCTCGGACCGGCCCAGCTCGACCATCGTGATGATCGTGTGCAACCGGTTCGCCGACTCGTGGGCCTGGGCCCGCAGCGACTCGGCGAACCCGCGCACCGAATCCAGCTCCCCGAGCGCGCCGCGCAACTCGGTGTGATCGCGCAGGGTCACGACCGTCCCGATCCGCCGGCCCTCCCACTGCACCGCGTCGCTGCCCACCACCAGCACCCGGTCCCGGGTCAGGTGCACCTCGTCACGCACCTCCTCGCCGGTCGCGAGCCTGCGCAGGGTCTCCGGCAGCGACTCGAACGACACCGGCCCGGACCGGAGGCCGAGCAACCTGCGGGCCTCGTCGTTGACGACGTCGACGCGCGGTGTCCCACCGCCCGACGTGCCGAACACGACCAGGCCCTCACCGATCGCGCGCAGCACCGCGTCGTGATGCTCGTACATGCGCAGCAACTGGTCCGGATTCAGCCCCAGCGTCTGCCGCCGCAGCCGGCGGGCGATGAGCACGGCGCCGGCCGCGGTCACCGCCAGCCCCGCCGCGACGACCGCGACGATGCCGGGCAGGCCGCGCAGGAAGGCCTCGGAGATGCGCTCCCGGGTCACCCCGACCGACACGAACCCGGCGAGCGTGCCGTCGTCCGCGTACACCGGGGCGATCGTCCGGATCGACGGCCCGAGACTGCCGGTGTACGTCTCGCTGTACGTCTGCCCGGCACGGGCCTGCTCGATGTGGCCGGTGTAGGGAAGCCCGATCTGCTCGGGCACGGGATGGGTCACCCGGATCCCGTCCGGGTCGACGACCACAACGAAATCGACGCCCGTGGAGGTGCGGATCCGCTCGGCGAGCGGCTGCAGCGCCGCGGTCGGATCGGGGGACCGCAGACCTTCGGCGACGTCGGGGAGCTGGGCGGTGGTCACCGCGACATCGGTCACGGCCAGGCGGGTCGTGGCGTCGGCGTCGCGGCGTTCGTCGACGACGAACAGCGCCCCTGCGGCGATCGTGACCACGGTGAACACCACGAGCTGCAGGATCAGCAGCTGCCCCGCCACGCTCATCGGCCGGCGTGTGCCGTGACGGTTCACCGGCGACCTCCCGTGAACACTATGTACGCAATCTTCTCCGTGCGCCGACCCACCATCACCATTTTGGTAGGTGGAAGTGATACCGGTCACCACCCGGGCGTGGAACATCCCTACCAGGGTCCCGCAGCAGCCGGCCGTACCACGGTCGAATCCCGAGTCCTACCGGCTGCCACCGAATCCGTATCCGTGATCGAAGGGCAACCCATGAGCACCACAGCAGTGTCTCTGCGCAAGGACCGGGCGTCCCGGCGCAAGGACCGGACCCACTGGCTGTACATCGGCGTCGTCGTCGCCGTTGTCGCCGGTGTGCTGGTCGGCTGGCAGGCACCGGACGTCGGCAAGTCTCTCGGCATCCTCGGCACCACGTTCGTCGACCTCATCAAGATGATGATCAGCCCGGTCATCTTCTGCACCATCGTGCTGGGAATCGGCTCGGTGCGCGCGGCCGCCAGCGTCGGCCGCATCGGTGGTCTCGCCCTGATCTACTTCGTCGGCATGTCGACGGTCGCGCTCGGCATCGGCCTGTTCGTCGGCAACCTGCTCGACCCGGGCAGCGGTCTGACCCTGGACGCATCCACCGCATCCTCCGGTGCGGCACTGGCCGAGAAGGCCCACGAAGCCGGCGGCACCGCCGAGTTCATCTCCGGGATCATCCCGACCTCGATGCTGTCCGCGCTCACTTCCGGCAGCGTGCTGCAGACCCTGTTCGTCGCGCTGCTCGTGGGCTTCGCGATCCAGGGCATCGGCAAGTCCGGTGAGCCGATCCTGCGTGGCGTCGCGCACGTGCAGAAGCTCGTGTTCAAGATCCTGACGATGATCCTGTGGCTGGCCCCGATCGGCGCGTTCGGCGCGATCGCCAATGTGGTCGGGCAGACCGGCCTGAGCGCGGTCCTCCAGCTCGGTGCGCTGATGCTCGCGTTCTACCTGACGTGCCTGGTGTTCGTGTTCGGTGTCCTCGGCACGTTGCTGCGCGCGGTCGCCGGGGTCTCGGTGTTCAAGCTGGTCCGCTACCTGGCCCGCGAATACCTGCTCATCTTCGCGACGTCCTCGTCCGAGTCGGCGCTGCCGCGCCTGATCGCCAAGATGGAGCACCTGGGCGTGCAGCGCACCACCGTCGGTGTCGTCGTACCCACCGGCTACTCCTTCAACCTCGACGGCACCGCGATCTACCTGACGATGGCCGCGCTGTTCGTCGCCGACGCGATGGGCCGCCCGCTCGCGCTGGCCGAGCAGCTGTCGCTGCTGCTGTTCATGATCATCGCGTCGAAGGGTGCGGCCGGGGTGACCGGCGCCGGGCTCGCCACCCTCGCCGGTGGGCTGCAGAGCCACCGCCCGGACCTCGTCGACGGGGTCGGCCTGATCGTCGGTGTCGACCGGTTCATGTCCGAGGCGCGTGCCGTCACGAACTTCTCCGGCAACGCCATCGCGACCCTGCTGATCGGCACGTGGACCAAGACCGTGGACCGTGCCCGCGTCGACGAGGTGCTGGCCGGCCGGTTGCCGTTCGACGAGTCGATGCTCGGCGACGACGACGGTCACCCGGTCCCGGAGAAGGAACCGCAGCTGCAGAAGGTCGCCGTGTAGCGCGACCCGTATCCGCCCGCCGCGGCCCGGACTCCCCACGGAGTCCGGGCCGCGCCGGCGGTCGGCGGGCGGGGACAGGCGCACCGGGCTGAGTCGGCGGGTGGGGCGCGCGCGGGGCGGCCGGCGGACGAGCAGGGG